>NZ_JBRJHH010000015.1:0-128365 GCF_053628915.1 Pseudoalteromonas sp. MBR-15
TTACCGCTCGACTTGCATGTGTTAGGCCTGCCGCCAGCGTTCAATCTGAGCCATGATCAAACTCTTCAATTAAAAGTTTTTTCTGTCCTTCCCATAAGGGAGCGGACATGCTCAATGAATTCTGAATTTATTTAACATCTTTCGATGTTGAATTGACTGTGCTGAAATAAGTAAACTTATTTCCGTTGGTCACTCAGTTCAATTGAGACTCTAAATTTGTTTGCGTTACTACCTAAGTAGCTTCGCTGTTAGAACTCAATCTGTACGAGTGCCCACACAGATGATTGCTTTATATTGTTAAAGAACGTTTCGAGTTGCTTTCGCGTCTCGAGGGATGCGTACAATACACCCTTAATTTTTCGAGTCAACACTTAATTTCAAACTTTCTTTCGAAGACTTAAAACCGAAGTTTTACTTAACTCTCTGCTACGTTGTTCAGCGTCTTTCGTTGCTGCCCGCCGTGTCAGTGAGGTCGCATTATAGGGAGATGGATTTTTTACGCAAGCACTTTTCTTACTATTTTTTAATTATTTTTAAATACGTTAGATACCCACTAAGTACCAACACCTTACCCACAAAACCCTGTGGATAACCCTGGTTTTTTAACAGAATTACTAAACTATCCCTCTATGTTGTGGTAAGTTGCGCCGCAGATTTTCCACTCGCTCACAAGGCATGTAAAATGACAGATATTATAAATAGTATAAGTGGCCTACTTTGGGGTCACATTCTGGTTTACCTATTAATAGCTGCGGGGCTATTTTTTACTCTTCGACTCGGTTTCATTCAATTCACCCAATTTCCCCATATGATCAAGGTTATGTTTCATAGCCGCCAAGGTTCAGGAGAAGGCATCTCCTCTTTTCAAGCTTTTTGTACTTCTTTAGCAGCTCGCGTTGGTACAGGTAATATGGCGGGTGTAGCAGTTGCACTTTATTTAGGGGGCGCAGGTGCTATTTTTTGGATGTGGTTGATTGCTTTAATTGGTATGGCAACCAGTTTTGCTGAAAGTACACTTGCGCAAGCTTATAAAACGGTCGATGAAGACGGTAACTTTCGAGGTGGTCCTGCTTATTATATGGAATACGGTTTAGGTAAACGTTGGATGGGCGTGATCTTTTCGCTGTGTTTGATCCTTGCCTTCGGCCTTGTATTTAATGCTGTACAATCTAACTCTATCGCTGCAGCGTTTGATGTCGCGTTTGGTATTCCAAAGTATATTGTCGGTATTACGCTTGTGCTTGGTTCAGGCATTATTATTTTTGGTGGTTTAAAGACAATTTCTCGATTCGCAGAGATGGTTGTTCCCTTTATGGCGCTTGCCTACTTACTCGTTGCACTTTATGTCTGTGCAATCAACTATGAATTATTACCTAATGTGTTTATGCATGTAATTAATAGTGCATTTGGACTTGAACAAGCAGGTGCAGGTGCTATTGGTTATGGCGTGATGCAAGCAATGATCCAAGGTATAAAACGTGGTTTGTTCTCAAATGAAGCAGGTATGGGTAGCGCCGCGAATGCTGCTGCAACAGCAACACCTAATCC
Source organism: Pseudoalteromonas sp. MBR-15 (assembly GCF_053628915.1). Classification (NCBI taxonomy): domain Bacteria; kingdom Pseudomonadati; phylum Pseudomonadota; class Gammaproteobacteria; order Alteromonadales; family Pseudoalteromonadaceae; genus Pseudoalteromonas; species Pseudoalteromonas sp. MBR-15. Next base: position 1,549 of record NZ_JBRJHH010000015.1, read on the forward strand.
GCCACACCCAGCTTCACAAGGTTATGTACAAATGCTTGGCGTCTTTGTTGATACCATTATTATATGTACAGCCACAGCGGCTCTTATTTTATTATCTCAACAATTAATCCCAGAATCAGGGGTTACGGGTATTGCACTGACACAAGCAGCACTTGAGGAGCATGTTGGAAGTTGGGGCGCAACCTTTGTTGCAATTGCGATTTTATTCTTTGCATTCACATCGATAGTTGCCAATTACTCATACGCTGAAACAAATCTATTATTTCTAGAACATAACCACGCTGCAGGTATGGTGATCTTCAGATTATTAGTGCTGGGTATGGTAATGTTTGGCGCACTTGGTGAGTTACCAATTGTCTGGACTCTCGCTGATATATCCATGGGCCTTATGGCTATCGTCAACGTTATTGCGTTATTTATGTTGTCAGGTGTCGTAATTTGGCTTGCTAAAGACTACAACACCCAACGTAAAGCGGGCAAGTTACCCACGTTTGATCCGTCACAAAACGAAAAATTAAATCAAACAATACCAAAAGGTGCTTGGCGTAAGTAAGCTTGATAGGTCTTTGCTTAATTTAGTGTCGTATTTTCAGGGAGCTGTTCAGCTCCCTTTTTTTGATTCTGCAAGCTTTTCAAAAACCGTGAGTAAGAATGTAACTTGCTGTTCGGTTAACGTTACTTTTAGCTTTTCTGTTAACTGAGCTTTGACTTTTGTTTTAAGGGCTTGCTTTTGTTCTGCCGAAAATAGCGGCTGAGTTTGTTGTTGGTAAGATTGCACTGCCGTGAGCACTTCCATCACCACTTCATTGTCAAAATCAACAAGTGCTGTTTTCGCTTTCTCGAGAGCTTGTTCTGTTTTATCAAATGCCGTTGAGACCTTTTTGACTAACACACTGACTTCATGAATCTTCAGTACGTCATTGATGTTAGACATGATAATCGCAACCGGAATAAGAACAAGCGCAATGGCGAAACATACACCAAACACTGCGCCTACCCAAAACTGATTTAAACCACGTTTAAATTGTTCCATTATCTGTCCTTGATACTTTATGAATAATACCACTGATAATGTAAGGAAATTTAACGCATACATTAATCAAGTAGCCATAAACAAACTATAAAGCTATTTTGGAAATAACAAAACTAATTAGAGTAAATAAGGAAATAGAAATAAATATGAAATAGAGTAGATATAAACTTTGAAGTATAAATGGTGCCCGGGGCCGGACTTGAACCGGCACGTCCTTACGAACGAGGGATTTTAAATCCCTTGTGTCTACCAATTCCACCACCCGGGCATCGGGTCGCTCTAAGAGCATGTGGAGTATTAAATGGAGGCGGAACCCGGAGTCGAACCGAGGTAGACGGATTTGCAATCCGCTGCATGGCCACTCTGCCATTCCGCCTTATCGCTTCCAAATAATTGGAGCGGCACACGAGGCTCGAACTCGTGACCTCAACCTTGGCAAGGTTGCGCTCTACCAACTGAGCTAGTGCCGCAAATTTAGTGTTTTATCCATACAATTTAAACTAAATAAAGTTTAAATGGTGCCCGGGGCCGGACTTGAACCGGCACGTCCTTACGAACGAGGGATTTTAAATCCCTTGTGTCTACCAATTCCACCACCCGGGCATCGGGTTGCTCAAAGAGCGTGTGGAGTGTTGAATGGAGGCGGAACCCGGAGTCGAACCGAGGTGGACGGATTTGCAATCCGCTGCATGGCCACTCTGCCATTCCGCCAAATTAGATAATTGGAGCGGCACACGAGGCTCGAACTCGTGACCTCAACCTTGGCAAGGTTGCGCTCTACCAACTGAGCTAGTGCCGCTTTTCTTTATCTTGTGGGCTATGCCCTCTCAACACGGACGCATTCTACAGAGATTATTAAACGCGTCAATATAAAAAATGCGAGTTTTAAACTGTTTGCTTATTTTTTATCTAAAATGGTGTGTAATTATACGTTTAGGATCAATTTTTGGTCAATTCTGACCAAGCAGCAAACAAATATTGCAGCATCGAACTCAATGTTAAGAACGTGGCAATATATAAAAGTCCATAACTTAAATAAATCATCCAGGTATCAAACTGCCAAATAAGTCCGATTATCGCCAACATTTGTGCAGCTGTTTTGAACTTGCCCATATTAGATACAGCAACGTTATCTCGTTTGCCCTGCTCTGCCATCCATTCGCGTAAGGCAGAAATAACTATTTCACGGCTAATGATAACAAGTGCGGGAATCGTCATATATAAATTCTGATAATGACTAGATAATGCCACTAATGCAGCACAGACCATTACTTTATCGGCAACAGGGTCTAAGAATGCACCAAAAGGTGTAGACTGATTTAAACGGCGTGCTAAATAGCCATCAAGAATATCAGTAATTGATGCAAGCCAAAAAACAAACGCGGCCGCGAAAAACGCCCATGAATAAGGTAAATAAAATATCACCAAAAAAATGGGGATAAGAAAAAGTCTAAAGGTTGTGAGTGTGTTTGGAATATTCCACATAACTACTTGGAGATGTCTTTTTTTCTATATTCGCATGAAGGCTACGCCTTGTCATGCAAATGATTAAATATCTTTTCAGCCATTTCAGGGCTGATCCCAGGAACTTGTTTTAGTTGTTCTATATTAGCAGCTTTTACCCCTTGCATGCCCCCTAAATATTTTAATAATGATTGTCGGCGCTTTTGCCCCACACCATTTATTTCTTCAAGTAATGATTGAGTCCGCTGTTTCTGACGCTTATTACGATGTCCTGCAATTGCGAAACGGTGTGATTCATCGCGAATATGTTGGATCAAATGAAGTGCCGGCGCATCTGAATCAAGCGGAATAGTCTTCCTACCGCCGTCAATCAATAAGGTTTCTAAACCGGGCTTACGGCTCGTGCCTTTTGCTACGCCAACTAACAGTGGCATTTTGCTATGGGGCCAATTTTCAAAATATTGCTCAGCACGCGATAATTGCCCCTTACCACCATCAATAAAGATAACATCTGGGATCTTGTCTTCATCAACAACTTTGTTATAACGCTTGTTTAACGCAAACTCCATGGCGGCATAGTCATCACCGCCAGTAATACCCGTCACATTAAAGCGACGATACTCTTTATTATTTGGCCCTTGTGAGTCAAACACGACACAACTTGCTACTGTGTTTTCACCCATTGTATGGCTGATATCAAAACACTCCATGCGATTAATGTCGTCAAGCCGAAGTGTTTCTTTTAATTGCGCATAACGCTTGTTAATTGAGTCTTGCGTGCTTTGTTTTACACTTATGCTGTTAAGCGCATTCTTATTTGCAAGCTTTAAGTATTGCGCTCTCTCACCTCGATTCGCTACTTTCAAGCTGACTTTACGTTCTGAAATTGTGGTAAGCGCATTACTCAATGGCTCACTTTCTTCAATAGCAAACGGCAAAATGATTTCTTTTGCAATTCGCCCTGTTGCACCCGGTGCTAAATAGTATTGCCCTAAGAAGGAGGTGAGAATTTCTTCTTGCCCTGAATCCTTAGGGACTTTCGGAAAATAAGTCTTACTGCCTAATACTTTATGATCGCGGATCATTAATAAATGTACGGCATTTAAACCGTTTAAATGTGCAAAGCCCACCACATCCATTTCAGCATGATTACCTGAAATAGATTGTTGCTCTTGCATTTTTCTAAGCAACAAAATTTGGTCACGTACTTTAGCGGCCAGTTCAAACTTTAGTGCTTTACTGGCCTGTTCCATTTTTGTAATCAAATCGGCAATAACTTCATGTGACTTGCCAAGTAGAAACTTACGAACAAAGTCGACTTCTTGACTGTACTCTTCATCAGATACTTTGTTGACACAAGGTGCAGAACAGCGTTTTAACTGATACTGAAGGCATGGGCGACTTCGTGCACGATAATAGGCATCTTCACATTGACGAACAGGAAAGATTTTTTGCATTAGCCGTAAGCTTTCTGATACCGCACCCGCACTTGGAAAAGGACCGAAGTACTCACCTTTAATTTTGCGACTACCACGATGAAACGCCAAACGGGGGTGTTTATGATTTGTCAGTAAAATATACGGATACGATTTGTCATCTCGCAGTAAAATATTGTAGCGAGGCTGATATTTTTTTATAAGGTTGTTTTCGAGAAGAAGAGCCTCAGTTTCTGTATTCGTCAGGGTAACTTCAATGCCACAGATATTGCTAACTAATACACGCGTTTTACTGTCTGTTACATTGCTGCGAAAATAACTTGTAACACGCTTTTTGAGGTTCTTTGCCTTACCGACATAGATAACTTGCCCTTCACTATCAAGCATTCGGTATACACCGGGTTCGCTTGATAGTGTTTTAAGAAAACGGGCGGAATCGAAATCAGACATTGAGCAAATTAATGCGAGCTATCAATGTCGATCATTTTATGACGTATCGCCAAATGGGTTAACTCAACATCGCCACCCACATTTAGCTTTTCAAACATACGATAGCGATAGCTATTGACTGTTTTAGAGCTGAGGTTTAAACGCTCTGCGATATCTTGTGCTTTTTCACCTTTGGTGATCATAAGCATAATTTGCAGTTCACGCTCAGATAAACTTTGGAAAGGGTTTTCATCAGTACGACCGCTAACTTGCGCAAGAGCAATCTGCTGGGCAATTTCAGGCGCAATATAACGCTGACCCGCATTAACAGCACGAATGGCATTAACCATTTCATCAGACCCAGCCCCTTTGGTTAGATAACCATGGGCACCAATTTGCATTACTTTACTTGGGAATGGATCTTCACAATGTACAGTAAGCACAATAATTTTTACATCAGGGCAGTAACGACAAATTTTCTTCGTCGCTTCTAAGCCGCCAATACCTGGCATATTCATGTCCATTAACACGATATCAGGTGAGTTTTGACGGCAAAATTGCACCGCTTCTTCACCGGTTTTAGCTTCACCCACCACTTTAAAACCACGAACATCATCAAGTATACGTCTGATCCCTGTCCGTACAAGCTCATGGTCATCAACTAAAAGTACATTAATCAATGGAACACCCTCAAATAACCCAAATACATGCTTTTGCACTATTTAATGTGCCACATTAGCACAGAAGAAGTGAAACGATAAATCAAAATATCGTTTCACTCGTTAATTTTACGCAGCGGCTTTCTCGCTAAAGCGATCAACCCACAACGCAATGATACCATCGCCTGTTACATTACAGGCAGTACCAAAACTGTCTTGCGCTAAATAAAGGGCAATCATTAATGCCACTGCACCTTCATTAAAACCGAGCATACTTGTTAACAAGCCTAACGCAGACATCACTGCACCGCCTGGTGCACCTGGTGCTGCAATCATTACAACGCCTAACATCATAATAAATGGCAACATACCAAACAACGACGGCACATCCATATTAGGTGATAAAAACATGACAGCCATCGCACAGGTAACGATTGTAATCGTCGAACCAGATAAATGAATGGTTGCACATAGAGGCACAGTAAAGTTTGCAACATCTTCTTTTACATTGTTGGCTTTACTAGAGCGTAACGAAACTGGAATCGTCGCCGCGCTCGACATTGTACCTAAAGCAGTAAAATAAGCTGGCAGCATATTTTTTACAAGCTCTAATGGGTTACGCTTTAATAATAAACCAGTTGTTACATATAAAACGGTTAGCCATAACCAATGCATTATAAGTGCGGCAAGTAACACAATACCGAAGGTTTGAAGGGTATCAACGACGGTACCAGCCACTGTCATTTCAGCAAACACACCAGCAATATAAAATGGTAATGCTGGAATAATTACTTTCGCCAACAAGCCATCAATAACATCGCGACCTTGATCTGACACTTTCTTTAAAGTATCTAGCTGCAACTGGCTCATACCAATACCAAACACAAATGCGGTTGCAAGCGCGGTCATCACACCCATTAACGGCGGAATTTCTAAATCAATAAAGCTACCCACTTCTGTGGCAACTTCAGCTTCAAATGTTAAGCCACCATCAAATAATGGGATCATGGCACTTACGAGTAAAAATGCCAATGTGCCAGCAATGATGGTAGAGCCATAGGCAAAGCCAACTGTTTTGCCAAGTAAGTGGCCCGAGCCTTTTGGCAAACCAGCAATACCTGATGCAATAAAAAATAAAATAATCAGCGGAATCGTAAAGGTGATCAACTGACCAATAATTTCTTTTGCTGTATAAAGGAGTTCAACACCCGTTAGTGGCACATACAAGCCCACTAAAATACCGGCAACAATACCGGCAATTAATTTAAGAATTAACTTCATAACGATCACTTCTTTTTTTTGGTGGTAACCTTTTACCACGTTTTGATTTACTTTTGTTATAAAACAGCCAAATTTGTGTTTGATTGCCTAATTTACCACCACGATTATCCTGAATCTAATTTGAACGTAAATATATGCACCCTATCGCGTTGCATTTGTTAACAAACTCGTAAATTAATAACATGCGCGCAGTTTTGAATACCAAAAATAGTACTTATGTATAAATCAATTTTAAGTGTGGCCCTTTTGTGTACGCCTTTTACAAGCTTGGCGACTAGCCTACCCATTCAACTTCCATTTATTGCTGAACCTGCAACAGTTGATGGTCAACTGGATGAACCTAGTTGGCAGCAAGCCAGAAAAATAGTAATCGATAATGTCACTTGGCCTTACGAGAATGCTAAGAGCCCAGTTACTACCTTTGCCTATGTCTATGAAGATGGCGAAACCTTATACATAGGTTTTGAAGCAAACGATCCGAACCCTGAACTTATTCGCGCTTTTTACCGTGACCGTGATGCTGCATGGAATGATGACCTAGTCGGCCTAAAAATAGATTCATATAATAATTCGCAGCTTGCTTATCAATTTTTTATTAATCCATTAGGTGTGCAACAAGACTCCATTGAAAATGAGCTTACAAAACATGAAAGCTCTTCATGGGATGGTATTTGGGATAGCGAAGGCGTTATTCATGACCGTGGTTATACCGTTGAAGTGGCTATTCCACTTCGCGTACTTAACTTCGATGACAGCATTAAAACCAAAACCATGGCTATGGAGTTTGTCAGATTCTTACCACGCAGCGAACGTTTGCGTATTTCTAATATGAAAATTGACCACGGCAATAACTGCTGGATTTGCCAAATGCCAAGCTATCAAGGTTTTGAAGAAGCCAAACAAGGGAATAACGTGGCCGTGATCCCCTCTATTGTATTAGGCAAAAATGAAACCCGAGAGATAGAGAATGCTCATATTGATGAATGGGAAAGTGAAAACACCACCGAAGCAAGCTTAGATTTGAAATGGGGTATAACACCGGATATCACATTAAATGCCACTATTAATCCTGACTTTTCACAAGTTGAGGCCGATGTAGCGCAGTTAAGTGTTAACAACAACTTTAGCTTGTTCTTTCCTGAAAAGCGGGCATTTTTTCTTGATAATGCAGACTACTTTGCTTCAACACTCAATTTAATCCACACCCGTAATATTGCTCAACCTGATTACGGCACAAAAATTACGGGTAGCAAAAATGGTCACACTTTCGCAGGCTTTATAGCCAACGACAATCAAACAAATGTGCTAATCCCTGGCAACTTGGGCTCGTCGCTTGTCTCTCTAGATAGTAAAAGTGAGAACGGTGCTTTGCGCTATCGATACGATTTTGAATCAGGTTTGTCATTAGGCTCCACAGCCACACACCGTCAGAGTGATGACTACAAAAACACGGTGTACAGCATCGACAGCAAATATAAACCAACGGTAAACGACACGTTTCTCGTACAAGTCCTGAAGTCGGAAACTCAGTACAGTCAAACATTTATCGATGAGCTTTGCGATGGCAATAACTGCACACAGCCAGAACAAGTGACATGTGAAATCAATCGCGACTGTGATTATAACGAAGGAGTTTTACGGGTACTCAACCAACAGGAGCAATCAGGGAACGGTTACTTTGTAAAATACCAACACGACGAAAAATATTGGCGTGCGTTTGCAGACTATAATTACCGCGATGCCGACTTACGCGCTGATTTAGGTTTTATCTCACAAGTTGATTTTAAAAAATTCACCACCGGTGGTGAATACCGCTGGTATGGCGATAAAGGTAATTGGTGGAATCGAGCTAACCTTTATGCCGATTGGGATATTACACATAACGAGAATAACGAACTACTTGAGAAGGAAGCGCAGTCAAGTTTTTCAGTCAGTGGCCCATTACAAAGCTTCTTTGAGTTATCAGTTGAACATCGAAACCGCAGAGGGCTTCGTCATGACAAGTCACGACTAGACATAGATGACAACACGGATCTATTTAGCGAAAACGGCATTGGCTTTTACAGTGACTTTAAGCCACAGGCAGGTTTGTTTGCCTCTCTATATATGTATACCGGAAATGCAGTCGATTTAGCGAATAACCGTGTTGGTGAAAAGCTGCATATTCGTCCTGTTCTAAATATGAACTTAGGTAAGCACTTTGAAGTACGATTACGTCATACATACGAACAACTAGAAGCTGATGGTAGCGATGTTTTCACTGCTAATTTAAGCGATGTACGTTTGACTTACCAATTTAACGTCAATAGCTTTTTACGTCTCGCTGTTATTTACACAGACCTAGAGCGCAATCAAGCTAACTATCAAGACGACGTAGACAGCCAATACAAAAAGCTCGCCACACAATTACTGTATTCATACAAATTGAACCCACAAACAGTCTTTTTTGCTGGCTATTCTGATAATGGCTACCAAGATGATGAACTGTCATCTATCACCCAAGAACAACGAACCTTATTTGCTAAGTTCAGCTACGCTTGGTTATTGTAGACTCATTAAGGGCACTCAAACGAAGTGCCCTTCTTTCCTTTAGTTTTAAAGCTTATTCCTAAATGCTATAAGCCTATTCGCTATATGTTATAGCCAAACTTTACTTTCGTTTTTTATTAGGCGAAGTAAAGTGTGACTATTACAGATCGATAGCCTAAGCTATTTGATCCCGATTGAATAAATTGCTTCCAAGGGAACATTATGTCTAACATTTTTGAAGATAATTCATTAACGATTGGTAACACACCAATTGTAAAGCTTAACCGCGTTACCACAGGTAATGTGTTTGCTAAAATAGAATCACGTAACCCGAGCTTCAGTGTTAAATGCCGTATCGGCGCTTCAATGATCTGGGAAGCTGAAAAGTCTGGCGTTTTAACAAAAGACAAAGAGTTAATTGAACCTACATCTGGTAATACAGGTATTGCATTAGCATTCGTAGCCGCTTCTCGTGGTTACAAATTAACTCTGACTATGCCAAATACAATGAGCTTAGAACGTCGTAAGCTATTAAAAGCATTGGGTGCAAACCTTGTGTTAACCGATGGTGCTAAGGGGATGAATGGCGCAATTGAAAAAGCGAAAGAAATTCAAGCGAGCGAGCCTGAAAAGTACATTCTTTTACAACAATTCGAAAATCCAGCCAACCCTAAAATCCACTTTGAAACCACGGGCCCTGAGATCTATGATGCAATGGATGGAAAAATCGATATCTTCGTAGCTGGTGTAGGCACGGGCGGTACAATCACTGGCGTGAGTCGTTACCTTAAGCTTGAAAAAGGCCTAAATGTGCAATCTGTTGCTGTTGAGCCAACAAACTCACCTGTTATCAGCCAAACGCTTGCTGGTGAAGAAATCAAACCAGGTCCTCATAAAATTCAAGGTATCGGAGCCGGCTTCATCCCGGGCAACTTAGACTTAGAAGTTGTCGATTCAGCGGAGCAAGTATCAAATGAAGATGCGATTGCAATGGCACATGAATTGATGAAAAACGAAGGGATTTTAGTCGGGATTTCTTCTGGTGCAGCGGTTGTTGCAGCTAAACGTTTAGCTGAAAAACCAGAAAATGCAGGCAAAAATGTTGTCGTTATTTTACCAAGTGCAACAGAGCGTTACTTATCTAGCCCATTGTTTGCAGAAGAATTTAGCGACAAAGAATTAGTACAGTAATCACACACTCAAAATCAAAAAAAAGGATGCATGTGCATCCTTTTTTATTACATAAAATTCAATATTATCCAATAAATTTACTGAGTTAACTTTACATCACTGCCATTTCGTCACACACTTAAAGTTATCTTGAACTGCCAAACAATAACAATGAAAAAAATACTCTTTATTTGTGCTCTATTAAGTGGCGTGCTGCTGTTCGGTTGCGGCTCTGAAGATTCTCCAAAAGGTGAAAAGAACACACCAGGAAACACGGCAACCTTATATTTCGATGCCCTTTATAATCAAAAAGATTTCGATCTTGCAATGCAATATGCCACCCCTAAAATGGCGCGCATTATGAAATCTTACGGCACAGCAAGCCAATTTGCACGTAACCTTATTAATATGCAATACGATGAAGTCGTGATTGAAGTCGATATGACAAATATGAGTCTACGCGAACAGTACGGTGATAAAGCGAATATAAACCTAATATTTACCGGCTACTTTAATGGTAAGAAAATAGATGATATGCGCAGTGTTCAAATGATACGTAAAAAGAGCAATTGGTATATCGAAAAAATTAATCCAGACCCATTTGCACGATAAATAACGTTTAAAAAAGCCTTGCTCTTGCAAGGCTTTTTTATGCTATGAGCTACAGCTCACCGGGGGCAAAGTTATCAACAGCAATGGCTCGTTTTCGCAGCGCATTTGCTTCATTCATTCGCTCAACAACCGTGTCGTTAATCAAGTTTTTCTCTGCCGCTGCCGCTATCGCATCTTCAAGCTCTAAATTACGGCCAATGGTGCCCTCTTTTTGCCACTTGCGCAGCTGCTTGAAGTCTTCATGAGTATCAATCATCGCCATAAAGGCATTTTCCATCACACCCGTACCCGCATTCTCATCTACATAGCACAAGTGTGTTAACCTATCTCTGAACACCCCAGGCTTACTCATGTGCTCACACATAGTTTGCGCCAGCTCATCACTTGGGCGGTGATAATGGTTGCCTAATGGAAACACAATACGTTTAAGTAAAAAGTTCACTACAGGGTTTGAGAAGTTTTTGAAAAAGCCATCAAATGCTTGGCCAATACTAAACAGTGAATGTTCTACTGCGTATTGAACAAACGGTAAATCGGCCTGTTGACGCCCTTCATCTTCGTAACGTTTAAGTACACAAGAAGCTAAATACAGGTGGCTTAGAACATCGCCTAAGCGTGCTGAAATCATTTCTTTGCGCTTTAACTCGCCGCCTAAAACTAACATCGCTACATCGGTGCAAAACGCTAAGCCTCGGCTCATGCGCCCTAATTGCTTATAATACACAGAAGTAGCACCACTCACAGGCGCTTTGGCAAAATAACTACGCGTTAAACCGTGTACAAAAGCCATCCCCGCATTACTGCCAGCAAACAAAATATGCTGTAGTAGTAGCGCGTCGAACTCTTTTAACGCTAAGTCGTGATCTTCCATTGCAGCAGCTTCCATTTCTTCAAGTACAAATGGATGACAGCGGGTTGCGCCCTGACCAAAAATCATTAAATTACGGGTAAGAATATTAGCGCCTTCTACCGTAATAGACACTGGGATCCCCATATAACCATGAGCTAGATAGTTATTAGGCCCGACTTGAATTCCCTTGCCTGAATGAATATCCATTGCGTCGTTCATAACTGTACGACCCATTTCTGTCATATGGTATTTGGCAATTGCAGTGACTACCGAAGGGCTCAATTTTAAATCAATGGCTCCTGCGGTCATGAGTCGAGCAGACTCAAGCGTGTAAGTTAACCCGCCGATGCGTGCCAAAGCCTCTTGCACTCCTTCAAATTGACCAATAGAGACACCAAACTGTTGACGAACAGTGGCATAGGCAGATGTCATCCGTGAAGCTAAATGCCCGGTTGCTGTGCTTAAGGCAGGTAACGAAATACCGCGGCCTGCGCTTAAGCATTCAACCAACATACGCCAACCTCGTCCTGCACCCTGCTTTCCACCAATAATCCAATCAAGCGGAATAAATACATCTTTACCGTACGTGGTGCCATTCATAAACGCCATATTCAATGGATAGTGGCGCTCACCTGTTTGCACGCCTTCGTGGTCGGTTGGAATTAACGCACACGTAATGCCCAGCTCTTTTTTATCACCGAGTAAACCATCGGGGTCATACATTTTAAACGCGAGCCCCAACACGGTCGCAATCGGTGCAAGCGTAATGTATCGTTTCGACCAGTTAAGTTTTAAACCAATGACTTCTTCGCCATTAAACTCACCTTTACACACGACACCCGTATCAGGAATACTCCCTGCATCTGAGCCGGCCTCAGGTCCTGTTAATGCAAAGCATGGCACATCATCACCTTTTGCAAGGCTTGGTAACCAACGCTCTTGCTGCTCTTTTGTACCGTAATGAAGCAGTAATTCTCCCGGTCCTAAGCTATTAGGAACCATAACCGTCACAGCGGCTGTTAGACTCTTAGTGGCAATTTTAGACACAATGGTCGAGTTAGCAATTGCCGAAAATTCACGACCACCAAACTTCTCTGGAATGATCAGTGCAAAGAAACCTTCTTTTTTCAGGTAATCCCATACTTCTTTAGGCAGGTCTTTATCTTTTTGAACAATTTGATAATCGTCGAGCATTGCCAGCAAGGTTTCTACTTGCTCAGCTAAAAATGTACGTTCTTTTTCGCTCAACTCAGGCTTGGGAAAGCGATGTAGCTTTTGCCAATCAGGGTTACCACTAAATAACTCACCATCCCACCAAACATCACCCGCTTCCATTGCTTCGCGTTCTGTTTGAGATAAAGGCGGTAATACCCTTTTAAACATACTAAATGTAGGTCGCGTGATCAGGTTTATGCGAATATCTTTCACAGCAAAAATCACAATCACAGCAACCAGTAACAGAATAATTACAGTAGTCATTGTGCAATCCTTTTATTTTAATCAACTGCCTCAAGTATGACTGATCGTGCCATAAATACAACGTGTCAAATCGTAACGGTGACTCAATTCGGCTCTTCGCTTGTTCTTTTTTTCGACACTGCTATTATGCCACTACCATACTAAAACTACTGACACATCAGAGCTCAGCCAGTAGTTCGATAACAATAACATTCTTTAGGGAAAAACTATGAAGACTCCATTTAAGCTCAGTGTAAGTGCTGTAATGGTCGCAAGTGCGTTGGCACTTTCTGGCTGTAACGACGAAGCGCCTACTGCGAAAACAACGACCACGCAAACACCACCCCAAGCAACAGCACAAGATGCAGATAAATTTATCGCAGAAACAGAAAAAGAATTAAGTGCACTGTTTTTAGAATCGAGCCGTGCTGAATGGATTTACGCAAACTTCATTACTCATGACAGTGCTGAGTTATCAGCAGAAGTTAATCGAAAAATGACTGAATCGGTTGTGCGACTCGCTAACGAAGCAGCCAAGTTTGACAGTATAGAGCTTGATTACGATGCGCGCCGAAAACTCGATAAACTAAAGCTAGCTCTCACATTGCCTGCACCTCAAGATGCAGAAAAAACTGCTAAGTTATCACAGCTTGTGGCTGAACTCGGCGGTATTTATGGTAAAGGGAAATATTGTAAAGAAGAGGGAAGTTGTTTAAGCCTAGGTGAAATGACCGCTAAAATGGCCACCAGCCGAGACTACAACGAACTACTCGATTTATGGCAAGGTTGGCGACAAGTATCAAAACCTATGCGCCCGTTGTATGAACAACAGGTTGTGCTAACCAATGAAGGCGCTAAAGAGCTAGGTTACGCAGATACAGGTGCAATGTGGCGAAGCAAGTACGATATGCCTGCTGATGATTTTGCCAAAGAACTCGATCGTATTTGGGGTCAAGTTAAACCACTTTACGAATCGCTTCATTGTCACGTTCGTGCAAAACTGGGTGAACAATATGGTGAAGATAAAGTACCCCAAGACCAACCAATCCCAGCACATCTATTAGGCAACATGTGGGCACAAACGTGGGGCAATATCTATGATGTTGTTGCGCCTGAAAACGCAGATCCTGGTTACGATGTGACAGCATTGCTTGCTGAACACGATTACGATGAACTAAAAATGGTTCGCGGTGCAGAAAAATTCTTTACATCAATGGGATTCGCACCACTTCCTGACACGTTCTATGAACGTTCATTATTTATAAAGCCTCGTGATCGTGATGTGTTGTGTCATGCCTCTGCATGGAACATCGATAGTAAAGACGATTTACGAATTAAAATGTGTATTCAACGCACAGGCGAAGAATTCTCAACTATTCACCACGAGTTAGGGCATAACTTTTATCAACGTGCCTACAACACTCAACCGGTTTATTATCAAGAAAGTGCGAACGATGGTTTCCATGAAGCAATTGGCGACACCATTGCCCTCTCGGTAACGCCGGGTTACTTGAAAGAAATAGGCCTGTTAAATGAAGTGCCTGATGAGTCTAAAGATATTGGGCTATTAATGAAAATGGCTCTTGAGAAAGTCGCCTTCATTCCATTCGGCCTGCTTGTCGACCAATGGCGCTGGAAGGTATTCTCTGGCGAAGTAACACCTGAAAACTATAATAAAGCATGGTGGGAGTTACGTGAGAAATATCAAGGTGTGCAAGCGCCAATCGCTCGAAGTGAATCAGACTTTGATCCCGGTGCAAAATACCATGTTCCAGGTAATGTGCCTTATACACGTTATTTCTTAGCTCATATTTTACAGTTTGATTTCCACAGAAGCCTTTGTGAAATTGCGGGCAACGAAGAAGCCATTCATCGCTGTTCTGTGTATAACTCTAAAGAGGCTGGTGAGAAACTAAATGCAATGCTTGAAATGGGCTCGAGTCGTCCATGGCAAGAAGCACTTGCCACCATTACCGGTAAAGAGCAAATGGATGCCACTGCAATCTTAGATTACTTTGCACCATTACAAAAATACCTTGATGAACAAAATAAAGACCGTGAGTGCGGTTGGTAAACAACCTAAAGCAAAAAGCCCGCATATGCGGGCTTTTTCATATAATCAAATAAATGATTAGAACTGCAGGCTAACGTTTGCGAAGTATGCATCGTAATCTGAGTCATCCCAGTTGTTTGCATAACCCACTTTTAAGCCCACATTTTTGTTGAAATAATGTTGAGCACCAAAGCTGTAATCATCTTCTTTGTTAAATGTAACAAATGCCGATGTTGCTTTTGAGAAATAGTAGTTAGAACCTAACTCCCATGAACTACCTGCATTATCAGTATCAGAGATAGTCCCTTCAACCGTTAAGTAATTACCTTGTTTAAGGTCCATGAAGTACTTCGCATTCACTGCGCGATAATCAAAGTCATCATCCGCTGTTAATGTGAAGCCCACGTAATCTGTGCTGTTTAGCTGGTGATTGTACTTAAGATCAAACATCACCGAATTTTCACCGTCTTCAACGTCGATGAATGTCGCTTTTAACAGTAGGTTCGGATTAAAGAAATAACCCGCAGATACGTTAAATACATCTGTGCTCGAACCATAGTCATAATTGCTATAGCCCGCACCAAATACGAAATCTTTTACAAAGTACTCACCGCCAAGACCCGTCACATCACCAAAGTCATCATCAGCATACGAACCATACACGTTGGTTGTTTTGTTGATGTATTCAAATTGATCATACGGACCTAATGTCGTCTTTGGAGCAAAGTAGTAAGTTGAATCAACACTCACAGTGTCGTTGCCATCGGTGTCCATATACCCTAAATGGCTAATTGATTGATAACTATCCGCAGCAGTCGCGGCAGTTGACAGAAGCATACTTGAAATAATAACTGCTAACTTTTTCATAAACAGATTTCCCTATTAACATTGTTTTATTGCTATTAAAAACTAGCCTGTTGGCTAATGTGGGCACATGCTAACGTGAGAAAACTGAACAACAACTTAACTAAGCGTTTGTTTTTACTATACTAATTGTAATAAAGTGTCGGCAAATGTAAAGAAAAAGTTGGCTTAAACGGATGTTCAAAGCCCCCTTTTTCCAGAAAAGAACAAGCAGTTCAGTACCTTATATAGAGAATTGGCTTATAATTTTATAAACTTCATTAATGTTATCTCCGGCTTTAAAGTCTTTAGTGATTGGTGTTGGATCTGACCCAACCCAAATTTTCAACTCCGCATCTAAATCAAAATGACCGGCACTTTCCTTACTAAACTTGGTGATTTTTGAATAAGCAATACTCAAAATTTCCATTTTAGAACCAGTAACACCTTGTTTATCAATAAGGATTAGTCTTTTATTGGTAAAGATAAACATATCGCGTACAACCTTGTAGGCTTTTTGTACGCTTTCTCCTTCAATTAATGTATTGGCAATTAAATGCTCTAAGTCACTGTTATCGACTTCGCTTGCATTCCCCATTAACCCACTTAATAGACCCATGATTAGCTCTCCTTATTAAATATTTGATTTTCAAGTGTATGACCATTAACCAATTGGCGATAGTGCCAACCTTGTTGATAACAAAAATGAAGAAGATTGATATCAAATGGGTCAGCGCCTTTTTCAAACTCTATAACATATTCTTTTGATTGACTCATATAGACATGGTTGACCTCTGGCAAACTTGATAGTTTGGTCTCTACCCCGTCGTATAATTGACTCAGTTGCAAAGTGATATAATGTTTGTTGTCCTGACTTGTTGAACGAGCTTGATGCTCGCTTAACACACCTTGGTCTAAATGCAGCACTTGAGAGCATAAACGCTCGAGTTCAGTTAAATCATGCGAGCTCAAAATAAAAGTCGCTTCATTGCTAAGTGTACTGACAAGCTCGCGCACTTCACGCGCATGAATCGGATCAAGGCCAGCGGTTGCTTCATCTAGCATCACGATTTCAGGTGTGCCTATTAATGCTTGCGCAATTGTGACGCGCTTGCGCATGCCATGCGATAAATCATCAGGGCGCTGTTTAGCTACCTCAGCCAAACCAACCAGCTCAAGTACGCGTGCGGTTTCTTTGTTGCGTACCGCATTGCTTAAGCCTTGTAATTGACCATAAAAATTAAGTTGATGGGCAATGCTAAAGCGCGGGTCCAGTTGAGCATCTTGTGGTAATGCAGTGAGCTTACCAAACAAGGCCGCACTGCCCGGTTTATGTCCCATTACCGATAAACTTCCTGCGCTAGGTAAAATGTAACCACAGAGCAAACTAAATAGCGTTGTTTTACCGGCTCCATTTGGCCCAACCAATGCCACTGGTGCCCCTTTACTAATTTCGAAACTGACATTATCGAGCGCGCGTTTGCTGCCATAATTTTTCGATAGACCTTCGCCACGAATTAATACGGTCATAATGAACTCCTTGCAAAAATACGCTCAGCCACAACTAACAAAACAGCTGTCTGCAGCAAAGGTAAACCGACACCTAACATCAGCCCTGCCCTTTGCCCTGCCATAAGGTCAATTTGATAACCTGGAAACAGATAATTTAACACCTCAAAAATAGGCCATTGCCAGCTTAAAAGACCAATAATAATGTTCCCTGCTGCAAAAAATAAAATAGCCAAAACAAAGGATAATCGCGCAGAACGTGCAAACGTATTTAAAAAACTCATTAACGCGATAAATGGCATAACGGTGATCACTAAATGCAGTAATAAAACAACACTGCGGCTAAGCCCAGATACAAATAAGCTTGGCTCTCGGTACGCTAACATAGAAACAGTGGCCATTAAGGTCACAAATAAAAGTACGGTGAGTATTAATAACTGCCCTAAAAAGCGACCTATAATTATTTCGCTACGCGTCGCTCTCAAGGATAAAAAGCGCAGTGTGCCGCGTTGTTTATCTCCCACGGTTTGGTCACTGCATAAAAATAAACAAAAACCAGGAAAACTAAACAAAGCAATAAGCCAATACACCGCAAGCTCTGATTCTGGCCAATCGAGAAGTTTACTAATTCCGATAGCACCAAACATTTGCCTCGCAAAATCGGCAAAATCTGGCGAACTTATTAAGCTAACAGATTGCGCTATGGGGTAGCGTAAAATTAATAACCAACAAATGGCAAATGCGGCAACGGCTAGTAACCCTCTTTTGGTTAAAAAGAGTCTTACAAGCTCAAATTGTGCAATTTGCGCAAGGCGTTTAGGATGTAACTGCGTCACTCATAATCCTTAATGAATTTTAATATTTAATTTACACTAAGGTGAAACAGCTTGAATTACCAGAAAAAAAGAGCCGATAAACGGCTCTTATGTAACAAAGTATATTTTTAAGTTAGAGGTGCTGCTCATAAATGGCGAGTGCTTGATCTAAATCGGCTAGCAAATCAGCCACATCTTCTAGGCCTATATGTAAACGTATCACAGGGCCTTGCGTCCAACCTGTTTCAGAACGCAGTCCTTTCATGGTTAAATTTGCCGTAACGAGGCTTTCATATCCTCCCCATGAAAAGCCCATTTTAAAATGCTGTAAGCTATCTAGAAATGCATCAATGGCTTGCTGATTACCTGCTTTCATTACAAATGAAAACAAGCCATTACTGCCATCAAAGTCACGCTTAAAGAATTCATGCCCTGGGCATGTTTCGAATGCAGGATGGCGTACATGATCAACCAATGGGTGGGTTTCAAGCCATGTTGCAACGTCAATTGCAGCTTGCTCATGTTGTTTTAATCTCACAGCCATCGTACGAAGGCCGCGCAATGCTAAATACGCATCATCTGCTGAGGTACATTGACCCAATAAATATGAGTTTTCTCTTAATGTTGGCCAATATTTTTTGTTTGAAACCGCCACACCCATCATTACATCGGAGTGACCAACAATGTACTTTGTTGCAGCTTGAATACTGATATCAACACCGTGCTCAAGTGGGCGATAATGCAAACCGTTCCCCCACGTATTATCAAGCATGGTCATCACACCACATTCGTTTGCTTTAGCAACCATCGCTGGCACATCTTGAATTTCCATGGTGATTGATCCCGGCGATTCTAAAAATAGCACGCGGGTGTTGTCTTTTATAAGCGCACTAATGCCCGCGCCAATGCCTGGCGGGTAGTAAGTGGTTTCTATGCCCAAGCCCGCCAGTATTTTATCGCAAAAGTCGCGTGTCGGCTCATAAGCCGTGTCGACCATTAAAATATGATCACCCGTTTTTACAAACGACAATAAAGCGTTACTAATAGCCGCAGCGCCTGATGGATAAAGCGCACAGCCTTCGCCACCTTCAAGTTCAGCGATGGCTTCTTGTAATGCAAAGTGTGTTGTTGTTCCTCGTCTGCCATAAAAAAGTGTTTTATCACCCCGTTTTTTTGCTGCTTCTTTTAACTCTGCAACTGAGTCGAATACCACCGTTGACGCACGTTGCACTACCGGGTTAACAACGCCTTGCGTATAGGCTTTCTTACGCCCTGCAGAGACGAGTTGGGTATTTCTATTTATCTTTTTCATTTTTTTTCCAATCTGCTTTACAGGTTGCGCCAGTGCTCAACCAAAAATCGTGAAATAGAATCTTGTCGTGTTAGCTTAAGGTGATTGCCTTGTTCATGCCATTGCCCAAATTCATTAAGTTCAGCACGACTAAACCATCTCGCATCGTCTAATTCGTCTTTATCAACTAAGATATCTTCTGACACGGCGGTTGCCATAAAACCAAACATTATAGAGGAAGGAAATGGCCACGGTTGAGAAGCAATGTATTGAATGTCTGTCACCTCAATCCCCGCTTCTTCCATTACTTCGCGTGCAACGGCTTGTTCTAACGTTTCGCCAGGATCAACAAATCCAGCAAGCGTTGAATAAACCCCTTCGGGCCAGCTGGCTTGGCGACCTAGTAAACAGCGCTCAACGCCATCAGCAAAGGTTTTTGTTACAATCATAATAACGGCAGGATCAGTGCGCGGGAATGTTTGATGTTGGCAGGTTTGATTTTCACATAAGCGTGAATGACCCGCTTCAACCATGTTATTTTCATGACCACATCGACCACAAAAACGATGCGTTGCATGCCAAAAGCATAAACCTCTGGCAAGGGCTGCAATAGAGCCTTGTTTAAGTTCAACTTGAGGGCCTAACTTGCGAATATCAACAAATTCAGCACCATCAAGTACGGGGGCTATTACCGATTCTGGAACGTCACTTACATCCAATGCAAAATGAGCAATGTCCTGCTCATCAAGGCCAAGCAAAATGCCTTTTGATAAGTCTAAATGATCCACTTGCGATAACCGTAAATAACATACTTGCGGCGTATCTTTTACGAATAAACTTTGATTTTTATTAACCAATAACCAGCGGCTTTGCGAATTTATTTGTGCCTTCAGCCACTTAGGATCTTTGCGACGATTTGATGCACGGTCCAATGGCATTTGAGAGTAATTCAGCATGACGTTCCTTTGAAATAATTTACATCTTCTACTCTAACCATTTAAAGAAACTACGTTTTAGTATCCTAAAAAGGTTCGTCTACGAAATTACCATAAGCTGATGATAAACCCAATTTATAACGGGCATAAAAAAAGCCCAAATGGGCTTTTTTATGCTCTCTCACAATTTTACAAGCTCGCTAGGTGTGCCTGTAATTTTTGGTTTTCAGCCTCTATGTGCTGATAAAACGCCAAATCTTCTAATTTACTTGCGGCAGCTTTATCGATAATAATCACTGCATCTTTGTGTAGCTGCAATGCTGATGCTGGGCATTTCGCCATTAATGGGCCTTCAACCATCGCATGTACAGCATCGGCTTTACTTTCACCTGTAGCTAGCAGCACCACTTTTTTAGCGTCGAGAATGGTGCCAATCCCCATCGTAATTGATAAATGAGGCTGGTATTCGCCCTCAGCAAAAAAACGCGCGTTATCATCTATCGTTGCTTTAGTCAGTGTTTTAACACGTGTGCGTGATGCAAGCCCTGACGACGGCTCATTAAAGCCAATGTGACCGTTACGACCAATGCCCAGTAATTGCACATCGATGCCGCCCGCATCGACAATTTTTTGCTCGTAGTCTTTACACGCAACCAAAGGATTCTCTGCATCCCCTGGCGGCACATGCGTATTGGTTTTATCGATATCAATATGATTAAACAGCTGCTCATTCATAAAGTATCGGTAACTTTGTGGATGCTCACCTGTTAAACCTAAGTATTCATCTAAATTAAATGTTGTCGCTTGGCTAAAGGAAATATCACCCGCTTTATTTTTAGTAATGAGTTCTTGATATAACGCAACAGGTGTTGAACCCGTTGCTAGACCAAGTACTGACGCTGGCTTTTTTAATAATTGTTTTGCAAAGATGTCAGCACCATAGGCTGCGACTTGTGCGGCATCATCAAGAATCACTATTTGCATATCGATTAGCTCTAATTTTAAGTTGGAAAAAAATGGGATCTAAAACCCAACCACACGTGCAATCTAATTGGGTTTTAGATCAAGCCACTGCCAGGATACGGTACAGTGACTACAACCATTATGACAACGCTGTCATTATCACTTTTAGATTTAAGTTTGTAAAGTAAAAGTGAATAAAAAATAACTGTTTTCGACAAAAAAATGGGGCTATTTTGTCATACACTCACAAAAATTTTGCGGCGGTACATCCAATGTAACACCAGCATTTGAACGGCCAGTAATGCAATAACACTCATTAAAGGCTGCCATATTTCTGGTGTTGAGCGGATCACTCCACCAAACACACTTTGGCTTACATAACCCCAATTCACCAAACTTGATGCCAAATAAATAATAATTGAATTAGCACCAATGATCACAAATGGATACGCTGCTCGCTGGCCTGGCAGAATATCCACCAGCGCGTAAAACACAGCAAGTAACATCGCACTCCAGCCAACAGTGACCAATACAAACGAACTCGTCCATAATTCTTTATTTACCGGAAAATGTAAGTCCCATAACCAGCCTAAACACACACAGATAACCCCTGAGGCAAACAGTATCACCGACATTTTCCATTCACCCATTTGCTGAGCTCGGGCAATAAGTTGGCCTGCAAACACACCGATTAAAGCATTAACAATCGCTGGAACATTCGACAGCACGCCTTCTGGGTCAACGACACGGTTTTGATAGCTAATGCCTGGTAATAAATGTGCATCAAACCATGCATTCCAACTCCCCGCTGCAGATAAGTCCCCTGCACTGCCACCGGGTACCGGCACAAAGCACAAAAGCACCCAATAACCGACTAAAATAGACAATACCGTGATAACTTGAGTACGCAGACTCGTGTGCCACACTAGCATGGCACAAAAAAACCACGCGATCGCAATGCGGCCAAGTACACTGGCATAACGGATTTCATCAAGCGCCACAGGCATGCCTGTGCCCCAACCATGATTATACAAAATCCCTAATAGGCACAATAGCAACAAACGTTTAGCTGCCTTACGGTAATACACTTTACGCTCATCCCAACTTAAGTGGTCAATGCGCTTCGGTGCAAGCCCCATAGCAACGCCTGATAAGAAAATAAATAACGGGAAAATTAAGTCATAAAAAGTAAAGCCATGCCAGGCACTGTGCACAGTATGTGCTTCAAATACTTTCCAGCCAGTCCAGCCTGTTAACACAAATAGCGCTGCGAATATCGACTGACCACCTAATATCCAAAACATGTCCATGCCACGAAGCGCATCTAATGAGGCTAAACGTTTTTTTGTAGGGTGTGTTGTTGTCATGTTATTACCTCGAATACAAAAAGCCCCGCGATACAACGGCGGGGGTTTTTACCAGGGAAGTTAATTACAGCGCTTTACCAGCAATAAAAGTAGCTGTCACACATTGATGCTCATCAAGTACGACAAAATCGGCATCATAGCCTTCTAGTAAGCGGCCTTTTTTCTTTAAACCGAGGTACTGTGCAGGATACAGTGACGCCATGCGTAATGTTTCCGCTAAACTAACATCTAAGGTATTCACGGTGTTTCGCACCGCGCTTGCCATGTCTAATACACTGCCCGCCAACTCGCCCGTCGTTGAATTTAAACGATCACCTGTTCGAATTACTTTTCGACCATCAAAAAAATCAAATTCCATATCATTTGTACCCACAGGTGGCATCGCATCTGTGACTAACATGATTTTCCCACGTTGCTTGGTACGAATTGCCAACTTGGCTGATGATGGGTGTACATGGTGACCATCAACAATCAATCCGCACCAGCTGTTATCATCCCAAAGCGCTGCACCAACAACACCAGGCTCTCGAGAAGTAAACGCTGACATAGCATTAAATAAGTGTGTAAACCCATCGGCTCCCGCAGCAAGTGCTGCATTCGTTGTCGCAAAATCAGCATTCGTGTGACCAATAGATACTTTTACACCACATTCGATTAAACGAGCAATGTCGTCGGTACTGACACTTTCAGGTGCCAAGGTCACCATTTTTATACCCAAGTCTTGACGTGCATAAATCGCAAATTCTTGTTCTGTTATTGGTCGAATGAATTGCTCACTGTGCGTGCCTTTTTTAGGGAATGATAAATGTGGGCCTTCAAAGTGTATTCCTAGTACCCCAGGTACCCCCTCAGCAAGTGCTTTGGCTGTTGCATCAGCCGCCATCGCCATTACTTCAACTTTATCGGTGATCAAGGTGGGCATCAGTGCCGTAGTGCCAAACTGACCATGTGCTTTCGCTATTCGGTCTAAGCATTCTGTTGTTTGCTCAGCATTAAAGAAGGCACCGCCTCCTCCATTCACTTGTACATCAATGAAACCCGGAGCGACTAAGCCATCTAATTCAATCGCATTATCAACAGCATCAACAAATGTCATCACCCCATTTGCAACACTAAAAAAAACATTTTCTAAAAACTCGTCACCGGTAAACAATGACGTAGCATGATAAGTAGCCATTACAGAGCAACCTCTTGATTTTGTTCGAGCACTGATTGTTGTGCGAAATACACAGCGCCCATTTCTGGTGGCTGAATAGGCGCTTCTACGCGTTTTGCTATCTCAGTATCAAGCCATTTATTAAGGGGCTCTGCTAGGCCGCCAATCATCGATAACCGAGGAGGCTTATTTTCAAGTAAACGGTGCGCTAATTTACTCACATAATCAGCACCATCTTGAACGATAGCAGTGGCAACCGCATCGCCATTATTAGCAGCGTCAAACACATAGCGCGCTAGTTTTGCATAACTACTTGAAGGCTGTCCCGACATTTGCTCAACAATACCCATCGCATTTTCAGCAGAAAAATGTTCAGTAATCACTCTCGTTAAGCTCGTTGAAGGCCCTAAGCCATCTAAATTAAGTAATGCGGCTTTAATTGCTTCTAAGCCCATCCATGCGCCACTTCCTTTGTCACCTAACGCAAAACCGTGGCCACCAAAGTTAGTCGTGCGACCGTTTACGCATGAAAAACCACATGAGCCAGTGCCTGTGATAATAACAGCGCCATCACTGCCCTCATGTGCCCCTATACACGCGGTGTGTAAGTCGGTCGTTAAGAACATTTGTTTGAATGGATGATCCCATTCCATAATTTTATCGTAAAGGCTCGGAAGATTTACACCCGCTAATCCTAAACCAGCATAAAGTTGATGAACCGTTTCAAGGGGTAATCCCGCGTCTCGAAGCGCAAGCTGTGTGGAAACCATGATTGATTCAAGTGTGCGTTCCAAACCATGTAATGGATTCGCTGGACCACCCAGGCCGGTTCCTAATACACCCTGTTTAACAGAGTAGATAGTTGCTCGACATTTCGTTCCGCCACCATCAATACCAATAAACAACTGGTCCTCACTCACACTCTTCGCCATCATTTAACGACCCCTAACCTTCGTTTAGTTTTTGTCTCAATCGCACTTTTTTTCTTATCTGAATGCGAAATCATCTCGACCCATGTTGATTTAATGTTACACAACAAATGACAGCGTTGTCATTATATTTTTTATAAAAATTAGCATTAGTTTCATATTTATTCATAATCCACTGAATTAAATAGCTTTATTTAAAGGTAAGAAATTTTAATTCTCCACCAAGGATGGCTGATAACGCTTTCATTCACACCTTTTTTGGCATAAATCTGGTTTTGACAAACCACGTTTCCTTTATTTGTAATCAGTGTAACTCATGTTAGCTTAGCTGAAATAATACTTTATTTAAATATTTTATTTATTATGGAATAATTTTTCTTCATTTACCGAGCAACAAAGAATCATCAATACAATGAAACTCAGCAGCAGCGTGTTTAAGCACATCGGCAGTAAGGTATTCAGCGCCATACACATCGCAAGGAATGTGGTAGTTGTGTGCTAGGTGGCCAAGCAATAAGGCAAAGTCACCATCGCCGGAGAGCAAAATCATTTTATCGAGTTGTTTTGCATGCTCAAGCATATCAATGGTGATACCAACATCCCAATCCCCTTTTGCGCTCCCGTCGCGGCGTTGAATAAAAGGTTTAAGTTTTACCTCAAAGCCAATCGCACGGAGAATATTTTGAAACTGAGACTGTTTCTCATCACCGCGATAAATTGCATACGCAATCGCGCAATCAATCTGATATCGTTCGCTCATTTTCGCCCAGAAGGCATTGTAATCAAAATTCTTTTTATAGCTCTCTCTGCAGGTATAATAAATATTCTGCACATCAACAAAAATGCCGACTTTTGGCTTATCAACTGCTTGCATACTGATTCTATTCTTAGTGGTTTGATCACACTGTAGCATATCTTGGTTGAAATTTACGAAAGAGTAACCTAAATTGGTTACATAAAACAAAGTAACCGAATTTGGTTACTTATCGCGATGTAACTGAATTAAGTTACTTTAAAAAGGAAATCCATAATGATAGCGGTGATCAGTGGTGATTTAATTAAGTCACAAAAAATCCCCCAGCAAGAATACGACGCGATGCTGTATCAGCTTGATCAGAGTCTACGCTTTATTGCTAATCGGTTCGACGCTGACTATACCATTTACCGCGGCGATGCTATGCAACTGCATCTAGCGACGCCTGATACAGTATGTTGTGCGGCGATACTTTTATACTTGCAAATGAAAGCCGCTAATTATGAGCTCAGACAAAGCCTGGCCATTGGAAAGGTTGATAATCCACGGGCTGATATAAAAACAGCCACAGGCAGTGCCTATACTCTATCTGGGCGGGGGTTAGATAATATGGGCCATCAACGACTCATTTTACAAATAGACAATCAGCCCCTTGACGAGGGTTTTTTACTCAATATTGAACTAATTGAAGTATTACTTGAAAAAATGAGTCAAAAACAAGCAAATGCGTTGTTTTATTATTTAACAGCAGAACACAACAATCATGCCGAACTTGCTAAAGAACTCGCAACAAGCCGAGCCAATGTCACAAAACTTTTAAATTTAGCTCACTACCAATTAATTGAACGTTTTATGCAGTACAGCCAAACCACACTCAAAGGAATGACAACATGAGTTTTTCATTACTTATCGTAAGCTTAGTTTTAGCGCATTTAATTGCCGACTTTTACTGGCAACCCATGAGCTGGGTGCATGACAGAAATACACGCCACTTTCGTGCCAGTAAACTTTACTTACACGTGCTCACCCACGGTGTTAGCTCATTTTTGGTGCTATTACTTTGGGAGTTTAATTATGGTTGGCAAGCGCTTTCAAGCGTCGTTATCGCCACGGCAGTAATTATGGTTACACACTATGTAATCGACCTTGCTAAATCTTACTCAAGTAAAGGCGTGGTTCCTTTTATTGTCGACCAACTTGCACATTTAGTTATCTTGTTGTTACTGGCTATATGGTTAAGCGACAACGATGAGTTTTTTACACATAGCTGGGAATGGTTGATGCAACCGGCAACATTATGGGTGCTGTGTGGCTATTTATTGGTTTTAAATCCAACAGCGGTGTTTATTCGCATGATGTTAGAGCGCATCACATCTGGCTTTAGCGCCACTGGCAGTTTACCAGCCGCAGGACAAAGTATCGGCATGCTTGAGCGCGTATTAATGCTAACATTTATCTTACTGGACCAATTTGCAGGCGTTGGCTTTTTACTTGCAGCAAAATCCGTATTCCGCTTTGGTGATTTAAGTGCCAGTAAAGATAAAAAACTGACTGAATACGTTATGCTCGGTACCTTACTCAGTGTCAGCATGACTTTATTCATTGGCTTAGCGGTTAATTACCTCAAAGCAGTGTGACTTTGCAGACCCATAAAAAAACGCGCCAAAATAGGCGCGCTTTTTATTAATCAACCGATAAATTAGCTGTTATTTGAGCCACCGTTTTTAGGGCGACGTTTGCGTTGAGCATTCCCCCCTACAGACTGACGCTTAGCCCATGGGCTTTGTGTTTGCTCGTCACTTCCTTTAGTGGCATTAGATTTTTTTCCCGAACCACCACGGCGTGGACCTATGCCACTGCCATTGCTATTTGGTTTTTTACTATCCGACTTCGGCTTAGAAAACGGCTGTTTGGCTTTTTTCGGCTTTTTAGGTTTAATTGGGCGTGCATCAAGCTCTCTTTCAGGCACGGGATTGCTTGGTTCAAACCCCGCTTCAGTCGCGCGCGGGATCAATTCACCAATAAAACGTTCAATACCGTATAGATCAATGGCATCCTCGGCTGTCACAAACGAAATAGCATGCCCAGAAGCACCTGCACGACCAGTTCGACCAATTCGGTGTACATAATCTTCGTACACATTCGGCAAGTCGTAATTGATAACGTGCGGCAGCTCAACAATATCAAGCCCTCGGGCTACGATATCTGTGGCAACTAATACACGTACTTCGCCATTTTTAAAACCTTCAAGCGCTTTAACACGCGCACCTTGCGATTTATTACCATGAATAGCCGCGCCCACAATGTCATCACGCTCTAACTGTTTAACCAAACGGTTAGCACCATGTTTGGTACGGCTAAAAACTAATACCTGTTGCCAATTGTTGGTACGAATCAAATGGCTCAATAGGGCTGTTTTTCTTGACTTATCAACCGCGTAAACCGATTGTGACACAGTTTTTGCGGTGGTGTTTTTAGCTGCTACAGAAATCTCGACTGGGTCGTTAATAAGTCCCTTTGCTAAGGCACGTATTTCATCAGAGAACGTCGCTGAAAACATCAAATTTTGACGCTGAGTAGGTAACTTCGCAATGATACGTTTAATATCGTGAATAAAGCCCATATCAAGCATACGGTCAGCTTCATCAAGCACTAACACTTCTAAGGTATCAAACTGGAGCGCATTCTGATTATGTAAATCCAGTAAGCGTCCCGGTGTTGCAACTAAAATATCAACACCTTTACGAAGGCGCATCATTTGCGGGTTAATTTTAACGCCACCATACACCACAAACGAACTAATATTAGAATGCTTAGCATATTCTTCTACGTTTTCGCTCACTTGTAATGCAAGCTCACGTGTAGGTGCAAGCACAAGCGCGCGCACGCGATTTCCACTTGCCTTTTTGCCTTTGGCTAAACGCTCGATTAACGGTAAAGTAAAACCTGCTGTTTTGCCTGTACCGGTTTGCGCCGCGGCCATCACGTCTCTACCCGCTATAATCGCAGGGATCGCTTGTGTTTGAATAGGCGTAGGTGTTTCATAGCCTTTTTCTAAAACTGCATTAACTAAAGACTGTGATAATCCTAAGCCATCAAAACTCATAGTGTCTCTCAAATTCAAAAAGTCAGCTGAATTGCCGAAGTGCGCGCATTATACCTATGATAGCCAATAATGCATGGAATTATTTTATAACGGCGATTTATTGGTATGTGTATTAAAGACGAAAAAAGCGGCCTGAGCCGCTTCTTTCTAGTCGTTTGCTTTTACTTAACGCCTAGCTCACGTAAACGTTCTTGTAAATAACTATCGGCAGTATAGCGCTCAGACAATACAACATCTGGACGCGGGTGAAGGAATAACGGTAACGAAATGCGTGATTTCGTT
The DNA here is from genome assembly GCF_053628915.1 of Pseudoalteromonas sp. MBR-15. Classification (NCBI taxonomy): domain Bacteria; kingdom Pseudomonadati; phylum Pseudomonadota; class Gammaproteobacteria; order Alteromonadales; family Pseudoalteromonadaceae; genus Pseudoalteromonas; species Pseudoalteromonas sp. MBR-15. The sequence goes on from NZ_JBRJHH010000015.1 coordinate 30,473, forward strand.
GACGCTTTACCCGTTGGGTTGATCACACGGTGAATAGTCGATGGGAAGTAACCACCTGACGCTTCTTGTAACATGTCACCAATATTGATGATCAGGTTACCAAAATCACACGGAACATCTAACCAACCGCCATCTGTTGTTTGTACTTGCAAACCTGGTTCGTTGGCTGCTGGTAAAACCGTTAATAAGTTAATATCGCCATGTGCAGCGGCGCGAATCGCACCCGGCTCTTCATCACCCGTCATGGGAGGGTAATGTAAAATACGTAGAAGTGTTTGCTCAGAGTCTGCAATCATATCTTTAAGATCGATAGAAAACTTAGCACGCACGTCTTCTGGTGCTTCTGCTTGAACCCAGCTTAAAAGTGTGGCTGCAAACTCATTGGCTAAGCGATAGTACTCACGAATTTCTTCTTCTAATTGTGCGGGCACTCGGCCTTTAGGATAAACGTGGTAGTACTCTTTAATATCTTTTACGGTAAAGCCTTTTGCAACTTCAGACACAGACGGCGGGAAATAACCATCTTGTGTTTCTTTTGAGAATAAAAACGCATGCTTTTGCTCAGAATTAAAGAATTCTTGCCAATTTTTATAGATTGATTCAACTAATGACTGAGGAATTGGGTGATTTTTTAATACACCGAAACCTGTGTTTCTTAGTGACTCAACAAATTGAGCGGCCGCATCGCTCGCTTTATAATCAACGGTAGGTAAATGTTGCATTGTCTTTTCCAGTGAATAAGGTTCTAGAAGTCTGTGCTAAGCATAGCATTTCTTCATTATAGCGCTTCGCGAGGATAGAGAAACGCAGTTAAAAATATAAGGACTTATGTCCTCCCCTACAGGCTGAGTTCCTGAAATTTGACACAGATCAACTAAACTTTATCGACTATAATACACACGCTAGAACGCACTTTAATGTGCTTATTTAGATACGTTTCAACGTAAAAGGATTGTTTATGTTCGCCAGGCTTCACCTTGTACTTTTCAGCTTACTAATGCTACTCGGTCAATATACCTTTGCAGTAGAACAGACAAGCTATAAGGTTGAAAATATTAAAGACAATATATACCGCTTTAGTGCCGGCCATTACCACAGCGCCTTTATGATCGTTGATAAGGTTGCATTAGTGACCGACCCACTCAATAGTGATGCCGCAAAATATTTAAAAAGTTATATAAAGAAAACGTTTAACGCCGACATTAAATACATGGTGTACAGCCATAGCCATGTTGACCATGCCATGGGCGGTAATGAACTCATTGATAAAAACACCACCGTCGTTTCTCATAAGTTTGCCGCTGACGACCTAAGATTGAATAAAGTGCCGACAGCCCTGCCTGATCTGACATTTAGCGATACATTAACGTTGAACCTAGGTGAGAGTTACGTTGTGCTCAATTACTACGGGCCAAATAATGGCCGAGGTAATGTCAGTATGCGTTTTATGCCAGCTAATGTACTTTACGTTGTTGATTGGATTGTACTTGGCCGCATGCCTTATAAAAACCTCATAGGGTACGATATTAACGGAATGCTCTCTTCCACAAAGGCCATTCTTAATGAGCCACCTTTTGCTGTGTTTATAGGTGGGCACGCTGATACAGGCAACCGCGATGATGTGGTGTCTTACTTACACTATATTGAAGACTTACATGCAGCCGTTCGCGATGGCATGTTAGCAGGCAAAAAACTCTCAACCTTACAAAAAGAAATTACTTTAGAGAAATACAGCCATTTAAAAATGTACCAGCAATGGCTACCACTGAATATTGAGGGTGTGTATAACAACCTTGTCGAGATGGGTTATTTTAATTTTCGCAGCGATATTGATGCCCAGTTTTAACTGAATATCAAAAATAATTAATAGCGTGATAAAAACGCATCGAGCTCTTTGCGCATACGCTCGACCAGTACTTTTGGACCACCATCATACATATCATTATGGCGAGAACCTGCCATTGTTACTTGTGTAACAGGGTATAAAGCCAACTCTTGCTGTGTGAGCAATACGTTGTCATCTGCAGGGTAGTCACTGCCGCGTAGCGTAAGCACAGCAATGTTTTTATTACGTGGTATCAGCATACGACGATGATCAAGGGTGATCACTTTACTCACTTTCGCTGGGTAAATAGCGGCATACAAGGCTGCAATATCGCCGCCATTTGAATGCCCAAACAAGGTTAACTGGTTAAAATCATACGCAGGATAACGCCCTTTAAGTTCATTCACTAAAAACATCAGCGTTTCTACACCGCGATGCCAATTTTCCATCCGCGTCGTCATGTAAGGCGGCTCAGGATTTAAACTTGGGTCACCGTTTAATTCATGCGCAACTTCAACCGTTAAATAGCCATGCTGATGAAAAACCTGCTGCGCAAATTGATAATCTGTATGCGCCATACCGTAACCTGCGCCAATAAAAACAACGGGGCACTTTTTCTGCGCGGTGCATTTACTATCGGTAGGCGTTATCGTCACTGGAATATGGCGCGATCGTTGGCTATCAAACAAAACCTCAGTTTCAGTAGCAATGGCTCGCTGTCCAAAAAGTGTAAACGCTAATAACAAAGTTATTTTTCTTATAGTCAACACTTTCTACTGCTCTAATTTATATTCTAAACTGCGTTTAACCATCGGCCACTCGCCATCAATAATTGAAAACACCACCGTGTCACGCACATGCCCATCGGCCATTACTTGGTGGTTTCGAAGTACACCGTCTTGTTTAGCCCCTAAACGTGCAATAGCATTGCGTGATGCCATATTATGCCAATGAGTACGAAACTCTACAGCAATCACATGCAGCGTTTCAAAAGCATAATTAAGCAGTAACTTTTTGCATTCGGTATTGACGGCTGTGCGCTGAAAGCGCTTGGCATACCAGGTATAACCAATTTCTAAACGGCGGTTTTTAGTATCAATATTACAAAAACGGCTTGAACCGATAACCTCGCCACTTTGCTGGTCTATAACTGCAAATGGTAATGCTCGGCCCTGAGCTTGTTGCTCAAATGCCATGGTTAAATAGTCATCAACTCGCTCTTCATTGGGCACAGAGGTAAACCATAATTTCCACAACTCACCATCTGCGGCTGCATTTACAAGTGCATCACGATGCGCTGGTGTTAATGGCACTAATTTAATAAATTTTCCTTCCAAGGAGGTGGGACTTAAATTCATGGCTTTCCTTAATCCTATTAGTAATGGTACTTAATCCACCAGCTCTATATCGAGCCCGGCGAGTAAGTCCAAAGCTGCATAACGCTCGAATTTAGCTTTACTTATATTATTAGCGGTTATATCAATAGCAAAATGGCTGGCGCCAATAAAATTAGCTTTACTGAGATTAGTTTGTTGAAACACGCTGTCACGAAAATCAGTATCAGTAAAATCAGCAGATGATAAATCCGCATGCCTAAAATCAACATCTTTGGCAAAACAGCTGCGCATTTTTAAGGCCTTTAAACTGAGTTCAAAAAAGCTGCTATGGCTAAGTTCACAGCCAATAAAACTCACAGGGGCACGGGTGGCAAGCAGCGGCCAATCAACATCTGTAAAGCGTACACTGGTTAATTTACACGCTTTAAAGCTCACCTCTTCAAGTGAGGTATACTTGAGCCCAAGCGCCGCTAAATTACAGTTTTTAAACTCGCATTCTATAAACCGACAGTTTTCAAACTGACTGTGGCTAAAGTCGCAATCGATAAATTCGCATTGCTCAAATTCGCAATGCGAAAATGTTTGCCCTGCTAGGTTTACTTCAAAGGTGTGTTCAAAGGTGTGTTCAAAATAAAGCGAATGGCTTGTGATCACGCGCTCGTCTCAATATCTTTTTTAAGCGCCAGTACAGCAATAAATACCAGACCAAATAAAGGCATTAAACCTAACAAACCACCGATAATAGCGACAATGATAGGGGTTGTCGTTTTACGTTTACCGAGGTAATAACTCATTACAGCAAAAAACGGAACTAAAATAAGCATTAAGTAATTAATAAAGCTGGCGTTTATATTCATACCCACTCCTTGAAATACACCATATAAAAATTAATTTAAACACAAAAAAGCCCTAAGGGGTACACCTTAGGGCTTTCATTAAAGCTTATAATTCAGTTTATTAAGAATTACTCAGCGTCTTTTGCAACCACATTAATCGCAAGCTCTGTTAACGAATCCGCATTAGCTTTGCTTGGTGCATCTGTTAATAAACATGATGCTTGCGTTGTTTTAGGGAATGCAATTACGTCACGAATGTTATCAGTGCCACATAGCAACATCACTAAGCGGTCAAGACCAAACGCAAGACCTGCATGCGGTGGTGTACCGTATTTTAGGGCGTCAAGTAAGAAACCGAACTTGTCTTGTTGCTCTTGCGCATCAATACCTAAAATTCTAAACGCTGTTTCTTGCATGTCGGCGTTGTGAATACGTACTGAGCCACCACCTACTTCATAGCCATTCAATACCATGTCGTATGCATCAGAGATTGCAGCGGCAGGGTTTGCCTCAAGCTCTGCTGGCGAAATTTCTTTTGGAGCCGTGAATGGGTGGTGAACCGCATGTAATGTACCTTCGTCGTCTTCTTCGAACATTGGGAAGTCAACAACCCATAGCGGTTTCCAGCTATCAAGGTTTGTAATACCTAAATCAACACCAATCTTAAGACGAAGTGCACCCATTGCTTCGTTAACCACGTTGCGTTTGTCTGCACCAAATAGAATGATATCGCCCGATTGCGCATTAGTACGCTCAAGTAATTGGTTAATCACGTCTTCATTTAAGAACTTAGCGATTGGTGATTGTACACCTTCAACACCCGCAGCACGGTCGTTAACCTTCATCCATGCAAGGCCTTTCGCCCCATAAATACCGATGAATTTCGTGTAGTCGTCAATCTGCTTGCGAGAAAGCTCTGCACCGCCAGGTACAGTTAACACGGCAACACGGCCTTTTTCGTCGTTTGCAGGGCCTGAGAAAACTTTAAATTCAACGTCTTTGACTAAGTCAGCAACATCAACAAGTTGCATTGGGTTACGTAAATCTGGCTTATCTGAACCGTATAAACGCATTGCTTCGCTGTAAGGCATGACAGGGAAGTCACCTAAATCAACGTCAAGCAGTGATTGCCACATTTCACGGATCATTTTCTCTGTCATCGCACGAACTTCATTAGAGCTCATGAATGACGTTTCTAAATCGATTTGTGTGAATTCTGGCTGACGGTCAGCACGTAAATCTTCGTCACGGAAACATTTAACAATTTGATAGTAACGGTCAAAACCCGACATCATTAGTAATTGTTTAAATAACTGTGGCGACTGAGGCAATGCATAAAAGCTGCCTTTGTGCACACGGCTTGGTACTAAGTAGTCACGCGCACCTTCTGGTGTTGCTTTTGTAAGTACGGGTGTTTCGATATCTAAGAAACCATTGTCATCTAAGAAACGACGCACAAAGCTGCTCGCTTTTGCACGTAGTTTAATACGGTCACTCATTTCAAGACGACGTAAATCTAAGTAGCGGTATTTTAAACGGCGCTCTTCAGAGTTTTGCTGATTAAAATCAAGAGGTAATGGCTCTGAACGGTTGATGATAGTTAAGCTTGTGCCTAAAATTTCAACTTCACCTGTTGCCATGTCTTTATTTACTTGGCTTTCAGGGCGTGCGCGAACAACACCTTTTAACTGCACACAAAACTCTTGGCGTAGTTTATTCGCAGTGTCCATTAATCCTTCTACTTCAGGATCAAAAACCACTTGAACGAGCCCTTCTCTGTCACGCAAATCGACGAAAATAAGTCCACCAAGGTCACGGCGTTTATTGATCCAACCACATAGTTCAACTTCTTGATCTACGTGAGATTTATTTAGCTGTCCGCAATATATAGAGCGCATAGTATTCCTGTCAGTTAAAGACTTATAGCCGCCTGCTCTTAAGAGTTCGCTATTTTGAGAGCAAAAGCCACTATACAAAGTAATCATTTAAGGCTGAGCATTATACCCAAACCATCTCAAAATGCGAGTGCCAGCAGTGCGCCAAGAAGCCTAAATATGCGCACTGACTTCTGAGCATTCATTTCTTTTGTTACACTACGCGCAGTTTAAATTTATTGGTTGATTTAATGCTGTACTTAGGTTGTCCGCAGTGGTCTAGCACCGCATGGAAAGGAAATTTACTCTCTAGTCACTGTAAAAGTGCCGACATGCTCAACGAGTACGCGCACACCTTCAACTCGGTTGAGGGCAATACCAGCTTTTATGCTGACCCAAGTCACGAATCATTATTACGCTGGTGCGATGCTGTACCCAACGACTTTAAATTCACCTTTAAATTTCACCGACGCTTTAGCCATGAATTACAACTCACCAATATAAACAATGAGCTAAATGCATGGCTGACCCTGTTTGAACCTATTTTTGCCAAAACTGGGCAAATTATGTTGCAGTTACCAAGTGCCTTTGGCCCTAATGCTCTGCCCCTGCTGACTAATTTTATTGCCCAGTTACCCAAACACCTCAATTATGGTGTTGAAGTACGCCATCCCGCGTTTTTTCAAAAAGGTGATGCTGAAATTCGCCTTAATCAGCTACTAATTGAAAACAACATTAATCGTATAAGTATGGATACACGGGCTTTATTTGCAGTGCCCGCAGAAACAGATGCATTGATTGATGCGCAAAAGAAAAAGCCTTATTTGCCTGTCCATGCTATAGCAACGGGCAGTAACCCGATGCTGCGCTTTGTGATTGCAAGCCTTAACCATGAATACAAATCGTATTACCAACCTTGGCTTAAAAAAATAAAACAATGGCTTGAAGAAGGTAAATCACCGTATGTGTTTTTTCATACCGCCGATAACCGCGAATCGCCACTATTGGCGAGGCAATTTTGCCAAGATTTAGGTTATAATCACCCGGTGCTCGCGCCTTTTGCAGGTGAGCGAGAAGCCAGCCAAAGCAGTTTATTTTAATTTCAGAGTGCATATGAAAGACTACAGCCGTTATTTTCAAGGTTACCCGCCCCATATCGTTGACCAAGTATTACAGCTTTTTAGTAATGACAAAGCCGCACAGTATTTAAAAGGTAAATACCCTGACGCGCATAACATCACCAGTGATAAAGCCTTATACAATTATGCAACCGAGCTTAAAAAACGTTACCTTAAAAACGCCCTGCCTTTTGGTCGTGCCGCGTTTAAAAAACAAGGCGATATGGTCACCAATGCGTTAGGTACGCATACTTTTCGTATGCAAGGCAAAACGCGTAAGCACGACCTAGCCATTAACAGCGACTTACTATGCGCACCAGAGCCGTTATTAAAAGCATTGGTTGTTCACGAACTTGCACATTTTAAAGAAAAAGATCATAACAAAGCGTTTTATCAACTCTGTTGCCACATGGAGCCGCAATACCATCAACTCGAGCTTGATTTAAGAATATTCAGTGTGCTGGTAGGTGAAGGGAAAAACCCTTATTAATGCTATAAGTAAAAATAATATGAGATCTAATACCAAAAATAGACTGTTTACTTAAGCTTTTTTATAACATCATCACTAAAGAGCATTAAAATCAATGCACCTTCGCAAAGAGTAAGTAAATAACCAATAGATGCATCAAAATACATTGTGACATATAGCCCAAGAATGTAAGGGCTAACAAGAAAGTTAAAGGCAGTCAGTGAACAAAATAACCACTTTGCTAATTTTTTGTATAAATAAAGACCAAGTAGACTTAATACATATACCATTGAGTAAATGTATGGAAACGAGCTTTGAGGATCGATAATTCCACCTGTTCCTGCAGCCGATAATAAGTAAGAGATGTCTTCAGAGTAAATATATTGCCAAATATACGGTAAGAAAAAAAACGTCGTGTATAAAACTGCTGTAACCAGCACAGTAAACTGAAAATACCTAGTCATGCTTTTCTTACCAAAAATTTTAAACTTAATACTTACAATAATTAAGTTATTGGTTCATAGCAACATGTTCCTCATAAACGTTCAATCAAAATTGCCCCTCTCTCATTTCGGCTAAAAACTGAAAGCTGACAGCTAAACTTCAGTTACCTCAAACCTTCTCTGACCTATCAGCTGCCCTGATTCGGTAACCACTTTAACGACCCATTTTCCTGCGGCATTTGCAGGGAAATTCGTTTTGTGGCTCCATGCTCTATAGCCTTCTTTACGACCGCCGGAAATATCCAGGGCTATGCGTTCAACTTCTTTACGATTATGCACCCAAACATGGAAGACTTTTTCATTTAAACCTCTTGGGGCTTTAACTGCGCTAAAGCTGTATAGACCTTTTTGATGTAAATCATACTCGGTTAACTTTTGTATAGGCTCTATTGGTTTACGGGCTTGTTCATCAAGCTGATACGACACGCTCATATCGGTTAAACGCAGTGCCGCAGGCGGCACAAAGCTACGTAATTGCCAAAGCCCGGCACTTAAAGCGCAAAGCAATAGCACCAACAGCGGGAAACGCCACCATTTTGCATTCGGCATCAAATTGCCAAGACTTGGAATTGTTAAAATAACAGCCGTGATCAGCGCAATTTCAAAACTTTGACTGGTCGTTAATTTTAATAAAATAGGTAAGGTAACCGACAACACGACAAACAAGGAAAAGCTATGAAACACACTAAACCAGACACTGTGCCTTGCGAGCTTTTTGTAATAGAGGGGATCAACAACAGAAACGAACGCACAAAGAATGATTAAGGCGGTAAACGCAGCCTGACCATGATCCCAGGTTGTCACCGCTAAGAAAAATGGTAAAGCAAAGAACAGGCTTTCTTGCTGCACAACTTGCAGCGCAAAGCGCACCACGTTGGGCGACACCGCCACACCAAAACGCTCCTCTACTTTATCTCTTAGCCAGTTATCTATTAACAACCACAACCAAGTGACTAATAACAAAATAGAGATAAGTTGCGAAAACGATTCTTTTCGCTCAACAAATACATAGCTTGCCACACCACTGCAAAACGCTAACACCGCCATTAACCCTGGGCGCTTTTGCATCATGAAAACAAATTTAGTTATAACGTTTTTTAAGTAATTCATGCAGTCATCAAATCCTTTTTAGGCCTTATGAGTAAAGCATAAATTGGATGAATGTAGGCTTTAAAACGAGCTTTTAGTTCAAAGCTGTAAGATATTTAGATAAAGTTAACGAGCATCGAGTATTTTTTCTAAAAGGAACAAATGAAATGTTATATAGAGTCTTGATAATACTTTTATTACTTTTTAAGTGTACAAATGCGAATGCTTTTGACGATTATAACTTTTTAAATGGTGAATGGACTTGCAAGATGAAATCAGTATTAGAAAACGATGCAATACTTGAAGTTGATAGCCACATAACTACTTCAATTAAAAATTTAAACTCATACGCAAAAAGCTTTTTTAAAATTTATTTTAAGCAAAACCCTGATTTGGCCTCTATTATCTCTATTGAATCGTCAGAAAAAATGGATTTTGAGGGTGATATCATGATCAGCTTTGATTCTAAAACCCATAAAACAGATTTAATCAAAGATGAGCTAAATATCTTTTCACCAGAATCTGTGAAAAGCTTTACTCGAGGGCCTTCAGTGACTGTTAAATCAAAAATTCAAAAGATAGACGATGAGACTATTACGTTAATTGGGATCCCTGCTAAAGATGTTATCAATTGCTTTAAAGCACAAAAAAGCGCGGTCTAAACCGCGCCTCTGTTTTATCTAACAGCTGAAAGCCCAAGTTGTTGAGTTACAACCCTAATTCGGCCATAAAATCATCATCGGCATCGTCTGCTTGTGATGCTGCTTTTTGCTTTTCAGCTTTTTGTTTTGCTTCGTTTTCAATGATGTCATCAGGGTCAACCGCTTCTGAAATATCAAAGTCATGAAGCTTGATAAACTCAGTTTTATCCATCGCAAGCTCAAGATAGAAGATATTTTGCTTCGATGTAGTGAATGTCACGCGGCGTGCTTGTGGTCTATCCATAGTGGTATCAACCGAAATCTGTACTTGCTTGTTGATTGCCATCATCTTAGGTTGGTTTTGGGTGATAGACGTATGCAATTGGTCGCGTACCTTAGAAGTAAAGTCGCCCACGATTTGGTTCATCAGCTCACCAAGTACGTTGGCAACGTCGTCTGATAAATGGCTATTGGCTATTTCTTCTTCTGGCATACCCATACTGCGCATATAATCATGGTAAATTTCCATCGCCGCTTGTGCCGTGAAGTTTGTTACCACCAGGCCTGTAAAACCACCATCGAACAATACAAAACAACCTATATCTGGGCGCATGCAGGTACGGGTAATTTTTTGTACCATAGCCGAATAGCTAATTTTATTGCCACTTGCTGACGATAATACGCCGGTAACTGAATGACACAGAGTTGATAAGATATCTTCTGTACTAATCACTTTGCTTTTAGTCATTAAACTTCTCTTTCTTGTACTTGTTATTGATAATTCTAGCCAAGCTACTGAATTTATCACTGACTATCCAGCTAAAAATGCTAAAATAGCGGTATTATTTTTTAAAGAGACTGTTCACGTGACGCAAAAAGACAGTATTTATGCCACTGAGCAAGCGGTTAAAGACTTTAGTTTTGACCAACATGTAGTTGAAGTATTCCCAGATATGATCCAGCGTTCGGTGCCGGGTTATGCCACTATTGTTAGTACCATGGGAAAACTAGCTGGTGAGTACGCACAAAGTAACTCAAACCTATATGACTTAGGCTGCTCGTTAGGCGCTGTAACATTAAGCATGCGCCGCAATATTCGTACAGATAACTGTAATATCATTGCGGTAGATAACTCACAAGCCATGGTTGAGCGTTGTAAACTGCATTTACAAGGCTTTCGTTCTGAAGTACCCGTTACAGTTACCCTTGGTGATATTAACGATTTAGCCATTGAAAATGCTTCTGTTGTAGCAATGAACTTTACCCTGCAGTTTATTCCGCCTGAAAAGCGCCACGCAGTGCTTGAGAAAATCTATGCTAATTTAAAGCCCGGTGGCGTGTTGCTGCTTAGCGAAAAAATTAAAGGTGAAAATGAGCAATGCAATAATTTGCTGATTGATTTACACCATGATTTTAAACGTCACAACGGTTACTCAGAACTTGAGATCAGCCAAAAACGCACAGCGATTGAAAATGTTATGCGCCCTGATCATTTGAGTACTCATTTAGCACGCCTCACTGAGATTGGCTTTAGCCAAACCCAAGTATGGTACCAATGTTTTAATTTCTGCTCGATGATTGCCATCAAGTAACAGCACAACGATATAAAGAGTATTTCATGTCTCAATGGTTTAACCAATTTTACGCTGCAATAGCACAAAGCCCGCTCAGTCATTGGCTCGAAACCTTGCCTGCTCAACTTAAGCATTGGGAGCAAGAAGCAAGTCATGGTGATTTACCCAAATGGCAAAAGGTATTAAAAAACTTACCAGAAATCAGTACGGATCATGTAAACCTGCAAGATAAAGTACAGATAGGCACAGGCGATGAGTTATCAGAAGGTCAACAAAAGCAGCTCACCCATTTATTAAAACGCATGATGCCTTGGCGTAAAGGCCCATTTAGCTTACACGGTATCGACATTGATACTGAATGGCGCAGCGATTGGAAATGGGATCGTTTGTTGCCGCATATTGAGCCATTAAAAGGCCGTACAGTACTTGATATTGGCTGTGGTTCTGGTTACCACTTATGGCGTATGCGTGGTGAAGGTGCCAACTTTGTGGTGGGCATTGACCCCTCTGATCTATTTTTATGCCAGTTTCAAGCGATTAAACATTACCACCAAGATGACAATGTTCACTTATTACCACTCGGTGTTGAAGCACTGCCAGAGCTTAAAGCGTTTGATACCGTGTTTTCGATGGGGGTGTTATATCATCGTCGCTCGCCTATCGACTTTTTAGCCCAATTAAAAGCACAGCTTCGTCCTGGGGGCGAATTAGTGTTAGAAACGCTGGTTGTCGAAGGTGACGAACACACGGTACTTGTGCCCACCGATCGTTACGCAAAAATGCGCAACGTGTGGTTTATTCCAAGTACGGCAGCATTAAAGCTGTGGATGGAGCGCGTTGGTTTTAAAGATGTCCAAGTTAAAGATTGTGCAATCACCACACTTGAAGAACAACGCAAAACCCAGTGGATGGAAAACGAGTCACTGGTTGACTTTTTAGACCCCACCGACACCAGCAAAACGATTGAGGGCTACCCTGCTCCTCTGCGGGCTATTTTAACGGCGAAAGCCTAACCTATTTTACCCCTCTTTATTTAGGCGCCAGAACACACTGGCGCCTCTATCCTTACACCTTCATTCTCATTTTGCGGACAACTGTCCTTGTCAAGTCGGTTAAAGTGATTTTTCAACTAGCCGCGCCAGTGCAATTGTTGTAAAATACGCGCGTTTCTAAGCAACCCACATGCAACTTTTTTGAGGAAAACCTGTGAGCGAACAAAAACAGTCTCTTAGCTATAAAGACGCGGGCGTAGATATCGATGCCGGTAATGCACTTGTTGAGCGTATTAAAGGCGTCGTTAAAAAAACCAAACGTCCTGAAGTAATGGGCGGTATCGGTGGTTTTGGCGCACTTTGCGAACTACCAACTGGCTATAAAGAGCCTGTCCTGGTTGCTGGCACAGACGGTGTTGGTACAAAACTACGTTTAGCAATCGATCTTAAAAAGCACGATACAGTGGGTATCGACCTTGTTGCTATGTGTGTGAACGACCTTATTGTACAAGGTGCTGAGCCACTATTTTTCCTTGATTACTATGCAACGGGTAAATTAGACGTCGACACTGCAGCTGATGTTGTAACAGGTATCGGTAAAGGCTGTGAGCTTTCTGGCTGTGCGTTAATCGGCGGTGAGACTGCTGAAATGCCAGGTATGTATGAAGGTGAAGACTACGATATGGCTGGTTTCTGCACCGGTGTTGTAGAAAAGTCAAAAATTATCGATGGCACTAAAGTGGCTGCTGGCGACCAATTAATCGCTCTAGCATCAAGTGGTCCTCATTCAAACGGCTTCTCATTAATTCGTAAAGTACTTGAAGTATCAGGTGCTGACACAAGCGCTGATCTAGCCGGCAAAACACTGGGCGATCACCTTTTAGAGCCAACTCGTATCTACGTTAAACAACTTCTTGAGTTATTTAAGCAGGTTGACGTTCACGCGTTATCGCACATCACAGGCGGTGGTTTCTGGGAAAATATCCCACGTGTTTTACCTGAATCTGCAAAAGCAGTGATCAAAGGTGACAGCTGGGAATGGCCTGTAATTTTCAACTGGTTACAAGAAAATGGCAACATCACAACTCACGAAATGTACCGTACATTTAACTGTGGTGTTGGCATGGTATTAGTTGTTCCAGCCGATAAACTTGAGCAAAGCTTAGCGATTCTAAAAGATCTTGGCGAAAATGCATGGCATATCGGTGAAATCCAAGATGCAAAAGCTGGCGAAGAGCAAGTTGAAATTTTAGGTGGCCGTGATTAATGGCCCCTTGTCGTCTTGTTGTATTAATTTCTGGTAGTGGTTCGAATCTTCAGGCCATCATTGATGCCTGTGGACGTGGTGAAATTAACGCCGATATCGCCGCTGTAATTAGTAATAAAGCCGACGCCTATGGCCTTGAACGAGCAAAGAATGCAGGTATACAAACACGTGTACTTAGCCATAAAGACTTTGACTCGCGCGAGGCCTATGATGCAGAGTTAATGGACATTATTGACAGTTTTGAACCAAATCTGGTTGTATTAGCTGGTTTTATGCGTATTCTAACACCTAACTTAGTGCAAAAATTTAAAGGAAAAATGTTGAACATTCATCCTTCTTTGTTGCCTAAGTACCAAGGGCTGAATACCCATCAAAGAGCTATAGACGCAAAAGATGATGTTCATGGCGTTAGTGTTCACTTTGTGACAGAAGAGCTAGACGGTGGTCCCGTTGTGCTTCAAGCCAAAGTGCCGGTACTCGAAAACGATACCGCAGAAACACTCGCACAACGTGTTCATCAGCAAGAACATATAATCTATCCTTTGGTGGTCAAGTGGTTCAGTGAACAACGACTCAAGATGGAAGCAGATTATGCAGTTTTTGACGAAAAACAACTTCCTGCACACGGCGCGCACTACCCAGAATAAAAATCGAAGTGCCCTACTCGCGTGTGTGGGCACTTTATTACTTCCTACCAGTGTTTTAGCTGGCGATCTCACTCAATACCAAGCCAAATACGATGTACTTCGTAAAGGTGAAACCCATGGTAAAGCAGTACGCGAACTTAAAAAAACAGCCAACGATAGCTATGTGCTAACTTATCATAGTGAAATCGAATGGATGATATTTTCTGATTCACGAAAAGAAACCTCAAAATTTACCTATCAAGATCAAAAAGTATCGCCTTTAAGCTACACAATGGAGCGCTCTGGTACAGGACCTGATAAAGAGTACACATTAAAATTTGATGCTGCACAAAAGCAAGTGAACAGTAATCAAAGTAAATACCCGCTAAAATTTGATTGGTCAGATGATTTTCAAGACTCTCTGTCGTACCAAGTTCAAGTGCGCGAAGAGTTAAAGCAAGGTAAAACCCAGCTTTCATACCCATTAGTAGATAAAAAAGGAAATCTGCGTAGCTACGACTTTGAAGTCATTGGCACCGAAATGATTTCTTTACCAATCGGTAATATTGAAGCCATTAAAGTAAAACGCTTATACGATAACGATAAACGTCAAGCTCTTGCTTGGTTTGCTCCCGAAATGGATTACATGTTAGTGCGTATGTGGAAAGGCGAAAAAGGCGTGGAACAGTTTGAAGTACAACTTAACTCATTCACAGTAACAGCACCTGTGAGTACGCCGACTGCGGTTAAGCAAGAAATGAGTAACGAAGCGCCGTAAAAGCGCTTCGATTTTATCGTTATATTTTCTCACCCATTTTAAATAGCACAAACTCACCTGGTTCCATTTTTTGCCAGCGCTCATCGTGGGTAAGTGGTCGGGTTGCAATGACAGTAACCACATCATTCGGTGTGGTTTCTTTTTGAAAATCAACCACCATATCAGCATCAATTAATGTGGCTTTGCCAAACGGCGCACGACGGGTGATCCAATGCAGATTATTAGTACAATAAGCCAACACATACACGCCATCCGTTAATAGCATATTAAACACCCCCTTTTCTCGCAGAGTATGGGCGAGTTTTGCGGCATAACGGAAAACCGACGCCATGTTGGATGGGCGCTTAGGGTACTTTTCACGAATTTTATCGAGTAGCCAGCAAAAAGCCAATTCACTGTCGGTGTTGCCAACTGGCCGATAGTAATCAGGCTTTAAGTCATGATAATTAGACAACTGACCATTATGTGCGTAAGTAATTTCGCGGCCCCATAATTCACGCGTGAATGGGTGTGTATTTTCAAGACACACGCGGCCACGATTGCCCTGACGAATATGACTAATAACCGAAATACTCTTTATAGGATACGCTTTAACAAGCTTCGCAATCTCAGATTGGCAGCTTGGCTCAGGATCTTTAAACGTACGGCAGCCTTTTCCTTCATAAAAAGTAATGCCCCAGCCATCTTTATGTGGTCCGGTGTTACCGCCACGTTCTAATAAGCCTGAAAAACTAAAACAAATATCCGTTGGTACATTGGCAGACATGCCAAGCAACTCACACATAGAACTCTTTACCTATAAAACTAAATGAAGGAATGGCATTAATAGCGAAGCTGTGCCAGCAGTTATTGTTAAACATAGCGACACTATTAGCAACTACCCTATTTGTATTTTATTAACTATCTGGTTGAACACGCTAAATTTTTACTTTTATCAACATTATTATTTATTAAATCGCAATAATAAACCCGAATGCCAATCTGGTTGTCTGCTCATCATGGTTTACACTGTAAAAAAATGAACAGGTAAAATTAGTTTTATCCGTGTCCCCCTCTTGATAATTAGCGTTTCTAGCGCTACTCTAAGAGAGGTGGTCTGACCTCTATTAAGGAATAATCAATGACTCTCTTATTTTTACTTGGTTTACTCGTGCTGCTTAGTATTGCGAGTTACCACAGAGCAAGCTGGAATACCTGCTTAGGTATTGCCATTGCGACCTTACTTGTTGGCACTTTTGCTGGCGCGTTTGGCGCAATTAGTTGGCTACTATTCTTATTAATTGCTGTGCCACTTTCTGTGACTAGCATTCGTCAACAATACATTATCAAGCCTATTTTTGCTGCATTTAAAAAAGTCACTCCGACAATGTCGGATACAGAAAAATCAGCAATCGATGCCGGTACAACATGGTGGGAAGCGGATCTATTCTGCGGCCGTCCTGACTGGAATAAATTACATCAATACCCAGTACCCAAACTAACCATTGAAGAGCAAGCCTTTATTGATGGTCCTGTTGAAGAAGTATGTGGCATGCTTGATGATTGGCACGCAACTCATGAATTAACCGATTTACCACAAGATGTTTGGCAATATCTAAAAGATAATAAATTCTTTGCCATGATCATCAAAAAAGAATACGGCGGTTTAGAGTTTTCTGCGTTTGCACAATCATGCGTACTGCAAAAGCTTACGAGTAAATCAACACTACTTTCTTCAATTGTCGGTGTGCCTAACTCGTTAGGTCCAGGTGAGCTGCTTCAGCACTATGGTACTAAAGAGCAAAAAGATCATTACTTACCACGCTTAGCAAGTGGTCAAGAAATTCCATGTTTCGCCCTAACCTCACCTGAAGCCGGTTCAGACGCGAGCGCTATTCCTGACTACGGTGTTGTATGTAAAGGTCAGTGGAATGGTGAAGAAGTGGTAGGTATTAGCCTAACATGGAATAAACGTTACATTACCCTAGCACCTGTTGCGACAGTGCTTGGTCTTGCTTTTAAATTACAAGATCCAGACGGGTTATTAGGTGATGACAAAGAACCTGGTATTACTTGTGCGCTCATCCCAACAGACACCCCAGGGGTTGAAATTGGTCGTCGTCACTTCCCGCTAAATGTTCCATTCCAAAATGGTCCTACTCGCGGTAAAGACATTTTCGTTCCACTAGATTACATCATTGGTGGCCCTAAAATGGCTGGCCAAGGCTGGCGTATGTTGGTTGAATGCTTATCGGTAGGCCGCGCAATCACCTTGCCGTCTAATTCAACGGGTGGTATCAAAACCATCGCACTTGCTACTGGTTCATACAGTCGTATTCGTCGTCAATTCCGTTTACCTATCGGTCAAATGGAAGGGGTTGAAGAGTCACTCGCAAAACTTGCAGGTTATGCCTACAGCTCTGATGCCGCAGTCAGCATGTCGACCGGTGCCGTTGACCTTGGTGAAAAGCCGTCAGTGGTATCAGCTATTATTAAATACCACTTAACAGAACAAATGCGTGAAGCAACCATTCACGGCATGGATGTTCACGGTGGTAAAGGCATTATGCTTGGTCCAAACAATTATTTAGGCCGTGGTTACCAAGGTGCGCCAATTGCAATAACAGTTGAAGGTGCAAACATTCTTACGCGTAACATGATCATTTATGGTCAAGGTGCAATTCGTTGTCATCCGTTCGTACTTACTGAACTAGGTGCATGCTCGATTGAAGACCGCGAAGAAGCACTTGCAGTATTCGACAAAGCACTTATGGGTCATATTGGTTTTACCATTTCGAACCTAGTACGTACTAAGTGGTTAGCATTCACCGGTGCGCGCTTTACAAGTACGCCGTACAAAGATGAAACCGCAGAGTTTTACCGCGTAGCGTCACGTTTTAGTGCTTCACTTGCATTAATGTCTGACATCAGCATGGCTGTATTTGGTGGTTCATTAAAACGTAAAGAGCGTATCTCAGCACGTTTAGGTGACTTACTAAGCTACTTATACCTAGTGTCTGCAACACTTAAACGTTACAACGACGAAGGCCGTAAAAAAGAAGATTTTGCGCTTGTTCAATGGAGCTGCCAAGATCACCTTTATCACTGCCAACGTGCACTGGCTGACTTAATTAATAACATGCCATCTGCTGCGCTTCGTGCGATGCTTAAAATCATGTTATTCCCATTTGGTCGCCCGGTACGCAAGCCAACAGATAAGCTTGAGCACAAACTCGCACACTTATTACAAGTACCTAGCGAAACACGTAACCGTTTAGCAAGTTATGTATACCTTAAAAATGAGCCACTTAACTTAGTAGGCCGTCAAGAGCAAACGCTTAAAGACGTACTAGAAGTTGAACCATTATTTGATAAAGTATGCCGCGAAAAAGGCGTAAAACTGCCTTTCTTCCAACTTGATAAAGTGGCACAAATGGGCCTTGAAGCAGGCATTTTAAGCCAAGCCGAAGCTGATAAACTAGCTGCTGTTGAAAAAGCTCGTCTCGATGTAATTAACGTAGACGATTTTGACCCAGCCGACCTCGTTGCAGGTAAAGCTGCACGTAGCGGAAATAACAGCAAAGCTGATGCAGCTTAAGCAATTAACGCTATTCCAATTGTTATAACACACCAAACCAGCGCAAAATGCGCTGGTTTTTTTTGCGCTAAAAGCTGCTGTAAAAAGCACCACACAGCAGCCAAAGCGACCAGCGGCCATTGTAAAACATTTAACAAAAGCATTGCCGCCAATGTCGCTGCACTATAAAACAGTAAACTGGGTATAAAATGACTTAAATAAAACCGTCTGTACTGACCATTTGTTTGAAAAAACACTCGGTATTTTTGAAGCACTGCAAAGCAATCAAACTGTAATGAACTACCTAGTAATACACAGTTTGCCAACACCATAACCTGTATCGCATGATTAAAGTCGCTACGAATTTCAACTAGTTGCACTGCGGCTAATAGGCTTGCAGTAAACAAAGCACTTCGCCAAATTACACTCCAGCTGTGCTCCAAAAAGTAACTAATCCAAAATGAAGTGAGTGAACTAACCACACGTTTGTGACTGAGGTTCATGTTAGGAAAAAATAAACTCCCCATAAAACCAATTAAAAAGCCGCTATGGTAGTGTAAGGAATCTAAACTAAACGGTAAAAGAACCAAAATACTACACGCTAAAAAACCATAAAACAGCGTATAAGGTCTATAAATTACCATTAAACCGCACAGCCACTGCAACAGCATAAATAGAATAAAATGAGGAACCTGCAACCATTGCTGAAGACGAAGGTCAACGGCTATCAAAAAGCTTGCCATTAACCACACATTACTGAGTAGTAAAAGCTTACAGTCGATTAAAATTAGCCAAGCAGGCTTAAAGATATGTGCTTGAAAAGCTCTATTTTCTGAGTTTGTTATAGCAGGAGCAACAGCCCATAACATAACGGCTTGCAGTGCCAGATAGAGCAAAGCTAACTGGGCGCTAAAACGGGCATGTTCATGGCTATCTACAATTTTACCCAGCCCCAAAAATAACAACAGCGCGATGCCTAAAACCGCAGGCCCAAGCACTAACGCAAACAACAAACCAAAGTTTTTAAGCTGCGCCAGTAAGTTCTTAAGTGCTGTTGTATATGCTAAATAGCGGTAGCTCATAAATGCATTATAACGTGACAAGCTCTCTATCATAATGGCGTACACTCAAAGCCTTGGTGTAAAAACACATCTGGCTCGTGGCTGGTTAAAATGATTTGCCCATCGGGTTTATCACTTAAATAGTTATCAAGCAAATTTAGTAAATAATGGATACTTGCTTGGTCAAGTGCTGCACTCGGCTCATCTAAAAGCAAATAAGGCGCCCGCTTCATAAACGTGATTATAAGCTGGCATTTTTTTTGATTGCCTGTCGATAATGCACTAAAACGGGTGTGTAAGTGTTCGCTGAACTTAAATCCGTTAATAAGGTCAATTGGCGCAGGCACATTTAAGGCTTTACAGGTCAGTTGAATAATTTGCTGAGCCGTTAAAAAATCAGGTAAACAAATGCGATCGCTGGCAATAGCCACATACTTTTGTGGTGAACTATGCTGTTTATTAGCATACATTATTTGCCCCGACTGTGGTTTTTCAAGGCCAGCAATTATCATCAGTAACGTGGTTTTGCCACTCCCATTGCTCGCCTGTAAGCACATTTTCTTACTGTTAAATTGCTTATTATAATTTTCGAACACGGTTGCTGTAGCAAAACGCTTATTGAGATTTTTTATTTCTATCATTGCCATTCCTTTGCGAAATTTAAATTGTAACACAGCAATGTCCCTAAAAAGTTACATGCTTTGTAACAATTATTTAGCTGCAAAACTTGCGTTTATATATTGAACAAGTAAGACTCAATAACGGAAAAATAATAAGGAATAATTAAAATGAAACCGAGTTTTCAACTAGCAGCCATTGCGTGTGCATTAAGCCTTGCATTAGCAGGATGTTCACAATCAAACCAAACGACCACCAGCGCAATTAGTCAGCAACAAGAACACACTATTAAACAGTATGACGCTGAAACATTTTTTGATACCACTTCAATTATGGGCAGCAGCTTTTCACCTAAAGGTGACAAAATCCTTGTTAGCAGTGATGAAAGCGGCATCTATAGCCTCTATGAAATTGATATTAAAACAGCGAACAAAACACGTTTAACAAACTTTGAAGACAGCACCTATGCTGTTCGCTATTTTCCAAATGATGAGCGCGTATTATTTACCAAGGACTCAGGCGGGAACGAGCGCTATCATATTTATGTACGTGAGACAGACGGCACTGTCAAAGACCTGACTCCTGGCGATGAAACTCGTGCCAGCTTTGCGGGCTTTACAGACGATGGCAAACACTTTTTTATAACGAGTAATCAACGCGATCCTAAGTTTATGGATTTATATCGCGTAGACAGTTCACGCTATGAAATAACACCTGTTTATCAAAATACTCTTGGTCTAGATGTCGGGGCGATTAGCCCTGATGGCCGCTTTATTGCTTTATCAAAAAATAACTCTAATAAAGACAGTGATGTGTTCATTCTCGATACAATGAAAAAAACGCTCAAACCTGAGCTAATCACTCGTCATGATAATGAAGCGCAATATGGCCCTGAAACATTCTCAAAAGACAGCAAGTCTCTGTATTACTCGACCGATGCAAAAGGTGAATTTTCACAGGTTTGGCGCTATGACTTAACGACAGGTGAGCACAGCCCCGCCCTAAAAGATGACTGGGATGTCAGCTTTATTTACTTCTCAAAATCGGGGCGTTACCAAGTAAGTGGGGTTAATGCTGATGCCAGTACTAAAGTGACAATCATTGACACAAAAACCAATAGACAAATCGATATGCCTGCCTTGCCCCCGGGCAATTTACGTGGTGTAAGCTTTTCAGCTGATGAAAAGAGCATGGCGTTTTACCTAAATTCAGATACCTCGCCAAGTAACTTATTTGTTTGGCAATTAGGCGAAACGAAAGCAAAAAAACTGACCCATACTTTAAGCGATGCAATTGATCAAAATGATCTCGTTGAAAGCACGATTGTGCGTTTTAAAAGCTTTGACGGTTTAGAAATCCCTGGCGTTTTATATAAGCCCAAACAGGCTAATAGTAATAATAAAGTGCCTGCTCTAGTGTGGGTGCATGGTGGTCCGGGCGGCCAGAGGCGCACAGGTTACAGCGCAATGCAGCAGCACTTAGTTAATCATGGCTATGCTATATTTGCTGTAAACAATCGCGGTAGCTCTGGCTATGGTAAAACTTTTTTCCATTTAGATGATAAAAAGCATGGCACAGACGATTTGCAAGATATTGTCTACGGGAAAAAGCACTTACAGAGCTTAGACTGGGTTGATGCTGATAAAATTGGCATTATGGGTGGCAGTTACGGTGGCTTTATGACGGCAGCGGCGCTGGCTTTCGAACCTGAAGAATTTAAAGTAGGTATTAATATTTTTGGCGTAACTAACTGGGTAAGAACATTAAACTCTATACCACCTTGGTGGGAAAGCTTTAAAAAGGCACTGTACGATGAAATGGGTGACCCTGCAACTGATGGCGAACGCCATCGAGCGATATCTCCCCTCTTCCATGCTAAAAACATTACGAAACCACTGATGGTTATTCAAGGTGCAAACGACCCTCGTGTATTGCAAGTTGAGAGTGATGAGCTTGTTGCCGCAGTAAAAGCGAATGGTGTCCCCGTAGAATACGTGTTGTTCGATGACGAAGGTCATGGTTTTACTAAAAAAGAAAACCGTATCAAAGCATCAAACGCGTACCTTGAGTTTTTAAATACGTACTTGAAAAACTAAATTTTAGAAGCCGGTGTACACCGGCTTCTTTATCAAAACACCTGTATAAACCTCAAATATCCTGCATACAAACTACTGTATAAACTTCGATATAAAACACTATATATATTATTTCATCCATTTTTCACAAAATATCACACTGCAAAGAAACAAAATAACCAATTGTTTTTAAATATTTAATTTTTTAAAATTATTAAAAGCTGAATAATTGGTTAAAAAAATAGCAAAAAACACTTGCGCAAAAACACTGTATAAACTACTGTATACACATACTGTATAAACAACCAGTGAGTGAAAGTTATGTTACAGCCAATTACCTTAAGAACCGTTAAAAGCTATCAACAAGATAACGACAAAGCGTCGGTTAATTTAATTCAAATTGAAGACGAAATTTCAGCAACATTTGAGCTATTAAAGGTATTACATCACTATAACAGTCAAAGTGCATGGACATTGTTAATTGCACCTGATCATGTGCCAAGTAAAGCATTACTCGATTCATGTTCAATCGACACCAGTAAACTGTTAGTGATCAGACAAAAGCACCTTGTGAATCTTGAATATGTGTTAAGTTCGGCGCTGCACAACGGTAACTTTGCCGCAGTGATCACCTGGACAGATATTGTCAGCAACAATCAACTAGATTCTATGACTCTTAATTTAGAACATGCATCTGCAAAGTTTTACTGCTTCAACAAAAGCAACCCATTAAACAATTTAGTACCGCAGCCACAATAGGCTTGCTAAAATAGCAATTTATTGTTTTAGGTAAGTTGTTATGACATCACTCACACACTCCCTTTGTCCTTGTGGCAGCAAACAAGATTACTCGCTTTGCTGCCAACCTTTGCACACAGGCGATAGCCAAGCGCAAACGCCGGAACAACTTATGCGTTCTCGCTTTAGTGCTTATGCCTTAAAAGATGCAAAATATGTCTTTACAACATACGCACAAAGCCAACAAACCGCTAACCCTGTTAGCGAAATCAAAGATTTTGCTAATAGCTGTCGTTTTACCAAGCTAAGCGTTTTAGATACTGAATATAACGAGCAAGAAGGTTTTGTAGAATTTAAAGCAAATTACTTTTACCAAAACTTGTATTGTGAGTTACACGAGAAATCGCGTTTTATTAAAGAAGATGGACTATGGCGTTACCTTGATGGTGAAATAACGCCCGTTGCTGATATTAAAATTGGCCGTAATGATGAATGCCCTTGCGGTAGCGGCAAAAAATATAAAAAGTGTCACGCAATTTAAATCACGGCTATTCACTTTTTATATAGCCAATCTAAACCTTGACTAGCCATTGTAGGGAAAGCCGTTGCGTGGTGGGCATGTGATATAAATCAACACAAAATAATGTCATTGTATTTCAGACAATAAAAATGGGCCTCAAGGCCCATTCTTAAATTCTATGAATTATAACGACTATTCTTCGTCAAATTCTTGTAACTGGCGTTGTGCTGGACGCGCTAGAATCTCGACATAAAACGATGTAAGCCCTTTTGCTTCAATATCGCTAATGCATTTATTAATTTCCGCCACATGAACGACTTTCGCGTCGTCAGCTGACTCTCCAAATTTACAATCAAATGCCCAGTAATCGGCATCTTCTGGGAGAGTTTTATTACGCTCACGTTTTAAATACTTCTTCACTTCGTGCTTAGCTGCATCAACCATGCGAGGGTATTTAATTTTCTCATGGTTAAGCGTGAATGTTTTCTTCATTATAGTCCTAATAACTTGGTTCAATGATAATGGCACAAAGCCATTTGGGCGCATTATAACAAGCACATAAAAAATTAGCTGTACTTTTTACTGATTTGCACCAATTTACCTATCTTTGTAAGTGTAGCGTACAAGGCGAGTATGACAATTTCAATTAATTAAGCAGTTGCCAATTGCAAAGGCTGATGAATCGCCTCGTCCGTTAAGCTGTCATAAAACGCAGCTGCATCCATTTGCATACGCTCTGTGGGTGCGTTTTTATCGTAATAGCGTTTTCTGACTGCTGGCTCACAGTTATCGATGACTTCTAACGGCACATGATTTTTATCATCGCGGATAGCAAGCGGCTCAGGACTGAGACAATTACGTAGGCGAATATCTGACAAGCCACCTTGTAAAAGTCGCAGCCCATTATTCTGCCCGATTAACATATCATATTGTTCAGGCGCTAATGGTTGTTTTGGGCCTGCCCCTAACTCATTTCTGAGTACGTGTTCTGAACTCTGAGTATCGGTTAATTCTGTTTTCGGTAAATGAAACTGGCTAAAATCAAGCGCATCATGAGACAGCATCGCCAATAATAAGGCAAACTCACCTTGGCGGTGTTCATGAACACTTTTGTTAAGACGATTATCAAGTTGACTCTCGCTGAGCAACAAACCATCAATTTGCATAGACTTTGGCCGAATAGTTTCAAGATTAACCAGTTATCGGCATTAATCTATTTTTCTTTAGTTTTTTTCTTTACTTAAAGAGCCAGTTTGCTATTATCAGCGCCGTTGCATTGGAGGGGTTCCCGAGCGGCCAAAGGGATCAGACTGTAAATCTGACGGCTCAGCCTTCGCTGGTTCGAATCCAGCTCCCTCCACCACTTTTCTACGCTCAGTTAAGTGGGGCCAAATGCAATAAAAATTAGTGTGGAGGGGTTCCCGAGCGGCCAAAGGGATCAGACTGTAAATCTGACGGCTCAGCCTTCGCTGGTTCGAATCCAGCTCCCTCCACCACTTTCCTTCTCTGCTAATTCACTATTCTATTTTTCATATTATTATTTACTTCTCTTTTCCTAAATCGTTAAACTAAAAATACAGCTATTTTCAATTGAATTATCCTTTTGTTATACCATTCCGCTTAATTATGTGGTCTATTTTGAGGCAATAAAACCGCGTTGATAACAAGGCAAAAATGTAGTTATTTAGTTGTTCTCAGCAATTGCTCCTGCATTGCTCTGCATCCATGCAGTCGTAAATCAGACATTTTTAACACAGGTAACGACTGGTTTAATCACTCAAAATGATTAAGTATTCTTGCGGATTGGTATTAGAGCCAGCGTAAAAATGGACCATTCACTTTCAGCCAATTGCTTGCGTTTTTATGTTCGGGATAAAACTCACTCACCCGTTGCCAAAATGCCGCACTGTGATCCATATGCTTTAAATGAGCAAGTTCATGAACAACAACATAATCAATAACCCATAGGGGCGCACTGGCTAAGTGCAAATTAAAGGTTAACTCTCTTTGGCGATTACAACTGCCCCATCGCCGCTTGTAATGTTGAATTTTAAGACGTGTTGGTAACGCTTCTCTCATTTGAATACAGTAGTTTTGTATACGCATCTCAAGGTAGGTTTCTAACTTGTCATGTAAAAACTCTTCCATCAATGCAAGATACTTTGCGTCTGTGAGTTTAACGCGCGGTGAAATAGCAAGGGTTAATTCATGAGTATCAGTGTCTTGATACCATTGGCTGCAATTTTCTTGCTTAAATACAAGGGGAATTACCTGATCAAATAGCTTGATTTGCGAATTTTTAATGGGAAATTGACACTGCTCAGCGTGTAATGATTGTTTAGTAACTTGCTCTGCAACCCAATGCTGCTTTGTTTTTAACCACGCTTCAATATCTTTACGCGGGACAAAGTGAGGTGCATACACAGTCAACTGCTGCTCAGCGACTTTAATCGCGACAGTTTTTCTACGTTTACTGCGTTTTAACGTGTACTCAAACAAAATAAGCCAATGTAATTAATAAAATCTTTGTATTATATTTTACCCCGTAAAATACCTGCTAATCTATAAAGATGACTCATAAATAAGTTTTTATTCTTATGCCTGATAAACCGTGTTGTAGCTACATTTCACCAACAGGTAACACGTGTCAAGAAACCGATATGGGTTCTGGGTATTGCTTTTGGCATGATAATAAATTTGATAAATCAGGCTTAGAGCTGACTCAAAAACTTGAACGATATGCAAAAAAGGGCGGGTTACTTCAGGGTCTGCAATTACAACGTGCAAATTTAGTGGGTCTAAATTTAATAAAGAAAGATGATGAAGAAGGTTATGATCTTTCTTACTGCAATTTTTATCGAGCCAATTTGTCGGGGGCACATCTTTTCAACAATAAAATTGCCAATGCATCCTTAATGAAAGCGAACCTTCATAGCGCCAGCTTACACTACTGCGATTTACGAAATACCAACCTACTTGGGGTTAAACTCAGTGATAGCCGCATTGATAATATCGATTTAGGCGAACAATTACTACAAGAAGCCGAGGCGTTTAAAGCTCGTCGAAATAGGCAATACTCGACTGCGCGCGACTTATTTGAACAATCCGAAGAAATATACAGAAATTTACGTAAAGCGTCTGAACACCAAGGGCTTTTCGAGCTCGCAGGTAACTTTACCTATAAAGAATTAAGAATGCGCCACGCACAGTACCCGAAAGGATCAACGAAACAAATTACTTCCAGCTTTATTGACATGTTATGTGGTTATGGTGAAAAACCTGAAAATGTCATTCGCTTTAGTCTGTCTCTTATCGTTTGTTGCGCAATATGTTACTTTTTATTTGGTGTCAGCTATCAAGATTCATTGCTTAGATTTAGTTTTGATAATTCGTTCGATGATAACGTATCAGCACTTTTAAACAGCATTTACTTTAGCGTTGTTACTTTTACAACGCTAGGCTATGGCGATATTACCCCCATTGGATTATCAAGGCTCATAGCAGCGATTGAAGCATTTTGTGGCAGCTTTTCGCTAGCGCTGTTTGTGGTGGTGTTTGTAAAGCGTATGACACGTTAATGGATTATGTGAGAACCTTGATGCTTTTTAGCCTCGTACATTTTCCGATCAGCACGATTTATAAGCTCCTCAGCACCGACGGTGCTGTCTAAAGGCGCTGAAATAATGCCAAAACTCAAATGTAACGCGGGGTATTTTGCTTCAAAAGCAACGATCAGCTTATTACATATCGCAATGGTGTTTTCTACGTCGCAATCTGGCATGATCAGGCAAAATTCATCTCCCCCATAACGACAGGCAATGTCTATTTCTCTTGTATTCTTTTTAAGATATTTCCCGATGAATTTTAATACCTCGTCACCTTTCAAATGCCCTTGTGTGTCATTCACTGATTTAAAGTTGTCTAAATCAAAATATACAATAGTCAAAGGTAGCTTTTGACGGCGCGCTCTTGCTAATTCTCGCTGAAACAACTCTTGCATTTCTCGGCGATTATACAAATTTGTGAGGGGGTCTAGTTTGGCAAGTTTTTCAAGTTCATGTGTACGCTGCGCCACTTTCTCTTCAAGCCCTTTCGCATACACTTCTGTTCTTCGTTTCGCATTTTCTATTTCGCCAACAAGACTCGCAATGTACGTATCAAACACTAATGTTGTATCAAAATAAATAAGCTTATCAATAATGGTTAATGTTTGATTTAGCTCTGCATGGTCTTTTATGGTGTTTCTTAACACATCAAAAATGAGCTCTTTAAGGGTACATACCGCCGATAAATAAAGTTTGGGCTCTACCCCAATTCGCTTATGTACCATGCCAATACGTAGCCGATTATTAACGTAATCATTTTCATAACAGCCACAAAATAAATCTATAATGTATTGTCTTTGTGCATCTCTTAAACGTGTCAGTGTGTCAGCATCTCCAATAAGTAATGAAATTTCATCGACTTCTGTTTGCTTTTTATAGAACTCATCAACCATTTTCTCAATCGCCGACTCGATAAGTGGTTTATAGTTAATGAGTGATGCTAAGCATTGTGAAGAGAGCCCTAATAAATTCATTCTATGCTGAATTTCAACATCATTTATTTGCATTTGCTCGACGAGTGTCTGCTCAGTCCTGCGCATGGGTAGTCTCACACTTAAGTATTTTCTAATTAAATATAGCTAATGAAATAAATCCTACTTAGTCTGCCATATCTTTTTTCTCTAAATCTAGCGCAAATTGTATTAGACTGACATTACTTGCAGTCTGAACGAATTATTATGCTCGCGAAATTTTTTATTACCGATCAAAATCCAAGCTTAATCATAAGTGGGGTGTACAATCCTAGTTTAGTTGTCCTTTCGATTGCTACCGCTATTTTTGCTGCATATTTCTCATTGCATATTATTGATTTAGCCAATAAAACCCGCTTTGAATCATACAGAAAACTAGGCAATGCAACCGGCTCTCTAGTCTTGTCTGGCGGAATTTGGAGTATGCACTTTATTGGTATGCTTGCATTTTCTTTATGCACAACCATTAACTATGATCCTGCTCTGACATTTTTTTCGTTTATTCCTGCTTTTTTAGCCTGCTACACAGGTATGTCACTAATACGCAGTAAAGACATTGCACATATTCCCGCAGGGTTAAAGTTACTCATGAGTTCTGTGTTAGTGGGCGCAGGTATTGGTACCATGCATTACACGGGTATGGCGGCGATGGAAATGAGCCCATTACTTCGTTATGACCCTATGTGGTTTGCTACATCCATTTTTGTTGCCGTGTTTTTATCATTTATTGGGCTGTATACTCGCTTTCATTTGAACGACCACTTTCAAAATTTAACCGCATTACAAAACCGGATTATTTGCGCCATTATTTTAGGTTTTGCTGTCGCCGGTATGCATTACATGGGCATGGCTGCAACGCGATTTGTCGCGACCTCCCCTTTTTTATCCGATAACACAGACAATACCAATCTTGTTTTCATTGCTGCCATGGTGTCATTTGCTACCGTGTTATTAACCGCTGTCGTTGCGATTATCAATGGTATGGTGCGCTATCGTATGCTGCTTGCTGAAAAATCGGCAGAAGAATCACGACTCGATGCCATTTTAAGTACGGCAATCGATGGTATTGTGACAATTAATTGTCGCGGTATTATTTTAAGCTTTAATAAATCTGCAGAAAGTATCTTTGGCTGGAAACAAGAAGAAGTGCTCGGTCAGAACGTGAAAGTGTTGATGGATGACGACATTGCGGCTCAGCACGATGGTTATTTGCTAAACAGTGGCAACCACGCTCTTAAAAAAGTGATTGGCGTTAACCGCGACGTGTGTGCAAAACACAAGGAAGGTCATTTATTCCCTATTCGCTTAGGTCTTGGTGAAGTGAAACAACCCGATGCAGAAACGTTGTTTGTGGGCTTCATAACCGATTTAACCGAACAACGCGCATTACAACGCAGCCTAGAAGAAAAAGAACAGCAATATCGCACGTTAATGAATAACACGCCTGGCGCTGTATTTCGTTGTTTGCTCGATGACCATTGGAGCATGCTGTTCATTAGTCCCAATGTATTTGATCTAACGGGCTATACTGCCGAAGAATTTACGTCAAAAGCCATCAGTTTTGCTGACATTATAAATAAAGAAGACGAAGCGCATATTAATGAGATCATGACAAAAGCAATCTCTGAAAAAAATCAATATGCACTTGAGTATCGCATACGCCATCGCAGCGGTAAGGTCGTTTGGGTATTAGATCAAGGTTCTATTAACAAAACGGATGATTCTGAAGTTCAGTGGATTGATGGTGTATTAGTTGATATTACCGCACGCCATATCTATGAAGAATCATTAAAACACGCAAAACAAGAAGCTGAAGCCGCTGCACAAGCTAAACAGGCATTTATGGCAAATATGAGCCATGAAATTCGCACGCCCATGAATGCAATTATCGGGTTCAGCGATATTTTAATGGACAGCCCACTTAATAAAGAACAACAAAAGCACATCGTTACCGTAAATAATGCAGCACGCTCATTATTGCATCTTCTTAACGATGTTTTAGACTCGGCAAAATTAGAAAAAGGCAAACTCGATATTCATCATGAGCACTTTAACTTACAAGCCCTTCTCGATAACATCGTTTCTACCTTTTGGCTTGAAGCAAAGCGCAAAAACCTGTTATTAGATTTAAAAATTGCTGATGATGTCGCACCAATTTATATCGGTGATGACGCGCGTATTCGTCAAGTACTCAATAACTTAATTGGTAATGCGGTTAAGTTTACAGAATCAGGTTCTGTCACGATTAGTGTAAGTAAGACACAAAACAATCAGCTCTTTTTTGAGGTGCAAGACACTGGGATTGGCATTGCAAAACACCGCTTGAAAGCAATTTTCCAACCTTTTGAACAAGCCGATGGAACGATGACGCGTCGCTTTGGCGGCACAGGCTTAGGCACCACCATAAGCAAGCAATTGGTCGAGCTTATGGGAGGCACAATAAGTGCCGTGAGTAATGAAGGCGAAGGCAGTTGTTTTTTCTTTTCTCTTCCTTTGCAAGAAGGCGACATTAATAAAGTAGATAAACTCAGTAATAACCTACTTACATTACCACCTCTTCGTGTCTTAGTGGTTGATGATATTGAACAAAATGTCGAGCTATTAAACATATTACTCTCACAAGCTGGCCACACAGTGTATAAAGCAAAAAATGGGCTAGAGGCTATTGCTGAATTTAAACAACACAGCTTCGATATCATTTTAATGGATATCCACATGCCTGAATGCGATGGTATAACTGCTTGTAAAAAAATTCGTGAATTAGAGCAGCAACAACAATTAAAGAAAACACCTATCATCGCGTTGACCGCCAGCGTGCTTCAACAAGATAAGCTCACAGCTAAGCAAGCAGGTATGAATGGCTTTGCAAACAAACCCGTCGATATACAACAAGTTAATCATGAGATAGCGAAAGTGCTCGGTTTAGAAATTAAGCACATCACAGCTAAGCCTGATAACAAAGCAAAGCAACATATCAATCATGTTAAAGGTATCCAAATGTGGGGTAGCAAAGAAAAGCTTAATACTGAAATACGCTTATTTCTTGCTAATCATCAGCAGAGTATTCTACGTTTAAAAGAGTCAACACTTAATGCATCTGAACAAACGACACTGTTACACACGCTAAAAGGTGTGGCGGGCAATTTGACACTAACGAAATTACTGTATTTATTGTCGCAGGCCGAAAAAGAACAGGATAAAGAAGACTTTTCTAAATTAATAACTGCGTGCTATCAAGAATGGCAAGCACTGGCTACTTTACTCGATGAGCAAGAGCAGGTTAATACTGATAAAACACCTTCGCAAGCGGTATCGATAAGCGTATTTTTAAATCACATCGAGGCACTACAAAATCAAGCCGAGCATGCTGAAATAGATGATGAACTACTGAGTGATGTTCAAAACAATGCCCCTGTCGAGTATAAAGACGCAGTCGCAGAGATAGTTGGACATTTTGATAACTTTGACTTTGATGCAGCAAGTACTGCATTAGCCAATTTAAAGCACCGCATTGCAGCTGATTAAGGAGCAGTCATGAGTCAAATTACTGATCGAGCAAGAATTCTTGTCGTTGATGATGAGCCCGCAAATCTTAAGGTCATGCGTGAAGTTCTTGCAAATGACTATCGGTTATCATTTGCTAAATCGGGTGATTTAGCTCTGCAGCTCATTGAAAATGAACCTCCAAAACTAATTTTACTGGATGTCATGATGCCAGATATGAATGGCTTCGAGGTATGTAAAATTTTAAAAGCGAACCCTGAAACAGCTCATATTCCCGTGATATTTGTCACGGCACTGTCCCATGAACAAGATGAGTCCGAAGGCTTTTCACTTGGTGCTGTTGATTATATAACCAAACCCATCAGCCCTGCTATTGTGCGAGCCCGAGTGAAAACACATTTATCGCTAGTGCAGGCCGAGCAATTACAATTAGCCCATATTGATTTAATTAATCGCTTAGGCCGAGCGGCAGAATATAAAGACACAGATACAGGTGAGCATATCGCCCGTATGAGTCGCTACAGCAAAGTACTCGCGTTAGCTTATGGTATGACTGAATACCAAGCTGAACAGTTGAAACAAGCCGCCCCTATGCATGATGTTGGCAAAATAGGCATACCAGATTCGGTACTTTTAAAACCCGGCCGTTTAGATGCCAACGAGTTTGAGCATATGAAGCAACATGCTGTCATTGGTGCAAAAATACTCGAAAATTCAAGCTCTCCCCTATTACAGCTCGCTCATAAGCTTGCACTGGAGCATCATGAAAAGTGGGATGGTACGGGTTACCCTCTTGGTTTAAAAGGAGAAGAGATCAGCATTGAAGGTCGTATCGTCAGTATTGCTGATGTATTTGATGCACTCACCTCTGTGCGCCCATACAAAGATGCGTGGCCAGTTGAAAAAGCAGTAGAGCTGCTACAAGCCGAATCAGGCAAACACTTTGATCCCCAACTCGTCGATTTATTCATTGGCCAAATCGACGCAATTATCGAGATTAAAAACACTTACTCTCGCTAGTTTATACCCATTAAAAGGGGCCTTACTCAAGGCCCTTTTTAATTTGCTCATAATCATGAGAGGTAATTTCATGACTGTTGCCAGCACAGTCTTTAAAATACATAGAATAAGTCACGCCATGGTCGGCAATCACCGTTTTTATATTAAATTGAGCTAAATGCTCAAGCCACGCTAAAAATTGCGCTGCGTTTACACTAAAAGCGATCCCTTTACTATTACCGGGCGCTTCAAATAATGCGAGACGGATTGTTTTTGCCTGATCTTCAAGGGTTAATGGACCTTTACCTTCATCCCAAAAAGCAAGCTCAGGAACCACAGAAAAACCCAACACATCACGGTACCATGTCACTGCCCGCGCCAAATCATCAACATTTAAATGGCAGTGATCAACCCCGTTTAATAAAGGTACACCCATGGTTACTCACCAATCTCAGATTTAAGTTGCTCTAGAAAGGCCAACATATACTCTGTTCGTCTTTTTGCTTCATCTTTCGCCGAAGGTGTATTCATACTTTGGGCGATATGTAATAGTTTAATAAAAAAGTGATCAAGCGTGTATTTAGTGTCATCAGGCTCACGATGTAAACAGAATGGATCGTCTTTATGGTAAAGATAACGCCCTATCGAGCCACCCACTTTCATGCAGCGACTTACCCCAATAGCCCCTAATGCATCCATTCGATCAGCGTCTTGGACTATTTGTGCTTCAACACTTTGTACTGCGATGTTAGCGCTAAAACTATGTGCAACAATGGCGTGATGAATTGCGGCAAAGTATTGCTCAGGGTAATTAATGGATGATAAAAAACTCAACGCTTTGTCTGCAGCCATTGTTGACGCTTTCGCTCTATCAGGGTGGTTTTTAGCAACCGCAACGCAATCATGTAACCAGGCTGCGGGTAACACGACTGCCATATTAGCCTCTTCTGCAGTGCACAGCTGTTTTGCAACCCTCACCACTCGCTCAATGTGGCTAATGTCGTGTGCCACATCGGCATGAAGTAAAGATAAAATAAAATCTCGACACTGGGTTTCAAGTTCTGCAAAGTCTATTTTTGACTGCATAAAGCGGCTGTTACCATTAACTGATTGAAATTATGCTTACTTTAACGTGGTTACTGGATTTGTCCAAAACATTCATTGTATGTTTGCCAGTGCTTCATTAAACTATGCCCCCTTTTGTTTGACGCGAGAATCCCTATGTCATCTGCTATTTACCTACAAGCTGGACGAGAAAAATCATTAAAAAGAAAACACCCTTGGGTGTTCTCTAAAGCCATTAAAAAAGTAAAAGGTAAACCAGGACTAGGTGATACGGTTACTATTTATGATAATGACGGTAAGTTTCTCGCCATTGCAGCTTACAGCCCAGAGTCACAAATACGCGCACGTGTATGGAGCTTTGACCAAAACGAAGTGATTGATCAAGCATTCTTCGAAAAGCGTCTTCGCCGTGCGTACGATGCACGCCAGCAAGTGATCAGCGAGGGAGGCTTAACAGGCTTTCGTTTAAGTGCTGCGGAGTCTGATTACTTACCGGGTATCACAATCGACAAGTTTGATAACGTATTAGTATGTCAGTTACTCAGTGCAGGTGCAGAGCGCCACAAGGGCGAAATAGTCGCGGCATTAATGGCTATTTTTCCTGGCTGCGATATCTACGAGCGCTCTGATGTCGACGTGCGAACAAAGGAAGGGTTAGATCCAATCAAAGGTGTTCTGTGGGGTAATGCACCGACAGAGCCCGTATTAATTGAAGAAAACGGCCTAAAGCTAGAAGTCGATATTATAGAAGGTCATAAAACAGGCTTTTATTTAGACCAACGTGATAGTCGTGCGGCTCTAGAACGCTTCTCTAAAGATAAAACAGTGCTTAATTGCTTTAGTTATACTGGCACATTTTCGCTGTATGCATTACGTGGCGGCTGTCAGCATGTAACCAATGTAGATGTATCGCAACCTGCGCTCGATACCGCCAGACGCAATGTGGAGCACAACAACCTAGATTTGAATAAAGTCGACTTTGTTAAGCAAGACGTCTTTAAGTTACTGCGTCAATACCGTGATGAAGGCAAGCTGTTTGATACCATCGTGATGGACCCGCCTAAATTTGCAGACAATAAAGCACAGCTGACCGGCGCATGTCGCGGCTATAAAGATATTAATATGATTGCGATGCAAATACTAAAGCCCGGTGGCACCTTATTAACGTTCTCGTGCTCTGGCTTAATGGAACAAAACTTATTTCAAAAAGTGGTTGCCGATGCAGCGCTTGATGCAGGTAAAGATTTACTAATTATGGAACGATTAAACCAAGCTGCCGACCACCCTATTGCTGGCAGCTACCCCGAAGGTTTTTACCTAAAAGGCCTTATCTGTAAAGTGTACTAAAACAGCTAAAACCTAGTTAAAGTGAACAATTTCAAGTCCTGCACTCAAGGAGCCATCTTGCTCCTTGGTTGCTCTAATAACTTTAACTGTTGCATCAAACGAGGTGATTGCTGTGCTCGTAGAGGCAATCACCACTCGGTAAACACTGCCAATTTCTAATACTTCATCACAACATATTGCTAAGCCTGTTGCACTTAAATCAGTGCATGTAACGACTATTTCGGTGTGACTATTTTCGCCCTCTAAAGGTATTAACTTTGCGGGGGTATGAATTTGCATGCGGCGAAAATCGCGCTTTTCCTCATGAAACATGACGCCTCCTTACACAAGTGCTTTTATTTTTTCTATGAGTGTTTTTACAGAAAATGGTTTTACTACATAGGCGTCACATCCAGCATCAAATCCTGCTTTTTGCTCAAGTTCAGATTCTAAGCCAGATACCATAACAACGGGGATATTTTCTGTTTCCGGGGTGTTTTTTAATAACCGACACGTGTCATAACCATCAAGACCAGGCATACACACATCTAATAAAATGGCATTGGGAGGGTTTGCAATAGCCGATGCCAAACACGATGTTCCTGAATCTGCATAGCTTAACGAAAACTCATTGCTTAAGGTTGCTTTGAGCATTTCGAAGTTAAAATATTCATCGTCAACAACCAAAATTTCTGGTCGTACTCGACGTGAAGTGTCTGCTGGAACTGCAATCGGTTTATCCTTTTCTATGCCCACATAATCTCCTTTTAGCATTTGTGTTACTAATTCAAGCGCAATGAATTCACTGTTTCATTGCGCATACCTTTACTGAATTATAACTCACATTCTTTGATTGCGTTTAAAACACGCTTTGCAGATACAGGATAAGGTGTCCCTAGTGTTTGTGCAAATAAAGAAACACGTAATTCCTGCTGCATCCAAAAAATAGACCTGATTTCATCAGGTACGGGCATTCCTTTGGGGATTTTATTCGCCAGTTTTTGATACTGTTCAGCCACTTTTGCTAGTTCAAGTACACATAAACGATCTCGATTAGGATCAACAGGGAGTTTTTCTAGACGACGTTCAATCGCTTTTAAATAACGAATTAAATCCGCCATTTTTGCCGCGCCGTGCTGACTTACAAACCCTTTAAAAACGAGGCTTTGTAATTGTGATTTAATATCACCATGAGCAGTGATCATGGTTAAATCTACGCGCCCTTTCATACGCTTATTAAGACTGTGAGCAATGCTTAGCACTTGCTCAACTTGCGTTGCTATGTCGACCACCGTATCGCCCAACTCACCACGAATTTGCTCTTTAGCCTGCTCAAATGCTTGCTGAGTACGAATGTTGCCGTACTTTATCAATAAACTATCAACACCTGCAGCAATACAATCATCAATCAAATCATTCACTTTACCAAAGGGGTTAAAATACAACCCAAGCTTAGATTTATTAGGTAAATTTTGCTGCAAATACTTAATCGGTGACGGTACATTTAAAAGCACTAAACGACGTAAGCCCTGTTGGTGCGCCTGCTGTGCTTTTTGTTCGTTATCAAATAACTCAACCGCAGCGGAGTCTTTTTTATCGACTAAAGCTGGAAACGCTTTTATTTCATACTGACCTTGCTTTTTAACATAGGAAGCTGGTAACTCACCAAAGCTCCACTGTGTTAAGTCGGCTTTTTCTATGCCTTTATCAGCCACTTTTGATAAGGTATCGGTGACTTTGCCCTGAAGCTGAGCTTTCAGCTTAGCCAAATTTAGACCTCGAGCAAGTAACTTATCGTGCTCATCGCGAACTTCAAACTGCAAACGCAAATGAGGGGCCAACGTTGAGTAATCCCAAGCGTCTGGCTCAACACGTACCCCTGTCATACGCAGCAAACGAGTGCTTATGGCGTCAATTAAATTGCCTTGCATAGGCTCAATTGCCGCTAATACAGCATCAGCGTAGTTCGGAGCTGGAACAAAATTACGGCGTAGTGTTTTTGGTAATGACTTAATTAATGCGCAAATCAACTCATGCCTAAACGCAGGAATATGCCAATCAAAGCCGGTTTCTTGTACTTGATTAAGTAATGCAACCGGAATTTGAACCGCAACACCATCAACAGCTTGCCCTGGATCAAAATGGTACGTCAGCGGCAAGAGTAAGTTTTCTTGTTGCCATGTATCTGGGTAATCAAATTCGGTGACATGATCAGCACCATGCTGCATTAACGCTTCACGTGACATGTGCAAAAAGCGTTTATCTTTTTGTTTTTGTTGCTTCCACCAGGCGTTAAATGCCGCACGATTGTTGATATCAGCAGGAATTTTTTTGTCGTAAAACTCATACAGTGTTTGCTCATCCACTAAGATATCGCGACGACGAGACTTATTCTCAAGCACTTGAATATCATCAATAAGCTCTTGGTTATACTGTAAAAAGCCTTCATTCTGACCAAGCTCTTGTTCTACCAAAGCGCCACGAATAAACAACTCTCGGCTCACTTTAGGATCAATTTTACTGTATACACAACGACGCTTATTAACAATAAGCAGGCCGTATAAAGTTTGCTGCTCGAAGGCGATAACAGCACCCGGTTTTTTCTCCCAATGAGGCTCGCTGTAGCTGCGCTTCACTAAATGTTGAGCAAAACCTTCAACCCATTTAAGGTCGATACGGGCATTTATACGAGCGTAGAGTTTACTTGTCTCCACCAGCTCCGCAGCCATAATCCACTTAGGGCTCTTTTTAAATAATCCTGAGCCCGGAAAAATATGGAACTGACTATTACGTGCGCCTTTGTAAATTTGTTTTTCGTCTTTAAAACCAATGTGGCTCAACATACCGCTTAAGAGTGACTGATGAATTCGGTCGCTGTCGGCTACGTTAGTTGTTGCTTTCATGCCCATTTCATTACACACAGTCGACAGTTGATAAACGATATCTTGCCATTCTCGAATACGCATATAAGCTAAAAAGTCTTTTTGACACAGCTTTCTAAACTGACTATTGCTTAACTCACTTTGTTGCTCTTCAAGATAATTCCACAGATTTAAAAATGCGATAAAGTCTGAATCTGGATCATCAAATCGGCCATGTTTTTCATCAGCTGCCCCCCGCTTTTCTTGGGGTCGCTCACGGGGGTCTTGAATCGAAAGCGCAGCAACTATAATAATGACTTCACGCAATGCCCCAAGGCTGTCTGCGGTTAGCACCATTTTGGCTAAACGCGGGTCGACGGGTAAACGACTTAAGCTACGTCCTGATTTAGTCAGCTCAGTTTGCTTATGGCGCTTAGCAGGTTTAACCGCCTCAAGCTCTTCGAGTAACGTTAAACCATCATTGATGTTACGACTGTCTGGCGCTTGTACAAACGGAAATTGTTGCATATCGCCCAGCCCAAGGCCTAGCATCTGCAAAATAACCGACGCTAAGTTAGTACGTAGAATTTCAGGGTCAGTAAATTCTGGACGCGAATTAAAATCATCTTCGCTGTATAAACGAATACAAATACCCGCTTCGATACGACCACAACGGCCTTTACGCTGATTGGCACTGGCTTGTGAAATTGGCTCTATTGGTAAGCGTTGTACTTTTGTACGGTAGCTGTAACGGCTAATTCGCGCGGTGCCTGGGTCAATAACATACCGAATGCCGGGCACGGTTAACGAGGTTTCTGCCACATTTGTGGCTAAAATGATGTGCCGACGTGAATGCGGTGCAAAAATACGATTTTGCTCGGCATTCGATAAACGCGAATAGAGTGGCAGGATATCTGCACCTTTTAAGTTGCGTTTAGAAAGCGCATCGGCAGTGTCGCGTATTTCACGCTCACCATTCATAAAGATAAGAATGTCACCAGGTCCTTCGTCACATAGCTCGTCAACGGCATCAAAAATACCTTGCAGTTGGTCACCATCGGCTTCCATCTCTTCTTTATTAATCTCTGTAGTTGGGCGATAACGTACTTCTACAGGGAAAGTGCGTCCTGACACTTCAATAATCGGGGCGTCATCAAAATGCTGAGAAAATCGCTCTGGATCGATGGTTGCTGAGGTAATAATGACTTTTAGATCGGGGCGTTTTGGCAATAAATTCTTTAAATAGCCCAAAATAAAATCGATATTTAGGCTACGCTCATGGGCTTCATCGATAATAATCGTATCATATTGATTTAAAAAGCGGTCTTGCTGAATTTCAGCCAGCAAAATACCATCGGTCATCAATTTTATATAACTATTATCTGAGACCTGATCACTAAAACGAATTTTAAAACCGACTTGCTGACCAAGCTCACATTGCATCTCTTCAGCAATACGGTTAGCAACGCTGCGAGCTGCCAAACGCCTTGGTTGAGTATGCCCTATGTAGCCCTCTACCCCACGACCAAGCTCTAAGCACATTTTTGGAATTTGTGTTGTTTTACCCGAGCCAGTTTCACCTGCAATGATCACCACTTGGTTGTTGGCAATCGCCTGCTTAATATCCTCTTTTTTTTGGCTAACAGGAAGTTGCTCTGGATAGGTTACTGTTGGTAATGCCGCTATACGTTGAACACGCAATTGCTGTGAGCGAGCAATATCATCCGCGATTTTTTGCGCTATGTTCGCTTGCTTTGTTTCATCGTTTATTTTTTTGATGCCATGCAGGCGTTTTTTGAGGATGAATTGATCTTTGCGTAAGCATGTTTTTAATTCGCCGAACAGCGGACCTAGGTTAACCACCCGATACCCTTATAGTTATTTGCCAATAGGGCAACCATTGTATCAAATAATCTATTGGGTGGTCATGGCTTATTTATGCCAATTCGCTCAATTAAATGAACAGTTTTGAGGCAATCAAACCGAGTTGATAACAAGGCAAAAATGTCGTTATTGGGGTGTTCTCGGCATTTGCTCCTGCATTGCTCTACCTCCTGCATCCATGCAGCCGTAAATCCGACACTTTTAACACAGATAGCGACAGGTTTAATCCCTCAAAATGATTAAGTATTACTGCGACTTGGCATTATTCGCTCGGTTGGAATAGGCATGGCACATACGTCGATGTAATGTGGGCTTTCAACGAACCAATCTTCTACTCGATTTTTGCGCGCATCGATTAACTGTTTAAAAGCTGTTGAATCTGTTTTCATTACTTTAAACTGGCTTGTATCAGTGTCTGTAATATCAGCCAGAACTTGCATATCTGTAATAGGATTAAATACCGCACCTTCAATGGGCTTTCGCATTAATTGATTAAAGTGCTCCATCCCCTCTAATACACGCCCAAACACTGTAATATTTCGGTCTAGGTAGCGCTGTGCATTACCTATAGTGACATAAAATTCTGTGCCACCACTGTTAATATCGTTATCACGAGCCATTGCAAAGATGCCGGGGCAATGCACTTGCCATGTTTGTGTTTGACTTTCATTTTGCGCAACCGCGAACCCATTTAGAAAGCCCGTTTTTACTGCGTAACCATCTGGGCCTTTTAATTCAGTGATCGCCAGTGGTGTATCCGTTTTTAAGTAAAATTCAGCAGGCAGCGCTTTTTTCGCCTTTTTAACCGACTTTGTTTCATTCGCGTCACCACCTTGCGCGACAAAACCTTCAACAAAGCGATAAACACTCAGCCCTTGATAAAAACCTTCTTGGGCGAGTAGTCGCATATTTTTGGCGTGCAAAGGCGCCAAGCCATCATTGAGCTCAATATACGCGGCACCCGTCGGGAGAGTAAGTTTAAGAACGTTGTTTGGTTGCACAATGCGCCATTGAGACTCATCTGCGGTTTCAATAATTTCAGCTGCTGAGCGTTTTTCAACGTTATCAGCAGCGTGAATAGGCCCTGTTAAAAGTGCAGCAACGCATACCGTTAATAGACTAAATTTCATTATTATTATCTTTTAAGTAATTGACAATTCAGCCTATTAACTTCTTAACAATTAAGCAAGTAAAAATACCCCAACGCACTGTGATACGATTCGCTTAATTAAGTGCTCTATGTTGAGGCAATATAACCTCGTTAATAACAATACAAAAATGTCGTTATTGAGGTGTTCACTGCAATTGCTCCTGCATTGCTCTACCTCCTGCATCCATGCAGTCGTAAATCAGACATTTTTAACACAGGCAGCGACAGGTTTAGTCCCTCAACATGATTAAGTCTTATTGCGGATTGGTATGGTTATTAATCCCAATCAAACTTATACAGAATATCAACAGTGCGATTAAGACCGCTGATTACTTCAATATACAGTTGTGACAAGAGTTGATAGCGCACTGCCACCTCACTCAATGAATCAAAAATCCCCACGCTGTATTTCACTTGAATACCGGGCGTAACATAGCCTGATATTTCAACTTTAGTATCATCGCCACTGCCTGTAGAACTCAAGCTCACATCCGATAAACCAAAGCTTTCGCCAATTTTAGATACCACACCTTCACTGCGGTTAACACCTTGCGCTAGTAATAGTTGCGTCAACATTGCATCGGTTGAGCTGTCCCCTTCGTCAAGTGGCTGACCATTCAATAAGTAAGCCAATGCTTGTGCTTGATCCATTGCCGGCTCTGAGAACACTTTTAACGATGGCTGTTCCACATTCCCGGTTAAAGTAATACCCGCAACCACACCATTTGCGGTGTTATCAGGGTTGCGAATAGCTTTAATATTTAAATACGGTTTATCTATAGAGCCACTAAAGCCGACTTGACCTGTCCTTATTTGTAAATCTTGGCCAAAAGCGCGGTAGGTTCCTTCAACAAGGTTTAATTCTCCGGTGGCAATCATCGGTGTCGTTTGGTCCATGTTGATATTAATATCCCCTTCGACTTTTGACTGTAATCCAAATGAATCAATACGCACGTCTCTTTCAACCAGTACCTTTAAGTTGATAGCGTAATCGAAAGGAGCTTTTTCAGCTTGTTGTTGTTCAATATCCACAATGACTTCATCATCACTGACTTGCACAGCTCCCTCGGGTAGCTCTTCAATGGCAATCCGCCCCCACGGAACAACAACCTGCCCTTCAAGGTTAAAGGCATTATTTTTTAATGACATAGTGAGCTCAGGCGACACTTTAAAGGTGACATCTTGTTGCGCACGTACAAAGAACTCATTGCCTTGCAATTGTAAATTTACATCGGGTAAATCTGCATGCCAATCAACACCCCCAGATAACTTTAGCGCTCCCCCTTCACTGTCTTTTAGCTCACCAGTCACTGTCGCACTTTGGTTATTAAAAGCGATATTCACCTGTGAGTTTTGCAATGAAACAGGAAGCGTTGCTCCTTCTAAGTTGATGCTGTCAACATTAAGCTCGCCATTAATGAGTGGCTCTTTTAATGAACCAGCCAAGGCCAGCTGACCCTTAATATCACCATTTAGCTGCTCTAACGTGCCAATAAAAGGCTGTATATTCGTGAGTAGAATTTTTTCAATAACCAGATCACCCGAGAGTAATTGCTGGTTTTGAATATCCTCTACATTAATTTGTGAGGTTACTTTTCCAAGTACTGATGAGTCGAGTGTCGCTTCAAGCTTCGCCGTTTCTGCATCACTTATCGCAGACAGGCTGAAGACCTCAATCGGTAGCTTATAAACTGTCGCACCATCGATTAGTGATGCAGCTAGTTCTTGCGTATTAATGTTAGCTCGCAGGGTTTTTAGCTCTGCGTTATGCCAGTTGGCAACAAACTCACCTTGCGCTAAGCCGGTTAAATCGAGATTATCAGGTAAGAAATGTTTAAACTCTGGTATCGATAACGCCCCAAGTTGCGCATTAAGTTGACCCAATTGCTTTGTTTGCTGCAAGGTGTTTACACACAACTGAGACTTTTCACTTTGCCAACAGTGTGCCGAGACATTAAAGTCTTGCGTCTGCGTATTTACACTGACATTAATGGCTTTATCTGTTCCAAAACGAACTTTATTATCGGTAACAAGTATTTGACTTAACGCCCCTTGCCACGTGTTCTTTGTGAACTTTCCATCTAAATCAAACGACACTTTACCTTGATCAGCATCCAGTAAAAATACGACATGGTGATCCGTTTTGTCACCTGAGGCATTAAGTTCAATCTGATTAATTTTGTGCTCAGCAAAACTAGCTGAATCCAAAATAAGCGATATCTCTGTTTGCCAGTCCGCAGCATAATCAAACTGCCCGTTTAACGCTAAACCCTCAACTTGGATATCCTGATAACTTAAAGTATTGAGGAGCAAGTTCACATTGGCTGTCGGTTCAAGGCGTGCTCCGCGCAATTTAAGGTCTGCACTTCCTTTCCCCTGCAAAGGAAGCACACTTTGTTCACTTGCATCAAGGCGGATTTTACCGTCAACAAGCCATGTATCATCGACTTGACCCGATAGTGTAATTTCGTTATTTCCACTTTTAAGCTCAAGCTTATCAAAACTCGCGTGAAGGCTGCTGTCGAGTTTAAAGTCAGAGGCGACGTTCACAGGGATATCATTTACTGTGCCATCAATCACTGTGTTTGCTAAGATTAGCTGCCAATCCTCGTCTTTTAGAGTGAAGGAGCCATTAAACTTGCCAGATAAATTACTGCTTACGGCATCCGTTAAGTACTGAGCTTTTAAATCGCTTAACGTGCCTGAAAACTGACTTGTCACGCCCTCAGACCAATCTGCTGATGCGTTAACCGTAGCTTGGCTGTCGTTAGCACTGAGCTTTAGTTGATCAATTTTGACTCGTGTAAGGCCTCCATTTGCCTGCATTTCAGTTAACATCGCAGGGTATGCACCTAGCCGACTTGTTAAATTCACATTAATGGCGTAATCATCCGCATCGCCTTGCATACTGATAGCAAGGTCAGATAAACGTAATTGCGCAGCTTCTGTGTCTAACAGCCACGTATCAATGCCACCTTTTAGGCTAAACGGGTAATTCGTTTGTTGTAGATTGACTTGACCACTCAGTGTAGCTGGGTATTGACCCTGCGTAGTGAGGTTTAAGTTTAAATCCCCTAAACGCCCATTTAAGCCAAGAGTTGCTTGGTGCTGAGAATTAACCACAGACAACGAGGCATCAACTTTATTATCACCCCTTAAAAGCGCATGAAACTGGGTATTCAACTGCCAGTCAATGTAACGTGCAGCCAATTTCTCGACGCTGATTTCACTCTCTTTCGCTATCGCTTCAAGTTCAATGTTGTTAATAACGTGCGCACTTTCAGCTGCAAAAGGAGTTATTGCAACTTTATCGACCTTAAATGCGTGCAATTGCACATTAATTGGTAAGGTAAAATCAAGTGATGGTAGAGCTGGCAGCTCATTCAGCGGCGCACTTTTTGGGGCTTCTTTTACTTCATGCAATGCAACTGCAATATCGACGATAGTAAATGCGTGTACGTTGATATCAGATTGTGATGCATAGGCTGTCAGGTTTAATTTGCTCACCGTCACATCAGCACTTGCATGCTCCAAGGTAAAACGATTAACAGCAATGCGTTTAACCGTGACATTTATCGGTAACGTTATTTGCTCAGCCGTCGTGGGCTCACCGTCAGTCATTTCTGTATCGGTTGGTTGTGGGTTTTCTGCCAAAGAGGGGGGTGTATCAAGTTTTAAATCTATTGTTTGCGCACTTAAGTTGTCTACACAAACACCATCACACCCCCACCAGTACAAATCAATTTTTAGTTGTTTTGCTGAAAACTTAAGTCCTTGTTTATCGTACGAGATATCGAATGCATCATTGTACAAAAAACGCCCACTCGGTAAATTTATCTTCAAGCCATCTACTAATTTATTAGCTGAATATGCAATAAAGTGATTTCCTGGCGCGGTGAATAATAAAC
Organism: Pseudoalteromonas sp. MBR-15; assembly: GCF_053628915.1. Lineage (NCBI taxonomy): Bacteria > Pseudomonadati > Pseudomonadota > Gammaproteobacteria > Alteromonadales > Pseudoalteromonadaceae > Pseudoalteromonas > Pseudoalteromonas sp. MBR-15. Next base: position 75,243 of record NZ_JBRJHH010000015.1, read on the forward strand.
AAAAAAGTATGACGCCTACGCTGACTAGTATGGCTGATAAAATCGTCGTCGTTTTTTTAAACTTGTTCATTAAATTTCAGGCCCTATGGTAATACTTAAACGGGTACTTTTACTCTCTTTTGTCAGCCCCCATGCATGATCAATGCGAACGGGTCCAACGGGCGTTAAGTAACGAAAACCAAAACCAGCACCTACTTCAACACGATCAGTAAAATCATTAGTCGCTGTACCACTGTCTACAAAGACGGCAGCTCGCCAATGTTCTGCAAATTGATAGTTATACTCAACAGTTCCAGTGGCTAGGTATTTCCCCCCAATAAGGCGACCTTTTTCATCTTCAGGAGAAATTGATTGATATGCAAAACCACGGACACTTTGGTCCCCCCCCGCATAGAAACGCAGTGAAAAAGGCACATTGTCAATATCATCCACTAACATGGCCCCCAAATTAGCACGTAAAAATATCATGTGACGATCAGCAACGGTTGTAAGCCAAGCGTTCTGCAATTGAAGTCGCAAAATATTTGTCGTTGAAAACATGTCTTTTAAACCAAATTCGGCAGATATAAGCCATTGATAACCCTCGTAAGGTGTTGTGCCACCTTCGGTGTCTTTTTTCGCGTAACTAATGCCTGGCATCAGCATTTTAGAGCTTTGCTCTTCATCGCCAATTTGGTAGGTTTCTCTATCGCGTCTTAAAAAGGCAGTACGCACCCACTCATCATCAGTTAACCACTGGCGCTGAAGTTGGGCTGTTAAAATTTTACTGTATACATCATTCGTCAGCTTATCTTCGAGCTTATAACCGACTGAAAAACGCCATAAATCATCATTTGGATCATTTACCGGCACAGTATAACCTAACGATATGTCTTGTTGCTTTTCAGAGACATTCAGGTTGCTTTCGAGATAGTGTCCGTCTTGTGTAATCCACGGTTTAGACCATTTAAAACGCACTTTTGGGCCTAGGTCGGTACTAAATCCTCCCCCCACTTCGTAACTATTTGCAGGCTTGTGCAAAACATCAACATTCACTGGCACCTTGCCATCTTTTCGATTTGCTATGTCGGCATAGACTCGTACACTCGTAAAATAAGGGGTACTCGAGAGCGCTAGATTGTAGTCGGATACTTCTGTTGATTTGTAAGGTTGACCTGCCTTAAATTCAGCTAAAGATCGAATGTATTTTTCAGCTGGCGTTTGATTACCTATCGTTATTTCACCAAATTGATAACGAGGACCGGTATCAACATTGAAGGTAATTTTCGCACTGTTTTTCTTAAGAGATACAGCCAAGGTATGTGCATGCCATTTAGCATCAAAATACCCCAGCTCTAAAAGTTGACTTTCAATACGCTTCCTTGCCGCTTCATATTTAGCGTGATTTAAAAAATCACCCGGTTTTAAACTAATACTATCTACAGCAACCATAAACTCAGGATCCGCTTTACCGGCCCCGCTAATGGTAATATCGACGTCGGATATACGTGTCACTGGCCCACGCTCTATATCAACGATGATCAACTGCTCGGCGTTATCAAATTTTATTTTAACGACAGGCTTATAATACCCCAGTGCTTTTAAGCTCGCTTTTACTTGGCTTTTAGCATGACGCTGCAAGGCTTTAGACGTTTTTTCATCTACTAACGGTTTAATGTAAAGCGCGACGTTTTTTTCTAGGTCGCCATTGACCCCTTGAATTTTATAATCTTTGATGATCGTTTCAGCACTAAATGCATTATTACTCAGTGAAAAAAATAAAATTAAAAAGACAAAAAAGAAATGCCGAATGTACAAAAAATATCCTTACTTTTTTGAAAGTGTCATAAATCAGATAAATACAAAATGATACTAGCACAGTGAAATAGCCACTGACATAATTGAAGTGTTAAAATTAGTGCGCGTTAACCAATTATTTTCGCTACAATAGCTAACAATTCCTAGATTTATAATGAATGAGCGATTAAATGCATTTCCCTGACGACGAAAATGGTCAATTATTAGCAGAAATTGCAGCGGCTGGTGTTGATTTAACCAGCATGCAAGTAATAGATTTCTATATTCTTTTTGAACAAAAACCTGAAGCAGAAAAGTTCGCAACGGCAATTGCAAGTGATGAACTAGCTCCTGCAACAGAGTTAGTAAAGTGTCCCGACACCGGGGTGTGGGAAGTCGTTACACGTGTTGAAATGGTCCCTGACCACACGCTATTAAGCCAAACTGAACAATACCTCGAGAGCATCGCAAATAGCCACAACGGCTATGGTGATGGTTGGGGTTTAATGGCTGACGAATAAACACGCGACATAACGCCTGCATATGGCAGGCGTTGATTACTTTAATTGATTGGCTTTTCTATAATTACCCTGATAATCAAATAATTTCTGGGCAACTTTCCAACCATACTTTTTGTTCTTTCGGGCAATAACAAAATCTGGCGCGACCAATACATGTTGTTGTTCAATAACCTGTTCTGCTGTTTTCCAGGTAATCGGGGCACTATTCCCTTGAGCTCGCCGACCAAATTGCTTGTTAAAGATAAAACGGCCTGTGTCGTTGCTAAGATTAAAAACTTCGTCGCAACTGGCACCATCCTCATCAAAATAGCTAATTTTCAACAGCTCATTTGCGATAAGTTGTGCCGATAAACCACTACAGCGAAGCACCAACGCATCTTTTAAATTAAGGGCTTCACGCAACTTATCATCGGGGTCTGTCATCATGGCTGAGCAAGCTTGGCATTGCCTCGCTGCTATATCATTTTGCTCACCACACTGCTCACATTCTTTAAACCTAAAACGGTAGTCGCACTGTATTTGCGTGCCATCATCATCGTCTAGAAGACCTTGGCAGCGACGTCCAAAGTGCTCAATGACATTGCCTGCGGCATCTGTTTTTCCCCAAAAAATATTCGCAAAGCCACAACCAGGACACAGTACTTGCACAGGTTCGTTGTCACTTTGGGCTTTTTTACTGCCCACCTCTGGGTAAAATAAGTCAAAGCCATTGCCTGCGTAATCAATCACTAAACACTCTTTTTTCCCCTCACTTAATCTAAGCCCCCTGCCAACAATTTGCTGATATAAACTGACTGACTCGGTTGGACGCAAAATGGCAATAAAATCGACATGCGGCGCATCAAATCCGGTGGTGAGTACAGACACATTGACCAAAAATTTCAACTTTTTCGCTTTAAATTGATTGATGATAGTGTCGCGCTCGTTGTTATCTGTATCACCAGTAATTAATGCGGTATTGTCAGTTGGCAAGTAGCCGACGATTTCTTTGGCATGCATGACTGTTGCCGCAAAAATCATGACGCCGTGCCGATGCTCACTGTAGTCAATAACCTGCTCAATAATCGCCTTCGTTGCGCGGGTATTATCTTTGAGGAGCGCATTCATATTTTCAGCACTATAGCGTCCAAATGAATCGCTGGGTAAAGATGAAAAATCATAATGGCTTATGGCTGCGTCTACTTCATGAGGCGGCGTTAAATAGCCATGTTTAATCATGTAACGAAGCGGTAACTCAAAAATACACTTTTTAAAGGGTGCGTCTTTATCTCCCCTTACAAAGCCATGATAATGATGATGATAAACCCACCCCATTCCCATACGAAAAGGAGTCGCGGTTAACCCCAATACTTTTAGCCGGGGGTTCTGTTTCTTAAGGCTGGATATCACTTGACCATACTGACTTTGATCATCCCCACTGACGCGATGACACTCATCAATAATGAGCAATGAATACGTATCACTAAGTTGCGCCGTATTGCGCGCTAGTGACTGCACACTTGCAAACGTAACCTGTTCTTTAAGCGATTTTTGTTTAAGCCCTGCAGAGAAGATACTCGCTTCAAAACCAAAGCTGATGTACTTTTGCGCGTTTTGCTCTACGAGCTCTTTAACATGTGCTAATACTAAAATTTTCTGTTTAGCAATACGTGCTAATTCAGCAATCACTAAACTTTTGCCCGCGCCTGTTGGTAATACAATCAGTGCAGCCTCGTCCGATTGCTTAAAGTGGCTAACCGTTCGCTGTACGGCCTCTTGCTGATAAGGTCTAAGTACGTATTTCATTATTTTGTGCTGTAATAAAGACAAAAAAGGGAAGCATGTGCTTCCCTAAAAGTTCATATGGGTGAAATTAAGCGAGGTGCTTAGTTAAGTCAACACCTTGAAATGCTTTAGGGCGTTTACCACGGCCTGTCCATTCAATAATTTCACCATTGTATTCGATGCGGTATTTAGGTTTTACTTTCGTACGCTTATCTGTGCCTACTACATCTTGTAAATCTTCTAATGTAAGTCCTTTTTCTTTTAGCAGATCGAGTACTTCTTTTTTAGCTTCTTGCTGTTGAGTATATTTCTCGATAGCTGAATCAATTAACTGTTTTGCTTTTTCAAGTTCAGTTAAAGACGCAGATTTGACAAAAGATCGGATTTCTTTCATTTAAAGCTCTCTTAATTATAAAAGTTAAAGATACATATCAATACACAGCTTAGTATATGGTGAAAAAATAAAATAATCTAATTTAAGTTTATTATAACCATAACTTTATTTTTTCGATCACGTCGCTTAACTCAACAATTAATTCCCTGACTATTAATGTCTCTTTTTCTTGATTAAAGCGATTTTCAGTACTCACTATAAGTTTTGATAATGGCGGGTATTGCAACATCACAATAGCCCCCTTAAGCTTATGAATAGCAGGGGGAATTTTTTCTATATCTTGGTTATCCACATGTGCAGTTAGCGTGTTTAGATCTTGTTTCAAGCTCGTAATAAACACCTCTGCTAGTGTTTTAGCGTCATTTTCATTACCAAAAACATTTAACCAATGTTGTTTATCTTTTATACCTTGCAGGTTCGATACTGGCGCCTCATCTTGTACCTGTATTTCATCTTTATTTACCTCAATAAACTCGGCTAAACGATTATATAACTCGTTAAGTTTATATGGCTTAAATAACACACTGTTCATGCCTGCATCTAACGCTTTATTTAGGCACTCTTGTGAATCGTCAGCAGTAAAACCAATGATCGGTAAATACTTAAACTTTTCTTTATCGCGTAACTGCTTAGCTAATTTAAAGCCATCTAAATGAGGCATATGACAGTCAGTTAGTAATACATCAAAATTATCATTTTCTAGGGCTTTTAATGCGGCTAAACCGTCTTCAACCATCACGGCTTTTATGCCTAATTTTTGACACTGTTTTTCTAAAAGAAGCTGATTAGTTTTATTATCTTCTGCAATTAGAATCTGCCCATGCAATGCAGTTGTGAGGCTATGTGTTAATACGTCAACACCACAATGAACATTGTTAACCAGCTCTCTGAGTAAATCGGGATAAAGAGGATCAACAAGTAAAATATGGCAACTACATTTTGCGGGAGTTTGAGTATCATTAGCGCTGGCCACGATGATGTATTTATTCTCAATATTACAAATATTCTTTTGCCAATTTTTACCCCATCGCTCAATGGCATACTTTTCATCAATAATCATATTATCAACTTGCTGAAATACGTTAGCATCTAAAGGATGACTGAGCTGATTATGTTTAACTCCCATGCTTGCTAAATTATTCAGTAATAAATGATTCTGAGTACACACAGACCAATAAACAGAACTCGCTGCTAAATCAGGTTTAGCGACTTTAGTCAAAGGAACAGAAATAAATACATTCGTACCTTTTCCAAATGTACTGGAAATATTAATTTCACCTTTCATCGCTTCTATTAATTGCTTAGCAAGTGTTAAACCGAGCCCTGTGCCGCCATAACGTCGCTCTGTCGAGTTATCAGCTTGCTCAAAGGGTGTAAAAGTATGCGCAAGTTGCTGGGCAGTCATTCCTGCGCCGGTGTCGGATATCTCAATCTTCAAGGTCTGTTTTTCAAATAAAACGTCGCAGCTAATCGCGCCTTTCTCAGTAAACTTAACGGCATTATTTAAAATATTAGACAAAACTTGCAGTAAATGACTTACATCTATACGCGCTTGAGTAAAAGCAGCTGTTCGCCACGTTAAACGGAATTCGAGACCTTTTTGTTTTGCTAAATATTCATGCGCCCTTAAAACACGGCACAAGTGGGACTCGAGATCTACATCTTGGCAGTCGATTTCAATTTTACCTGAGCTTGTATTTGCAAAATATAAAATGTCATCAACCAAGTTACGTAATTTCGAAATTGCACTGTCAATATGTTCTACGAGGTAGAACTGCTCTTCATCTAAATAAGAAGCCCGCAGTAGTTCAATAAAACCATTAATGCCAGATATGGGGGTTCTTAACTCGTGACTCATGGTCGCGATGAATCGGCTTTTAGCTAAATCGGCCTGATGAGCCAGTTGATTTGCTTTACTTAAATCTGCTTGCTGACGCTTGAGTAAACTAATATCAAGCAATATACCATTCCAGCGAACGCCTTGAAGTTGATCATCAGAATTTTTTTCGCCTGTCGCAATGTAACGACACCATATTTTCTGCCCTAAGTTATTAACCCTAAACTCAATATCAATCATTGAGTTACGCTTTGCCGCTCGCTTAAAACTCTTCGCAATTTTTACTCTGTCTTCATCAACAATAAGCGGTGAAATACACCCAGTCATACCGCGTTGGTTAATGGTTCGAGATGTAATCCCTAAAAGGCTTTGCGCTCCTTTACTTATGTAAGTATAAAACCCCTCACCATTGTCATAGTATTCATATTGAAATACCCCGCCGGGTATCGTATCCGTGATCGTCTTTAATAATTTTTGAACAGATTCATTTTCTCGCTGCAGATTATTATGCTCTGTGACATCAGTTATCACAGTCATGATCCCTGCGATATGGCCGTCAATCCCCAAAAAAGGCTTCTTTGTATAAAGCAACTCGAGTGGTTTACCCAGACGATTGGTGAAGCGAATATGTTGATTAATTATTTTACCCGAAGTAAGGCTTTGCTTATTTTGATCTACTAATTCTTTAACGACTGCAAGATCACTGCGCAAAAATTGCTGCTCGTCATCCCAAAGATGCGCGAAATTATCTTTATACGCTTTATTCCACATGATGCGCTTTTGGTCTTGATCCTGAATAACAACCATCGTGGGTAAATCATCAATTAACTTTTGCGTAAAATTAAGCTTACTCAGTGCAGCCTGTTCTGATTGCTTACGACTCGCTATTTCCCGATTTATATTGAGACGCCGATTGATAAAGTAAGTCAGTGATAAAACAACTAAAATCAACACCAAAATTGCAGTGATATTGACCGTTTTTTTATCATAACCACGCTCTATATTAAAAATACCATGACGATTTACAACATGGCTAAAATCATTACTAGTTAAGGTTTTAAATAAACTGTCTAGCAACGTTGTTAATTCAGAAAAGTGCCTATTAATTAAAAAATAAATTGGCTGTGTATATCGATATTTAGGGTTGATATAAAACTCACCAATATAAAACTGGTTTAGCTGATACGCTGCAATGCTCTGCGGTAGCATAGCCGCATCAACAGCATCATTTCTTAGTGCATAGAAAAGCGTTTGAATTGAGTCAAATGACACGGTTTCGATAGGCTCGCTACCAACTAATTTTTCTTTAGGATCTGCAAACGCCTCAATATAACCAATACGGCGAATTTTACTCGCACGCTTAGAAACCAATACCATTTCGAAGCTATAATGTGAGGGTAACGCAATTAATATTCCTTCATCTATTTTGTCAGGTGTCATCGATGGAATGATATCGATTTTATTTGCAAGAAATAGCTTTTCTAACTCTTTACTATTTGCAGCGGGTATATATTTAAACTGTATGCCACTTCTCTGTGAAAGCAATGCAAGAGTATCATTTAAATACCCAGTAGCTTCGCCTGTTTTACTGGTTGAATTAACGGGGTATAAACCATCAATAAACGAGAATGTGAGTAAATAGTTAGTACTCTGCTGTGCATCAATACGGTTAAAATCACGCTTGAATTTACTGTATGCCTTTGCAGCGATGTATTCTTCACTGGCAGAACTTTCCCACAGCTGTTTAGTCGCAGGTGAAATAGAGGCGAGTACCGAGTTAACTTGATTTCGTAATGCGGTTTCCTCTTTATTAAACATGACGTGAAGGGTTTCACTCTCGAGCCAAATAGGACTAACAACCTTTAAGTTATTTTTAGAGTGATTTTTTAATTGGTGAGACAACACTGAATAGTCCCCCAAAAACCCGTCAAACGTACCATCAGCAACCTTGTCTATCGCATCTTCAGGTTGAATAAATCGGTTTATGAATAAAGCACCATTTTCGGCTAAATACTCACAGTGTGAGCTCCCCGTTATACATACCCAACGCAGACTCGCTAAATTCTTTAATGCATCATTAGCAATAGACTGGTTTGCAACAATACCCCGTGGGGCTTCCATAAATGCGGAAGAGAATAAAAAATGCTTTTTACGTTGCTGGGTTTTATTAAGACCCACAGTAAAATTAATGTCGCCCGCCTGAAGCGCATCTAACAGTAAATCGAGACTGTCGTATACATGATACTCTAAATCAGCATCTGCTAATCGCGCAATCTCATTACTGTAACCAACGATGACCCCCGAAAACTGGCCATTTTCATCACGTGTATGATAAGGAAAGAAGTTATAATTAACGATACCTGCTTTGAGCTGCTTTGCATATGCACAACTTGAAAGGAAAGCAAATGTTAACGCAATGAAAAATAAGAATAGCTTATTCAGAATGATGCCAATAAGAAGGTTAAAATTTGTTACATTTTAGCAGTGTAAATTAAATACAACAATTCAGAAATCCCCACTGCTTAGATTTCTTTACGGCAAAGACTATTTAAAAGCCCTAACAACAACTTTACGTGTATCACTTAAGCTAACTCGTTTTAACGTGTGAACAACACCACTCTAATTCACCTTAGTTCAAATACAGTTTACAAGGTGATAAAAAATCATGGTTTATGCCATACATAAGCAAGCTGTAAACAGCAAAAATACTTCACCTAAATGACGATGGATATTTGACTACCCAAATTTATACCATTCCGCTTAATTAAGTGGTCTATTTTGAGGCAATAAAACCGCGTTGATAACAAGGCAAAAATTTAGTTATTTAGTTGTTCTCGGCAATTGCTCCTGCATTGCTCTACCTCCTGCATCCATGCAGTCGTAAATCAGACATTTTTAACGCAGGTAGCGACTGGTTTGATCACTCAAAATGATTAAGTATTTTTGCGGATTGGTATTAATATTAAGAATATTCTTGTACGAAGGAAAGGCTATTGGAGCGTAATGATGAATGATACACCATAAAGAACAGGAACGTTCTTTATGGTGTATTTTATTGATAATACAGACTAATTATACTGTATTAAAATTTATAAGATGCTTGAAGGTAACCAAATCGACCGATATTGTCATAGATGGCTGAGCCTGCACCTGTACCCGTTGTGCTTCCTGGTAACCTACGGTTAAATAAGTTGTCAACACCCAGTTTAAGGCCAACGCCATTTTCAAAGTTATATGCGAATGAAGCATCAGTTATAAAGTATGAGCCATAACGCATTTCACTTGATGGATTTGGGTTAGTATCTAACGACGTGTGATCATATAGTTCAACACCATCTATAAAGCGTGTGCTAAAACCAACTTTATAGTTATTGTAAGTATAATCAACGGTTAGATTACCTTGCCATGTCTCTTCACCTAAAACACCTTCATAATCAGTGTAGTTTTCTGGCTCTGCTGAGAATGGATAATCTTTTGCTTCAATTAGGTATGTACCAATGAAGCTAGTATTGAATCGACCACCTAGTGCGTCAAAGTCATATGCAAACTCAAAGTCAACACCAGAATTTAAACTACGAGCAATGTTAAGCGCAAACCCTTTTAGTAGGGTAATTTCGCTCGTTTCAGGATCGCGAGTAATTAAATTACAGAATTGATTATCAACACCTGTAGGCGAATCAACACAACGGTCAATAATAGTTTGGAAACCGATACCACTAATTGTATCGTCAATGTCAATTTCCCAGTAATCCGCAGTTACGCTGAAGCCTTCTAACCAACTTGGTTGATAAACGATACCAGCCGTAATTGATTTTGATTCTTCAGGTTGCAAATCAGGATTACCACCGACTAAAGTTTCAAGAGTTGCGCTATCGTAGTTAGAATCGAAGTCTGCTGGAACACCTAATGCAGCACAGTTTGCAGCACGTATTGCTCTGCCCTCAGCGCTTAACTGATCCAACTCAGAAACCTTACAACTATCATCTACATTAGTAAATGACTGGCTCTGACCAGAGAATAGCTCGTCAATGTTTGGTGCTCTCATTGCTTCTGAAACAGTGAAACGTGCTCTCAACTCTGGGTTAATGGTCCAATCTAAACCTAACTTCCAGCTTGTTGCATCACCAATTGTAGAATAATCCGCATAACGAACAGCCGTGTCTAAAACGAGTGAATCGATTAAAAAGACTTCTTCTAGTAATGGAATCGATAATTCAAAGAATGCTTCAGATACATCATATCCACCATCGGTTTCACCTAGGGCATTAAAGAAAGTAGCCCCGGTTTTAGCAAATGGGTCTTCAATAGTGACGCTTGATTCGTCTCTATATTCGATACCACCGGCGAAACCAACCATACCCGCAGGTAATTCAAAAAGTGCAGAATTAGAGAATGTCGCATTAAACACAGTTTGCTCAATCTCTGAAGTTCCCACAGACGTCGTAGTTACATAGTCAATCGCTTGCTGACTAATAGCACCATCGCCCATAATATTAGCAGCTACACAGCCATCAGCACGGGCTTCTTCACTACGACAAACAATATTTCCTGCGTCATCAAAAACCGCATCTATTGCATTGGCATAATTAGCCATGATGACGTTTGCACCATTAATACGTTCTATCTCTGACTTACCATGTACCAAAGATATATCCATGCTCCAGTCTTCAGTCAAGTTACCTTTGAACCCTGCTACGAATCGTGTTGTCTCACGCGTATTTTCTTCTAAGCGGCGACCGATATCATTGTACATTTTATTGACACCAATGATCGATAGACCTTCTTGATCCATTAGGGCTGCTGTATCTTCAGATAAGAAAGCATTATCACGCTTTATTAAGTTTGCACCACTGAAGAAGCGGAAGAAAGGCTGACCAATATTTTCCCCTTCGGTTTTAGAGTACTTTGCTTGGAAATATGCATTCAAGTCATCTGTAACATCATAATTAACTTTGAAATTTAAGTTAATGCGGTCAAACTTTGGCTGAATTTCCGAATATTGGCGTAAATTAATATAATCACAATCTGGGCCACCACAATATGAGCCGTCCTCAAAACTGCCTGTATTTACAGGTCCTAACGTGCTGTCTGGGTTAAATCGACCCATAATCGCACCAGTGTTAGGGTTCCAAACTGTACCCGCGTTAGAGATTAAATAATAGCCCGCATTTGGTACTACTATTTTGTCTGGAAAATCTTCACTGTCTAGCATATCTTCAGGTCTTTCCATACCTGTCACGACTTCATATGGCATCGAAGCATAAGATGTCGAAGTCCACGGGTTATCTAATGCATTTAGAGAATCCTGTGAATTGTATTCGAAAGAGATAGCCGCATTACCGCGCCCTTCTGAAAAATCTTGACCGTATGAAAAAGTAAACTTCTCATTTTCATAATTATTGTTATCCGCAAACCCTTTCGTTGCAGATACATTAAGGCCTGTTATTTCTTCTTTTAAAATGAAGTTAACAACCCCCGTTACAGCATCAGCACCATATACAGCTGACGCACCACCGGTGATAATCTCAACTCGTTCAATCCACGCACTAGGAATAGTATTTGTATCTACAGAAGATGTACCTGGGGCACTAGAAACGTGACGTTTTCCATCTACAAGTACTAACGTACGCTCACTACCCATACCACGTAAATCAAGTAAGCTTACACCGGCTGTACCAATAAATCGGCCTGAGTTAGCCAGTGAATACGTCGTTGCCAGTGCAGGTAGCTTGTTTAAAACCTCACCGATATTCATTGCACCAGTGCTTACTAAATCTTCACCTGTAATTACAGTAACTGGTGATGGAGAGATAGCCCCTTCACGAAAAATGCGCGAACCTGTAACCTCAATACGCTCAACTTTTTCTACGCCTTCATCATTTTCATCTGCCGCAATAGAGCTTGCAGAGAATAGTGAAGTTGACGCTGCACTGAAAGCAAGTGCTAAGCGAACGGCCTTCGAAACCTGATTATTTAACATTGTATTCTCCCTGGTCATATCCATATTATGACTTATTAATTTTTATTTAACCCCGCCATAGGCACTAATACCTTAATGCGGTGATTAAATACTAATATCCTAGATAACTTCTGGTCAACATGTTTTTAACTTGCGCTTTTTAAAATAAAATCAATATAAATACAAACGCAACAAAAAATAAAAAATTTAAAACAAACCAAACAATGTAAAAACAAAATTGCAACAATATATTAATAATGCATATTTAAAAAAAACATTAAAACCCCACTATTTTAAAGGGGGACAGTCTAAAAACGCGGGAAAGAAGAGAGCATCAACCTTAAAACACATAAATCCAAAAAACAGAACAATGAACAACCACTAAGCTCATCACCTATAACGTCCTCATAAGTCAAAAAGGTTATAAGCACTGATGATTTGCTAATATAAAATACTAAAGACACAACTTTTCATAAATAAAAGTAGCTTTGATAGCCTTCGGCATAATTACCACCCGATAGACGGATCAGCTATGTACATTTACATGTCAAACTCACCATTCAATCATAAGCACTTGATTTTAATGTATTTTTAGTTTTAATGGCCAGAAAGCTAAATTTGAGACGCAGGAAAGATTTTAAATGTTCGAGATTAATGGCATATCAGTGTCAAAATATGCAGCTGCTATGCGAAATGAAATGGACTGCTACTTCATAACTGAAGCACTACCCTATTCTTAATTCAATATTGTTGAATGACAAAAGATCTAATATAAAAAGTAAAGAAGTGACATTTCTAAAAAACACCATTACAAATATAAAGTTTATTTTCATTCACGTAAAAATTAATAGTACAAAATATTAAATATAATCTTCCAAAACTTATTATAAAAACCCCTCATAAAAACACAAAAATTTAACAAACGTAAAAACAAGCATTAGAAATAAATAAAGACATGAAACCATTGCATTTAAAGCCAATACCAAAGAGCTAGAACAATTACTTCAACCTACACTCAATTACATATGATAAAACGATGTTACAACAATGTATTTACAACACTTTCAACTCTGATATTCTTAATACCTACAATTAAAAAACCAAAAACAATTGGATTGATATGAGATATATAAAAAGTTTAGGCCTCTTACTTTTACTATTTAGCCAAATGACTTTTGCTAAAAACACCCTTGAAGACTTCTTTAACAGCAAAGATTATCAACAAGTAAAAATCTCGCCTAATGGAAAATACTTTTCGATTACATTTCAAGATGAGACACAAGTTAAGCTTGTGATTCTCGATAGAAAGACAAAAAAAGTGCTATCCAGTTATGGATTTGGTGAATATCAAAAAATAGCTAACGTCATCTGGGTAAATGATGAACGCTTCATCATGTCAGTCAAAAAAACCGTTGGTTATTTAGATACTAAAGGTGGTTCACCTTACTTCATAGCTTCAAACTTTGACGGCTCTAACCGACGGGAATTGTTAGCGTCACAAACATCGTTTTACAACATTTTAAGTATTTTACCTGACGACAAAGAAAACATATTAGTTACAAAACAACATTATGCTGATGATTTTGCAGTAAAAGTTCATAAGGTAAATGTTTATAATGGTCGTTCTAGTTATCAAGCAGATCAACCTAAAGAAGATGTCTTTGGCATGGTTGCAGATGTGTCAGGCCAACCAAGAATTGCTTTTAGTTATGTTGAAAAAGAAGAGCATGAAATGGGGAAAGGTGAACTCAACATGTTCTATAAAAAGACACCTAATTCAGACTGGGAGACATTTAACCTAGGAATCTTAAATTATAATCCTGGTGATAACCTTTCAATTATTGGCATGAACAAGTCAGGAAATTTAGCGTACTTTACTAATGACTCTACCACTAAGAACATAGCCGTATTTTCTTTTAATTTGGAAACAAATGAACTTAAGAAACTGATAGAAGACGCAGATGTTGATATTTCAACACCTATATATGGCTTTTCAGGTGAGGTTGTGGGTGTTACGTATGATCCCAATTATCCTGCATATCATTATTTCTCGGATGCAGGGGATAACGATGTTTTAAAAAGGCTAAGTGACTCATTCCACGCATATAGGCTAAGATTTACAAGTCATGCCAAAGAACAAAAGCTTTCTGTCTTTGAAGTTTCATCAGATAAATCACCCACAGAATTTTACCTTTACGACATTACCTCGAAGAAAGCGAGTTTTGTCGCTTCGATGAACGAGAAAATAAACAAAAAGGAACTAGCAACTGTAGAGCCATTCAAAATATCAGCACGAGATGGTGTCGTATTACACGGTTATATAACGATACCAAATAATAAAAAAGAACCTTACTCTGCAGTAGTAATGCTCCATGGAGGACCTCATGGTGTCAGAGATTTCTGGGGGTTTAATGCTGAAGCTCAGTATCTCGCAAGTATTGGATATGCAGTGTTGCAAGTAAACTTCAGAGGCTCTGGTGGCTATGGTAGCTCATTTTTAAAGAGTGGTTACAAAAATTGGGGTACAAAAATGCAAGATGATGTAACTGATGCCACCCACTGGGCTATAAAGCAAAAAATTATCGATAAAAATAATATCTGTATATATGGTGGGAGTTATGGTGGTTACGCAGCACTAATGGGCGCAGTAAGAGAGCCTGACTTGTACAAATGTGCTATTGGATATGTAGGCGTATACTCTATCCCTGAAATGTTTTCCAGTGGAGATATCCCAACGAGAGATTCTGGGGTGAAATTTTTAAATACTGTGCATGGTATGGACGTAGAAGATCAGAAATCTCGTTCTCCTGCATATAATGTTGATAAAATTAAGGCTAAACTTTTTATAGCTCATGGCTCGGATGATATTAGGGTTCCTATGGAGCAATATGAAGCGCTAACTTCAGCCCTTGATAGAATTAATTACCCTTATGAATCAATGGTAAGAAATGAGGGGCATGGTTATCATAAGCCTAAAAATCGCACTGATTTTTACAATGCTATGACAAAGTTTTTAGATGAAAATCTTAAATAGAGTTTAAAGAACCAGAAATAAAATTAGCAAAATTTTAAGCCGTTAGTTAAATAACCTCTAACGGCTTAATGTTAAACAGAGTGTATATAATTAAGTTTATTAACCTAGTTGTGATACGCTTTGAGAAAATAAAAAAGTTCACTGCTCTTATGAATAGCGTGTATTAATTAATCTGAGCAGCTTATATTTACTAGGAAGTTTTTATAATGTTCATGCTTTTTTGTAACGCTAACTTAAATTTAAAGTCCTTTTATTAGTGATAAATACACAGAAACACAATAGAAATATTCAGCGGGAGATTCGTTTTAACGAAACAAGGGGCCCTTGCCTCTTTACTCGATAACAACGGTCCATGCAAAGTGTTCTTCATCAACTGACATTGGGTTAATACTTTTAATCTTTAATTCTAGACTCGCTTCATCGAATGCGCTGCGAATAGAGTTTTCAGTCATTGACACACGTGTTTGCTCTTCAAGCCGTTTAATTTGAAATTCAACATTAGTCTGTAATTTATCAATTGCAGTATGCGACTCTGAATTAATGTTTTGCATTATTTTTGCAACATTACTTACAACATCTTGAAACCACTGTAATGAATTATTGTCCAGTGAAAACTCATTTAGTGATTTAATGAGTTGTTTATTTTTGTTAGTAAACTCAAGCTGCTGATTTGTAAGCTTGAGATCAACCAATGTTTTTAGTTTTTCAAACAGTTCCAACTCAACCAAAGATTTAAACACTGACAGTCCTGCTGCCGAATTTAGTGCAATTTGTGATGATGCACTGTGCATCATAAACACCGCTTGGCCACCTGGTTTTAAAACCCGGGTCACTTCTTTGAGGGATGATTCCCACGACGAATATTCGAAGCCAAATTGACTAACTAACAGATCAAAACAATCATCTTCATAAGGCAACTGTTCAAGGTTAGTCGCAAATGAAAAATTTATATCTTTAATAATTTTTTCTAATTTCACATCATTTGACTTTATCGAACTTACGTCTATGTCAGCCGCATCACAAGCATAAATATCAACCAACTTATTCTGTGAATTTGCCGCAGCTTTTAGCCAAATAGCAAGTGCCCCCTTACCGGTTGCTAAATCAAGTACCTTTAGATTTTCACTGCTTATTTCACTAAGAGTTTTCTGCCAAAAATGCAGTATTTCTTTAGGGTAACCAAACTCATTTTTAAGTTCTGCAAAACTTGAAAAACCATCTGTTGAATTCCAATATTGTTCCCAATGCATAATAAAGTCCGAATTTGATACGCACACACTCCAGCTCATATTATAAAGAATCAAAAAACTAGATTCTATAATTAAAGTCTCTACTGTGTATTCGTATTAATAAAGAGGGGCGAAAGAGGTTATAAAATAAAAGAGCGACATATAATAATGTCGCTCTTTTCTAGTTAAACTTAAACAATATTAGAATGATTGTTTAAAGTTGAAGTACATGATACGACCGAAACCTGAGTATAGGTTGAAGTTGTAGTCACGACCATCATAAGCAAATAGAGGTGGCTCTTTACCAAATGCATTTTGAGCACCGAAGCTGATCTTAGAGTTCCAAGGCGTGTTATACGCTACTTGAAGGTCATGAGTTACCCACGTAGGAATATGACCAATACACTTACCATCTGCATCGATGTCTTCACATTGGCTATCAATAAGGTTTAAGTTCCAAGTTACATCAAAATCAGCAACTGAATAAACATTTGATAATGTTAGACGTTGTTGTGGTACACCTGGGTCTTTAACGAAGTTACGACCACCGTCCGTGCTGTAATCAAGGATGTGAGAGATGTTTAAGTTAGTTGTTAAACGACCTGCATCACCGAAATCAAAGCTTGAACGTGCTTTAAAGTCTAAACCAGAAGTTTCAAGTGTACCATCGTTACCGAAACCACGAACTACATTAGTAATACCGCCATTTGGTGCACGAGTTACTGTAAATGCTGGCGGAAGTGAGTCACCACGTAATGTTGCATCAATAATGTATTGAGAACCAAACGCACGGATACGGTTAGTAATCTCGATATCATAGTAGTCTAGCTCAAAATCGATGTTATCAGTCGCTTGATATACGATACCTAATGACATTTGCTCTGATTGCTCAGATTGTAGATCAGGGTTAGAGATAACAGTTGCATTAATTTGTGATGAACAACCAGCTGCCTCACCGATTGCCGCACATGTTAAATCATCGCTTACTGAGTCAGCAGACTCTGCTGGCTGTTGTGTAAGGTCTGGTAATGACGGTGCACGGAAACCTTTACCCCAAGAAGCACGAAGTACTAACGCATCAATTGGGTTATAACGAGCAGATACTTTTGGTGAGAAATCTGAACCATAGTCAGAATAATCATCGTAACGACCAGCGAAGTTTAGTTCAAATTGCTCAGTTACTGGTACTAGCGCTTCGAAGAATAGACCTCGAACAGAACGTGAACCACCTGCAGAGCTACCTGATGAACCACCTACTTGACCCGCTTCAGAAAGTGAATCGTAGTTATCAGCATAATCTTCTGTACGGTATTCAAAACCTACGAAACCTTGGATAGCACCAGCATCAGTTTCCATGATGTCAAATGCCGCATTCGCAAAGACTTCTTCTTGGTTAAATTTACCAGTACGAGACGTCGTTACAGTCATCGCGTTACGTACTTCTGCTGAAGCACCAAACGGGTCGTTTAACATGTAAGTACCGTCATTGATATACTGACGAGCGATACTACGAAGAATGTAACCACTACCTACGTTGTGGCTTTCGTTGATTGTTTTACGTGCGCCAGCTTCAACTGAAACACTACCAATCATACCATTAGTACCGAATGTGATATCTTTCAACTCTGTAGAAAGGTTGTTATCACGATTACCTAGAGCAGCAAAACGGTGCCAAAAATCGAGTGGCTGTTGCTCAAGCTCTAACGAAGGATCGTAAATAGGGCTATCAGGGTTAGTTGGGTTATTTGGGCTATCCGCATCAATTTGGTCTGGGCCATATGCAGTCTCATCTAGACCTGGTGCGTAACGACCAAATGACTTAGTTTGTGCGATATTGATGTTAGAGAAAATGCTCCAGTCATCATTGATGTCAAAACGTGCTTTTACGAAAGCTGAACGGTTTTTAATTGACGCTTCATCAGCAGATACAGCTGCGAAGTTAAAACCACAACGCGCACCAATTCGGTAGAAGTTTTCGTTACCAACACCTTCACAAGTAGCTTCTGGCGAGAAGAAATCAAAGTTACTTGCACCTGGGATGTAATTACCCTCATCATCTTGTGCCATTGTTGTGAAGTTGTTTGAGTACACTGAACCACCTGGCGAATACCAAGGGAAGTCACGAGCGTAAACAATATCACGACCATTCCATGAAGCACCTGCAAGTACTGATGCATTATCAGAAGAAGCACCGAAAACTACAGAACCATTTTCACGATCGCCACCTTCATGCTCAATACGACCAGAACCTAATGTAACTTCTGCGCCGTTGTAATCTTTACGAGTGATTACGTTGATTACACCACCAATTGCATCTGAACCGTACAATGCTGATGCACCATCTGAAAGAATTTCAACACGCTCAACAGCTGCCATTGGGATGAAGTTTAAATCTTGGCTAGAACCAGTAAGTGTTGACTTAGGTAAACGACGACCGTCAACTAGAACTAATGTACGGTCAGAACCTAGACCACGTAAACTTACAGTAGTAGCACCTTGCGCAGAGCTACCAGACTGTGGACGAAACGAACCCAGACTGTTGAAAGTTGTGTTACGAAGTAGATCAGCAACTGAAGATTCACCACTAAGCTCAATTGCTTCACGGTCAATTACTGTGATTGGTAAATCAGTAGCCATATCAACACGCTTAATGCGTGAACCAGTTACTTCAATTCGCTCAACCTTTTCAGCACTTTCTTCATCTTCTGCTGCCATAGTGCTAACAGAAAAAGAAGCAGCTGAAGCTGCACCAAAAGCGATCGCTAAGCGAACAGCTTTTGAAACTTTATTATTTAACATTTGATTCTCCCTGGACCACTATACTGTGGCTATATTTTGCATAAGCTTGTTTATTATTTGTTATCGGACATGCGTCGCGACCAACAAATAATAAACAAATTAAACAAAATATCCAGAGTTTTGTTTATAAAAAATTAATAAATTGATACAAAAATTAATTAAACGCTCAAAAAAAGCACTATTTTAACATTAATAAAGCTGTGAAATTTACAACACTTGGGCAAAAAACAATCAGAACAGCTGAATTTGACTAGAATATAGCCCCTTTGAATTAGTCCCTGAAACCTCAATAATCATGTTAACCAGTGGCAACAGCTGTTTATTAACATAAACACCATAATCGAAATTGTGATTTCCGGTATAATACTCAGCGCCTTTCAGCGTATATACGTATTCAATTACTTGACCTCGTTGTATTTGAGCATTGGGGTTATGTGCTAAATATTGCTTCGCAGCTTTGACATGAGGAGGGATATTTTTTTGATAGTCTGTTAGGTGTTGACCTAGACGTTTTCGATAAACCAGTAGCGAGTCATACTCGCCTGCGTAAAGCTTTTCCACATAGTTATCAAATAGCTGCCTGATCAGCTCTTGGTTGTATTGTTCGCTAAATAAAATTTCAAAGAGTGCGACCTGAAACCTCTGAGCAAGCTCTGTCCAATCACTTCGCACTGTTTCCATTCCTTTAAACACAAGTGCTGTTTTGCCATGTTTTGCTACTCTACCTACATAGCGTTTCTTTGAACCGGTGGTTTTGCCCCTAATTGTCGGCATAAAAAATGGGCTGTAGTGAGTTTCAAACTCAATTTCTAAGAAATTTTCTAATTTGTATGTTTCCTGTAATACACTTTCCCAGCGTTTGTTTATATTTCTTGCCAGCTTTGTACCAATTACGTTACAGCTCTGAGAATTTAATTCATCATCAAGTTTCACAAACGTGGAGTCAGTATCACCATAAATTACCTTATACCCCCACTCTTCTAGCCACTTTTTAGTAGTTTGCATAATTTCATGACCACGTAATGTAATTGAACTTGAAAGACGAGGATCGTAAAACCGACAGCCTTTCGAGCCTAAAACGCCATATAAACTATTCATGATGATCTTTATAGCCTGAGAAAGCATTGGCTGTTCATTGTCTTTAGCAAGTTGCCTCGTTGCGGCAAGTTCACGAATAAGCTCAGGTAGGTGGTGCTCTGTTCTTGAGAAAAGGGCTTGATTAAAACCTTCAATTGCGTGATTAGGGTGTTTTAGCCCCTCCACCATACCAAGTGGATCTATACAAAAAGTGCGCATTATTGATGGATATAAGCTTTTGTAATCAAGTACTAATATATTTTTATATAAACCAGGCTCCGAGGACATGACATAACCACCTGGACTATCAAAGCTAAGACCATGATCGCCTGAGTTTGGAGCTACATAACCACTGCGATGCAATAAAGGAAGATAAAGGTTAGTAAAGGCCGCAACGGATCCACCCATTCTTTCAAGCTCTAAGCCGGTTAGTTGACTTCGAACAACGGCAAAATCGAGTAACTTAAGCTTTTCGAAAATGCGTTGTACTAAAATACAGTCTTGGCGGTTATAGCAAGCAAGTGCGAGCTTATCTTCATTAAATTGGCGAACGATTTCTGCTAAGCGGTTATCTGAAGAAATTAGTTTTTCTTCACCTAACTCAATACTCGCCACATTCGCGAGGCTAAAGCTATCGTAGTGATATGTCGCATTTTTAAGTGTATCAATACCATCAATAACAACCCTGCCTGGGATCGTTAAACGTGTAAAATTACCAGTTCTGAGGGTCATTTTTTCATTGTTACGACCCAAAGGCAGCCCTACACCTAATGCTTCAGAACGAGCATGAAGTACTGTAAAATCAAACTCAATAACGTTCCAGCCAATAATAACGTCAGGGTCAATGACTTGCACACACTCACAGAGCTTATACAATAAGTCGATTTCATCCTCACACCATATAACATTGAAGTTAAGATCAGCGGTGTCCTCAGCTTTACCGATCATAAGAACAGCATCTATGCTCTTCCCGACTAGTCCTACTGAAAACAGCACCCCTTCTCCATCACATTCGATATCTAACGATACAGTCGTGAAAGTGGGTGTGAACTCGGTATTTTGTTTAAACTGAACGTCTGCTAATACGGGGTAAGGCTGACCTTTAATTAACCGCCCTTTGGCCCACACCGAACCTTTGATAAAACGCTCCATTAAAAACCGGTCAACCGGTCTAATATCGTCTTCGTAAACTTTGATGAAATGGGCTTTTAGCTGTTTTGCAGCGCGGTAATAATGCTTAAGTGAAGAAAAATAGCACGACACAACAGCCTGCTGCTGGAAGCTTTTTAATTGCACTGGCTTAAATTCACATGCCACATTGTGCTGTGCCAAGATTCGAGTTGCCGCAGCAACATCTTTTTCATTAATGAAAAAGAGCACTTTTTGCGGTGGGCTAATCAGCTTGACAGGTCCTTGCTCAGACAAAATCCACACCACAATGGATACGCCATGCGTACTATCAAAGCATTGTGTTGAAAGAATAAAGCCAGAAGTTAATTGCATCTATATGACCCTTTAAACCCAAATATGAAAATGCGAAATGCATAAAACAAATGCTAATCAACAAATTTACTAACAAGTCGCTTGTAGTTACTCAGTTAACTCTCTAAAATTAATTACTGTAATTATATACATACTTTAGGTTATCTGGGCATGCTTTCTGACTCATTAAAAAAAACTATTCGGCAAATTCATAAGCATGTAGCTGATAATCTCACTGATTACCGCCCACGAAGTAGTCAAAACTACTTAGTTGCTGAAATAGCCAAAACACTGGCGGGTGAATACCATAAAAGCCAACGTATCTGTGTTATAGAAGCCGGCACAGGCACGGGTAAATCGTTAGCGTATTGTTTAGGTGCGCTGCCACTCGCTATGGCAAAAAAGAAAAAGCTGGTTATTTCAACGGCGACCGTTGCCCTGCAAGAGCAGCTAATTAATAAAGAGCTGCCTTTTTTCAAAGAGCATTCAGGCCTCGATATCAAGTTTGATCTTGTTAAAGGTCGACAACGATATATTTGTGCACAAAAGCTCAGCAACGCGGTCAATGGCGATAGCCAAACCCAAATGGAGTTCATGCCCACACTTTCTTCTCCATTAAGTGATATGGAAACAAAGTGTTTAAAACAGCTGTACGATGCGTATTCAAAAAAACAATGGCAAGGCGATCGCGATAGCTGGGCCGACACAATTCCCGATAAAGTATGGGGCCTTATTGCTTGCGATAAGCACTCATGCCAACGACAAATGCGTGCTCATCAATTATGTCCATTTCATATGGCGCGCCAGCGGTTAATGCAGATGGATGTGCTTGTTATCAACCACTCATTATTGCTTGCCGATCTTGATTTAGGCGGCGGAAAAATACTGCCTGAACCCGATAACACCATTTATGTTATTGATGAGGCGCATCACTTAGCCCATATCACTCGCGACTTTTCATCTGCCGCAGCGACCATCAAAGGCACGATAGAGTGGCTTGATAAACTGGTAAAATTTGCAGGCAAAATGGCCAACGTTTTGGTAGGCCAAAAGGCCATTGGGCAAAATTTTAAACTGAGCGACAGTATTAATGATGCGGCTAAAAACTTAAAAGTGGTGCGCGACATACTCGACAATGCCAACTTTAATTACAACAGTGATGATACCTATCGCTTTGAGCACGGTGAAATCCCAGCCTCGTTACATGCCAAAGCAAAAGACATTAGCGACGCAACGCTTGATGCTCTGCGTGCCTTGAATAAAATGCATGACACGCTCGTACAAGATGTGAGTGATGGCGATATAAAACCCTATGTTGCCGACCCTATTTTAGGGGAAAGTGGTCACTACATAAATCGTTTGGAATTATTAAATAAATTATGGTTTAGTTATGCCACAAAGGGTGAAGGTATTCCCCATGCACGCTGGATTAAACGTTTAGAATATAAAAATCATCATGATCATTTACTCAGTGATTGCCCAATTGAAGTCGGTTATTACTTAAAAGATAAACTTTGGAATCAATGCGCGGGAGCCGTACTTTGCTCTGCAACTTTAACCGCACTAGGGTCATTTGACCACTTTGCTTACGAGTGTGGCCTTGCCAAAGAAGAGGGTGTTAAATATATCAAAGTGCCGTCACCTTTTGATTACCCCAAACAAGCTATATTACATATTCCGAACACACTTATAGAACCGACAGACAAAGCATTTAGTGATCATTTAGCCGAAAAGTTACCTAGTTACCTTGATGATAAAAAAGCAAATTTAGTGCTTTTTGCCTCATATTGGCAAATGGACCATGTGGTCAAAGCACTTAGAACAAAAGGGATAGATGTCTTAGTTCAAGGTGAAATGTCGCGCGAGGCTTTACTCAAAAAACACAAAGCTAATGTCGATTTAGGGAGGGCAAGTTATTTATTTGGTACACAAAGCTTATCAGAAGGGCTCGATTTACCGGGTAAATACCTAGAAAACCTCGTCATTACTAAAATTCCTTTTGCGGTGCCAACTTCACCGATAGAAGAAGCACAGGCCGAGTTTGTGCAAAGTAAAGGGGGCAATCCATTTTTATCAATCACAGTTCCTGATGCAGCAAAGAAATTAGTTCAAAGCTGTGGTAGACTGCTTCGCAAAGAAAACGATCAAGGTCGCATTACCATTCTTGATCGCCGTTTAGTGACCAAGCGATATGGCAAAGCCATGCTCGATACCTTGCCACCTTTTAAAAGACAAATTGATTATTAATGTTTGAACTAGCTTTAGAACCAACCACATGGGCATTACTTTGCGCTGTCGCGCTGGCCGCTGGATTTATTGATGCCATTGCTGGCGGTGGAGGTATGCTTACCGTCCCCGCATTACTGACAGCCGGACTTCCTCCCCATCTTACGCTTGGCACCAATAAATTGGCAGCCAGTTTTGGCTCATTAACAGCCAGTGTCACCTACTTTCGTAAGAAGTTATTTAGCCCTCGTTTTTGGGCTGCATCCATAATAGCAACAGCAATAGGGGCATTAATTGGTACGTTGGTTGTTGATTATTTAAGTATCGATTTTTTAAATAAATTGCTCCCTGTGGTAATCATTTTGGTTGCCTGTTACAGCTTATTTGGCAGCCTAAGCACAACAGAGCATAATGAATTACCAACACTTGATACTAAAACAAAGATTAAACAATGGTTACAAGGTTTAGGACTTGGCTTTTTTGATGGTCTTGCAGGCCCCGGTACCGGCACGTTTTGGACGGCTTCAAATAGTCTATTATATAAAATGAGCTTATTGCTTAACTGCGGCCTTGCTCGGTCAATGAACTTTGTCTCAAACTTTATTTCATTGATTACCTTTGTCGCATTAGGCCACGTTAATTTTTTATTAGGCATCACAATGGGCTTATTTTTAATGCTAGGCGCATGGCTAGGTGCGCATTCTGCGATTAAATTTGGTGGTAAAATGATACGCCCTGTCTTTAATACCGTGGTCATTATTTTGGCATTAAAGCTAATTTATGAGGCTTACTTATAAATGCATTCCCCTGCTTTTGATAAACTATGTGAACAAATTGCTCGGCTGAAACATCAAGCCACACAATTCGATCAGAGCAATTTATTTGCTAAAAACCGCTACATGCAAGCGCAACCAAGTTTATTTGATAGAGGGGTGTTTACAACAAAAAGTATGAAGCTTGCTGACTACGTGAGTGAAATTGAAGACGAGTTAAAAAGTTTACCCCCGGCAGAGCATCGCCACGCGTATCAATATGCCTTAGAGCGGATAACTCAGCAGGTACAAGCCGTCTTCAATGTAATAAAGTCGACTCCTGTTTGGGCAAAAGAAAATAAATACAGTTTTAAGCCTAAAACCAAACCTCAGGTATACAAACAAGCCGTACAAAAAATGATGCAATCGTCGCATGAACTGTATGACGAACTGAAACAGAACCATGAGTTTGAACGTCGTTTAGTACTGATGATCGAAGAAAGAAAACTCAAACTAGACGCAGCCAGCGCAGCAAAAGCAGCAGAAATAAATCAAGAGATACTAGCATTGCATGCACGCTTAGGAAGGTGTCGTAAAGCAATTTCTGCCACCGAAGACAAAATTCAACAGGTCGAAAAACAGCAGCTTAGATAATGTTTTACTATCATCCCAGTTATTCTGCGCTTAATTTACCCGCACGGCATCGCTTCCCTATTCAGAAGTACAGCTTACTAAAACAAAAATTAAGTACCTTTATAAACGACGATAAGTTTATTACACCTAATAAAGCCACAACAGCACAATTAGCGTTGTGTCACGACCCGGCTTACATTAATGCATTTTTAAATGGGACACTTGAGGAAAAAGCCATTAAGAAAATGGGCTTTCCTTGGTCAAACGAGTTAGTTGAACGCACCTTACTTTCTGTCGGTGCAAGTATAAATGGCGCTGAATTCGCATTGCAGCACGGTGCCGCTTTTAATCTAGGCGGCGGTTATCATCACGCCTTTAGTGATCACGGAAGTGGTTTTTGTATTTTTAACGATTTAGCGATTGCTGCAAACCACTTAATAAACGCAGGGCTGGCTGAGACTGTTCTGATTTTCGATTGTGATGTACACCAAGGAGATGGCACCGCAGAAATTGTAAGCCATCACGAACAAGTGATTAGCTGCTCAATTCATTGTGAGCAAAATTTTCCGCGCATCAAGCAACACTCACACTACGACTTCGCACTTGAGCATGGCACCACTGACCAACACTACCTTGAAACAGTAAAACAAGCATTCCAACTAACCGTTCGACTTCATCAACCCGATATCATTTTATATAACGCCGGCGCAGATATCGCTAGCGACGATGAGTTAGGGCATTTTTTTGTTAGCCTTGATGGGGTATACCAACGTGATCACTTCATATTAAGCCAAGCAAAAGCGCAGCAAATTCCTATTTTTTCGGCTTTGGGTGGGGGCTATCAACGAAATATAAATCGCTTAGTTAATGTTCATTCTCAGCTTTTTAGAGCTGCTGTCGATTTATTTTAAAGCTTGGTATACACTGAAATGACTATCACTTTGGATTCAAACTGTATGAAATTGCATGATGATATTCATAACTATTATGAAAAACTGGTTGTCGAAGATATAGCGCAACGAGAGTTAGATTCCGTATACAATGACGATGTGATGGCCGATTTATGCTGCACAGTACTCAACCAGCTTCCTGCTCGTTACATTCGCTACGATGTCGATATGGAGTTTTATTTACCGCACAGTGAGCGAATGCTAATGGAACAACAAGTACAAACAGCTATCGATGTTGCAATCAGCCAGGTTGCAAAGAAAAAGGAATTACAGAATGGGCAATGAATTAGAAGCCGCTCCTAATTATATTAAAGTGGCTGTCGACCTTATTATGCTCTTAGAACAAAACGAAGTCCCTGCAGAGGATGTGCTCGCAGCATTAGAAATAGTCAAATCAGATTACGAAAAAAAACGTGTAAAACCTGCTGAATAGAGGCCTTCTATTCAGTGCTTACTCTACACTTACAAGCCCGAATAAGGCGAGTTTATTAGTCAGTATCTGGTATGCTCGTGCTTTATTATTTTGAATGATTCATCATTATGCCAATACACAGCTTACTGCGCTTATTTTTCCTTGCCGCTATTTGGGGCGCATCATTCTTGTTTATGCGTATGGCGGCCTCAAGTTTAGGGCCTGCCGTTTTAATTGAACTACGCGTAGGCTTTGCCGCCTTAACACTCTGTGTCTTTGCCGTGTATTTTAATAAAAAGCTTGCTTTTCTTACCTACAAAAAGCACTTTTTTATTATTGGTGCACTCAATTCTGCGATTCCATTTTTATTATTTGCGTTTGCCGCACAAACTATTAATGCCTCGACATTAGCGATTTTAAATTCAACAACCCCCATTTGGGGAGCCATTGTTGGCATAATTTGGAGTAAATCGACACCGAGTAAAAGTATGATACTGGGACTCTTAGTCGGTCTCATTGGGGTTGCTATCCTAGTTGGACAAAACAGCCTAACTATCAATACCGCCACAGTAACAGCAATTATTGCATCCCTGTGTGCCTCACTTAGTTATGCTATTGCCTCGCATTACACCAAACACGCCCCCAAACTGTCAGCTTTCGATAATGCGCATGGCAGTATGTGGGCCGCAAGTATGCTCGTATTACCATTGATTTTTGTGATGCCAATAAGAGAAATGCCAAGTCAAACCGTAATGGCGGGTGTTATTGCTCTGGGTATTGTGTGTACTGCAGTGGCGTATATTCTCTTTTTTCGTCTAATTGACGAGATTGGTCCAACCTCTGCGCTCACCGTTACCTTCTTAATTCCTTTGTTTGGCATTATATGGGGCAACCTGATACTCGACGAAGAAATAGGGCCAAATACGTTACTTGGCGCTCTGTGTGTTATTGCTGGCACCATGCTTGTGACTGGGTTTATTCGTATAAAATCGCTTTTTAAACGACATACCTTGTAACAGAATCCCCTTTGCTTTTTAAAATCCAGTCTATACTCTATTGGATAAAGATACTGATAAAAGGAGAATTATGATGTCAGGCACTACGATGGTGGTATTAATTGTACTGATCTCGGTTGGTTCAGGCGTTATCTTCGATATGTATAAAAAACATTTAGAATTTAAATCGCGCACCCTAAAAGACAATAAAGAAGCGAATGAACAAGTTGCAGCGGTTACCGCTGAGCTTCTTGAGTTAAAACAACGCGTACAGACCCTCGAAGCCATAGTCACAGACTCAAGTTACAGCGTAAAACAAGAGATTAACAAGCTTTAAAACAATTAGGTTCGCATTAAGCGAGTATACTCATTAAGCACTTGCTGATAATAATCAGCATCTTGGTTTAGCATGCGTTGGTAATGTGCACATAGTTGCCCTAAGTAAGCTTGGTGCTCCTTATTCGTTAATTGCCACATCCCCTGTCCTACTCGCGTTATTGGCGTTTTAGCCGATGCGCTCACGAACATTAACTCATAAAAGCGTCTATTTTCAGAAATAAGGTGCTCGGCGACTAAACCAAAATCTAATGACTGTAGGTGGCTGCGTACTTTATAGCTATGGTGCACAGGACAAACTATAAAATCGATGTGAGCAAGATGATTGTGAGCCTGAATCTGCGAAATAAACTGACACATTAAATCTCCCCCAACTCCTGCAATAATCACGAGATGACGTTTTTGGGGTGTTAAAGAAATAGTGGCCACATCTTGGCAATGTACCTGCCAATGTCCGCGTTGTTCTTCAGTTGAAAAACGCGCCAATGTCTGTTGGAGTGACTGCATCAACTCAGGCACGATATCTACAAAGTGGATTTGATCGGCTCTATTATCTTTGAGTAACTGCATGCCTAAAAAGCCATGATCGCAGCAGCAGTCCCAAATCTCATCATACTCATTTGGGACCATTTGCGCGATCGCTGATAAACGCTTACTTAACGCCATTACTGTGTGGTTTTATAAACAAGCGCTTTTAAGCTTCTATCGCTGTCTACTTCAATAAAACCAGCGGTAGGCGCTAAACGTTCAACGAATGTAATTGCACCTTCTGTGTGCTCTGCAATCAGTGCTTTAAATGCTTGTTCAGACATTTCAGGGCTATTGGCACACAACAATAAAAGGGTGTTTTCGTTGAGCAGCTCAGGCAAACGGCGCAATATTTTTTGATAATCTTTCGTCAAAATAAAGCTGCCTTTTTGAAAGCTGGGCGGATCGACAATAATCAACTCATAAGGTGCTGACTTTTTAAGCTTACCAAATGATTTTAAAATATCATGAGGCAAGTAACTAACACCCCGTGTAAACCCATTAAGTTGGTGATTTTGTTTACCTGTTCTGAGCACGCCTTTATTCATATCCATATTAATGACTTGCTCAGCTCCCCCTTGCATTGCCGCAACGGAGAATCCGCAAGTATATGAAAATAAATTCAGTACTTTAGCCCCCTGACTATGAGCCTGCACAAACTCACGGCCACGACGCATATCAGGAAAAATACCGGTATTTTGCCTGCTCAATAAATCGACTCTAAATTTTATGTCATTTTCTTGAACAACATGCTCGTCAGGAAGTTCGCCGTGTACCACGCTATTAATCGTATTTATACCGCTACGCTGTTGATACACCAACGCAGTAATTAATTCTGGGGCATTATTTTGCGCCCATTGCCAAAGTACTTCAGTGAGTTGACCTAGTTGATCGTCAGGGATGCTCTCATACGATACTAAAAATAATGCCGGAGGGTAAAAATCAACATTAATATGGCTTAATTCAGCCACACTGTGGCCGCGGCCATGAAAAATACGGCAAAGTTCGTTAGCCGAAAGTGGCGCATCTGCTAACGCAGTTAAAATGGCTGAAAAATCGTTTGTCATAGTACTTAATTTATTAGCTGTTGTTGTAATTCATGTATTTCGTCACGCACTGAGGCTGCTTTCTCAAACTCCAGATCACTTGCGTACGCGTGCATTTTAGTCTCCAGTGCTTTAATTTGACTGGCAATCTCTTTAGCGCTTAACACTTTTTTAGATTCTTTACGGACCAATCGAAGGTTATCTTTAGGGCCAGCCTCTTCACCAACATCCATAATATCCGTGATACTTTTCACTAACGCTTGCGGTACAATTCCATGTTCTGCGTTATGAGCTTGCTGTTTTTCACGACGACGATCAGTTTCATCAATAGCCTGACGCATTGAATTCGTTATACGATCACCGTACAGAATCGCTTTACCATTTAAATGACGAGCAGCACGCCCTATTGTTTGTAATAAAGAACGCGTCGAACGTAAAAAGCCTTCTTTATCAGCATCGAGTATCGCTACGAGTGAAACCTCTGGCATATCAAGGCCTTCTCGTAATAAGTTAATACCCACTAACACATCGAAAACACCAGCGCGCAAATCACGAATAATCTCAACTCGCTCAACAGTATCGATGTCAGAATGCAAATAACGAACTTTTACATCATGATCATTTAAGTAATCCGTTAAGTCTTCTGCCATACGTTTTGTTAAGGTCGTCACTAAGACACGCTCATTTACCTCAACTCGTTTGTAAATCTCAGACAATAAGTCATCAACCTGAGTACCCACAGGGCGCACTTCAATTTCAGGGTCTACTAAGCCTGTAGGACGAATAACTTGTTCAGCCACTTCACCTGCTGAGCGCGTTAGCTCAAATTCGCCTGGCGTTGCCGATACATAAATCGTTTGCGGTGCAATTGCTTCGAACTCTTCAAATCGAAGTGGCCGATTATCCAATGCCGAAGGAAGACGAAATCCATATTCAACTAAGTTCTCTTTTCGACTACGGTCACCTTTGTACATTGCACCAATTTGCGATACGGTCACATGCGACTCATCGATGATCATCAAGGCATCATCAGGTAAATAGTCAAGCAATGTAGGCGGCGGATCGCCCGGAGTACGCCCTGATAAATAACGGCTGTAGTTCTCAATACCAGAGCAATAACCAAGCTCGGTCATCATTTCTATATCGTATTGTGTTCGCTGTGCAATACGTTGCTCTTCGACAAGTTTATTTGCGCTAAGCAACTGGGCTCTGCGATCTTTTAACTCAACCTTAATATTTTCAATCGCATCAAGAATTTTCTCACGGGGTGTCACATAGTGTGTTTTTGGGTAAATAGTCGCGCGCACAATGTGCTTTTCAACAGCCCCTGTTAATGGATCAAAGATACTTAAACGCTCAATTTCATCATCAAACATTTCCACACGCACCGCGTATGTATCTGACTCAGCAGGGAAAATATCAACCACTTCACCGCGCACACGGTACGTACCACGACTAAATTCAATGTCATTACGCGTATATTGCAACTCGGCTAAGCGACGAAGCATATCACGCTGGTCGACTGTTTCGCCTACTTTAAGTAACAACATCATCTTCATGTATGAGTCAGGATCGCCCAAACCGTAAATAGCCGAAACAGATGCAACAATAATTGTGTCACGGCGTTCAAGTAACGCTTTGGTTGCACTTAAGCGCATTTGCTCAATATGCTCGTTAATAGAGGCATCTTTTTCTATAAATGTGTCACTGGCAACAACATACGCTTCAGGCTGATAGTAATCATAATATGACACGAAATATTCAACCGCATTATGAGGGAAAAACTCTTTCATCTCTCCATATAACTGCGCTGCAAGCGTCTTATTATGCGCCATGATAATCGTTGGCCGATTTAGATCATGGATTATATTTGCCATGGTAAAGGTTTTACCCGTCCCTGTAGCACCTAATAATGTTTGATGAGCAAGCCCTGCTTCAAGGCCCTCAGATAATTGAGCAATGGCCGTGGGTTGGTCACCACTTGGTTTAAATTTTGAAACCAGTTGAAAATGATCACTCATAAATGACACTCCTTCATCGCCGTTGTGCTTAATGCATTTACTTCTTTTATAAACCACTTATAAGCCACAAAAGCCGTAAACAAATTACCCACAGCTGCGCCTATAAACAAGCCTGTTAACCCTGCAATTTCACTCCCGACATAAGCAATTGGCACATAAAAGACAAATAAACGAATGATACTTAAAATCAGCGCATTCATTGGCTTATGTAGAGCATTAAATGAAGAGTTAGAGAGAATTATCACGCCTTGCAAACCGTAACTTAATGGCAAGATATAAATGAAAAGTTTAATGACATCAATAACCGCCTGCTCTTTACCAAAGACATGCGCAATAAAACTAGAGGTCAAAAGCAACAGTAAATAAATGCCGAATTGCCAAATCATCACAAACTTCAACGTAGTAATATACGCTTCTTTTACACGGCCTAACTTTCCGGCTCCGAAGTTTTGACTAACAAACGGTGGCAATGTCATCGACAATGCTAAAACCACTAAACTGGCTATTGACTCAATTCGGCTACCCACACCAAATGCAGCGACGGCTTCAGGGCCATGCTTAGCCACTAACGCCGTCATCACAGCCATTGCAATGGGTGTCAACATGTTCGCCCCTGCTGCAGGTAAACCTATTTTTAAAATTTTTCTTATTGCTCCAATAATCGTTTGTTGGCCAGCGTACAAGCTCAACAAACCATTTTTAATTGCCAGTATATAAAGAATAATCACCACCGCGAAAGACCATGCAATTACACTGGCAATGGCAGCGCCTTGAATACCCAATGCCGGTATTGGGCCCAAACCAAAAATTAAAATCGGATCTAACACGGCATTAATGAGACCCGCTCCCCCCATTACTAAACTCGGCGTTTTTGTATCGCCACTTGCGCGCAAAACAGAATTACCAACCATCGGGGTAATCAAAAATACACTGCCTAAAAACCACACACTCATATAGTCGTGTATTAGCGGAAGTACTTGCTGCCCAGCTCCCAACAATTCAAAAATAGGGGTAATAAATACATACCCAACAACAGACAAGCAAAACACCAAAACCACAGAAATGAGTAAAGCAATACTGGCATCAAACCGAGCTTCATCTAATTTGTCACTCCCTAATGCTTTCGCAATTACCGCTGAAGTGCCAATACCGAGGCCAATGGCAAGACTAATAACCGTAAAGGTTACAGGAAAAGTAAAGCTCACTGCTGCTAGGGGTTCGGTACCAAGTAGACTAATAAAGAAAGTATCAACTAGGTTAAACATCATTAAGGTGATCATCCCGAAGATCATAGGGATAGTCATTTTTTTCAACGTTGGCAGGATTGGAGAGTTTAAAAGATCAGGTTTAGATTTGCTCTGCGACGTCACGGTCATGGGAATACTTTGCCTCTTTTACTGAGCTGATAAGTTTAAAGCATCCTCGCCTTGCAAGCCACGGTTAATTTTAAACAAAGAAAACTGTCACTTTTGAGGCTTTAACATAAAAACAACCACGAACATCGTTAAAAAACAAAATAAGAACATCATTAATAGCATTGTTACAATAAAATGGCAGTGACCGCTGCTTTTTTACACAACAAACTGTGTCATTTTATCGTCACGAATAACATTACTTATCAATTCAGCGTCGCTTCAGATACAAAACTTAACTGATTGATTTTAAATAAGTAAAAAAAATATGATTAAATGCTTGAAATTGCTGCAGCGCCCTAAAATTCTAGCGCCATAGCTGTTCTTAAAGTTTAATAAACAGAGTTATCCACAGAAACCGTGGATAACTCTCTGAAAGCCGCAATTATAAAGGCTTTTGAGCTCAGTATTTATCGCAACCTATGAAAATCAAGCAAGTGTCTTGTTTTAACCCTTTTGTTAGATTCTTTTAAAGAATGCCTAATTATTGTTCACACTCACCCTGCAAATAAATATGACAATTCAAAATAAAGTGGCTAAAAAACAGCCTAACACACTGATAAAAAACACTTAAACCACTCTCTTATCTGTCTTTGCATTCACAATTCAGGATCAATTAATGCCGTATTTAACGTTTTTTCTCAACCGACAGACCGATTTGAGACCTCTAAAATGGAAGAATTTAATGCGCAAATAAAAATGATTAGATTAAATTTTTATAGCGAGAATAAAATCTGAGATAAATGACAATTTCCTCTCTTATAAGCCAAAATTCTATACAACGAATACTTTTGACTAATTTATAATATTGCTCGTGGTCAAAAAGCATGCAAAAAATCACATGATCCAACATGAAATTTTACTTTAACCGCGAAAACATCTGTGTTTTTCAGCTACATTTTGTTCAGATCGAACATAAAAACATCGAATACACTTCTTTTTTGAATTTATGAAGTTTTTATGTTGACACTTTGCAATGCTGTCATTAATATTTCGCCCCGTTGAAAGGCATGACGCTTCCCCCTTAGCTCAGTTGGTTAGAGCGACGGACTGTTAATCCGCAGGTCCCCCGTTCGAGTCGGGGAGGGGGAGCCAAGTTTTTCGACCATAAACGTTTCCCCCTTAGCTCAGTTGGTTAGAGCGACGGACTGTTAATCCGCAGGTCCCCCGTTCGAGTCGGGGAGGGGGAGCCAACTTCCAGAATATATTAGACTTTTATCATCTTTCACATTCTGCGAATCTATTAGACTTTCTGCCTTATATATTCTAATCTATCCTGAGTTATTTCTTTTTTGCTATTTAAATAGAATTCACTGTACTTAAAGCAATCAATCAGGGAATTGATTCTTCCTTTCAGGCTTTTATAAGATAAAAAACATGGCAGGCTTTAAAAAACTAATATTTGTTCAACTTATTTCTTGGCTACTATTTGCATTGCTCGGTGGGTATTTTATAGCACTGGGGTTTGACAACGCAGTTAGCGATGCTCAGAAAAAAGCGCAATTCGTAGTGAATACTTACATAAATAGTTTAACGATGGACGAGCTTGCGCCTGAAAAAATACAAAAAGCGCTTGCCGACGGCACTACTTTCTCTAAATTTATAATACGAGATCAAGCAGGTAACCTCGTTACCATGGTTGAATCGCCACAGCCCCTGCCCCTCTTTGCAGATATTGTAAATACGAGCTTTAATTCGATTCGCCCACAATTTGCTGTTAACCAAGCTTCTGACATAAAAGTTGAATTCACAATCAACGCAAACAATCTGGCAAACCTGCTACAACAGTCCATGTTTATTGTCATTTTAGTCTCAGGCTTAATTGCTTTGTTGCCTATTATATATATGCAAAGCATGTTCAGACGCTTAAACCGAAAAGTGAGCACCACCATTGCAGATATCATCGATATCTATATCAATCAAAATCAGGTTAATGGCGATCTTGAACAAGCAATGGACACAACACGCTTGAAAAAGCTTAGTAAAGATTTAATACCTACTTTCAATCGTCTTTCGCACTTTTTACAAACCAAGCATGATGATATTGAAAACAATGCAATGAGCATTAAGCAAGAAGCGTATAAAGATGTCATTACAAATCTTGGTAATCGTAATATGTTCGTCGAATACTACGAGAAAAACATCGAAAATGCCGATAAAAGCACCTTTGGCTCTTTAGCTATGGTGCGTTGTAGTGAGCTACAAGCAATAAACCAAACTCGCGGTTATCAAAAAGGCGATGAATACGTAAAAGGTGTTGCCGATATTATTAAACATATCAGTGGTACTTACACCAATAGCCAAGTATTTCGGGTAAACAGTTCAGACTTTGCTGTTATTTTACCTAATACTCCCCTAAAAGAAGCTGAACGATTCGGTGATAACTTACAATCGCGTTTTACGCAGTATCAGCAGAACCAAGAATTAAGTTCAGTAGCAAATACAGGCATAGTTGGGTACGAAAAAGGCAAACCTTTAGGCGAACTACTGTCGATTGTTGATAACGCTATGAGCATGGCACAATCTAAGCAAGCAAATGCATGGCATGTTCAACGCGAAACAGATTTAGTAAACAATGTGAGTGCTGGCTTTGGTAATCAAAACTGGCGCAAAGTGATAAACGAAGTGATCGAGTCAAAGCGTGTTCACTTAGTTATGCAAAATATCATGCCAATTGGTAAAAGCATCAAAGCCTATGCCGAAATTCAAGTGCGCTTTAAAACAGCCGAAAATCAAATGCTTCCTACGGCGTCTTTTTTAGCGATGGCCGAAAAACTCGGTATGGCAATGGAAATTGATCGATTAATAATCGACACCACCCTTGAAAAAGTGAAGACACGCAACTTCTCACAAAAGTTTTTTGGTATAAATGTCACAGCATCCAGTGCGCATAATGATCAGTTTCTTATTTGGTTAGAACGCCGTTTGTTAAAAGATAACAATATTGCCACTAAATTAATTTTTGAAGTCAGCGAATTTGGTCTTCAGCAAAATATAAAAGCAAGTAAGCGTTTTATTGATATGGTTCATCGTGTCGGTGCGCGTGTGACTGTTGAACGCTTTGGTGTAGGCTTAACTTCATTTAAATTCTTCAGAGACTTGAAGCCTGACTTTATTAAAATGGATGCAAGCTATACCCGCGGCCTTGAAGATGATAAAAACAATCAATATTTTATGCGCTTGATGGTAGATCTTGCTCACCGGATTGGGGTTAATGTTTTTGCCGAAGGTGTAGAGAGCCAGGAAGAGAAACACATTATCGAAACCCTTTGCTTAGATGGCGTGCAGGGTTATTACATAGAAAAACCAAAAGACATCTAAGATCTACGCCAATAAGACCTAATAAACCGACTGTTTATCAGGTCTTTAACGTAACTTTAACACTTCAAATACAAACAGCTTTGTTAATTTAAGCTAATCGCCTCGCATGTGTTGTGTCAGCCTCCAGAAAAAAGGATAATGACGTTGTTTTTATTCTCGTGAGGCACGCATGACAGAGTATGTCTTGTTACTGATTGGTACCGTACTAGTCAACAACTTCGTTTTAGTTCAGTTTTTAGGTTTATGCCCGTTTATGGGTGTATCAGGTAAACTCGACACTGCTATTGGTATGTCTTTAGCGACAACCTTTGTGCTAACACTCGCCTCTGTTACCAGCTATCTGGTGAATCACTATATTTTGATTCCACTCGATATCGCATTTTTACGCACCATGAGCTTTATTTTGGTGATTGCTGTCGTTGTGCAATTTACTGAGATGGTTGTTAGAAAAACCAGTCCAACTTTGTATCGTTTGCTCGGTATATTCTTGCCCCTGATCACAACAAACTGTGCAGTGTTAGGTGTTGCCCTTCTTAATATCAAAGAAGACCATTCATTCTTACAATCAGCCGTGTATGGTTTTGGCGCAGCAGTTGGTTTTTCAATGGTGTTAATTCTTTTTGCCGCATTACGCGAACGTTTAGCTGTTGCAGACGTTCCTTCACCATTTAAAGGTGCATCGATTGCGATGATCACCGCAGGTCTGATGTCGATGGCCTTTATGGGTTTTACAGGATTAGTGAAGTTTTAATATGACCTTGTTTTATGCCTTAATTGCGCTAGGTTCATTAGCGCTAATATTTGGTTTGATTTTAGGATTTGCTGCCGTACGTTTTCGGGTAGAAAGCAACCCTATCGTTGATCAAATTGACACCATATTGCCACAAACTCAATGTGGACAATGTGGCTACCCTGGTTGTCGCCCTTACGCAGAGGCGATAGCGAATGGTGACGAAATAAATAAATGCCCGCCGGGCGGCGAAGCCACGGTAAAAAAACTGGCAGATTTAATGGGGGTTGAAGCAAAACCTCTTGCTGGCGGCGAACAAGCAGAGCCAGTAAAAACCGTTGCATACATTCGAGAAGACGAATGTATTGGCTGTACTAAATGTATCCAAGCCTGCCCTGTTGATGCCATTGTTGGTGCGACCCGTCAAATGCATACCGTACTCATTGACGAATGCACTGGCTGTGATTTATGTGTTGAACCTTGCCCAGTTGACTGTATTGATATGCTGCCTGTAAAAGAAACCAAACAAACTTGGAAATGGCAATTAAATGCAATCCCTGTGACTCAGGTAGATTAGGAGCGCAGATGGAAACGTTAATAGAACAAATCAAACAAGGTAAAGTCTGGCCATTCGCTGGGGGGATTCATCCACCTGGACAAAAGCAACAATCAACATCACGTGCAATTGAGCGACTAGAGCTGCCAGATAAATTAGTTGTGTCACTAAAACAACATATTGGTGCCAACGGCAAATTAATCGTAGTAAAAGGCCAATCAGTTCTTAAAGGTCAAGCGTTAACAAAACCTAGCGGTAACTGGTCAGTACCTGTACATGCGCCTACTTCTGGTGTGATCACTGATATCTGCCCGATGCCATCTGCGCATCCATCAGCGTTGCCTGAGCTCAGCGTCATTATTGAACCAGATGGCAAAGATACATGGTGTGAACTAAACCCTGTTGATGACCCTAAAGCACTCTCACATGATGAGCTAGTCGATATTATTCATCAATCAGGTATTGCAGGGATGGGGGGAGCTGGTTTTCCCACTTACGTAAAAGCAGATACGCGAAAAAGCATTGAATTTTTAATTGTAAATGCCGTTGAGTGTGAGCCATACATCACTGCAGACGACATGTTAATGCGTGAACATGCACACGGAATTATCGCCGGTATTGAGTTAATGCAGCACTTGCTCAACCCAACACTGACAATCATAGGTATTGAAGATAATAAGCCAGAAGCTATTGCAGCAATGCAACAAGCAGCAAAACATAATGAATCTATCATTGTTCAAACTGTCCCTACTGTTTATCCTTCTGGCGGTGAAAAACAATTGATAAAATTGCTTACAGGCAAAGAAGTACCTAGCGGCAATATTCCTGCTGACATTGGTATGTTAGTGCACAATGTAGGCACCCTGTTTGCAATTAACCAAGCGGTTTATGAAGGCAAGCCATTAATTGAACGCGTGGTCACAGTGACTGGCAATACAATCCATAAACAAGGAAATGTATGGGCGTTACTTGGCACTGAAATAAAACACTTACTAGATTGCCAAGGCTTTTCACCGGTGCCACAACAACGAGTTGTCATGGGCGGCCCTATGATGGGCTTTACCTTACCAACGGTAAGAATCGGCATTGTAAAAACCACAAACTGTATTTTAGCCCCTGATCATCAAGAGCTGGCTGAACCAGGAGACGAAAAAGCCTGTATTCGTTGTAGTGCCTGTGCTGATGCCTGCCCTGCTTCGCTATTACCCCAACAGCTGCAGTGGTTTGCTAAGTCAAAAGAATACGACAAGTTAAATGAGCATAACCTATTCGATTGCATCGAATGTG
This sequence comes from Pseudoalteromonas sp. MBR-15, assembly GCF_053628915.1. Lineage (NCBI taxonomy): Bacteria > Pseudomonadati > Pseudomonadota > Gammaproteobacteria > Alteromonadales > Pseudoalteromonadaceae > Pseudoalteromonas > Pseudoalteromonas sp. MBR-15. The sequence goes on from NZ_JBRJHH010000015.1 coordinate 114,320, forward strand.
GAGCCTGCGCCTATGTCTGCCCGAGTGAAATTCCACTTGTGCAATACTACCGAGTTGCTAAAGCCGAAATCAAAGAGCAACAAGCAGAACAAATAAAAGCTGAGCGCGCCAGAGAGCGCTTTGAAGCACGCAAAGAGCGTTTAGAGCGCGAGCAAGAAGAGCGACAAAACCGTCATAAACGCAAGCCCGCGACGAAGTCGAGCGATGAAAAACAAAAAGTGGCCGATGCCCTCGCCCGTGTTAAACCAAAATCTGACGATAAAGACAGTAAATCAGCTGTTGCAGCCGCAATTGCTCGTGCCAAAGCGAAAAAACAAGGTGCAGAACTGGAACCAGATAATTCTGAAGTAGCTAAAGAACGTGCTGCACGTAAAGAGCAAGCGCGTAAGTACAAAGAGCAAAAAGCGCTAGAGCAAAGTGAAGAAACCGTCGATAAAGACGATAAGAAGTCAGCTGTTGCAGCGGCTATTGCCCGTGCTAAAGCGAAAAAAGCAGCACAAGCCACAGAAGCTGATAACGCAACCAATGCTGAGCCTGTAGCCGTTGACGATAAAAAAGCGGCCGTAGCGGCGGCGATTGCCCGTGCTAAAGCGAAAAAAGCAGCGCAAGCCACTGAAGCTGATAACGCAACCGATGCAGAGCCTGCAGCCGTTGACGATAAAAAAGCGGCCGTAGCGGCGGCGATTGCCCGTGCTAAAGCGAAAAAAGCAGCGCAAGCCACTGAAGCTGAGAACGCAACCGATGCAGAGTCTGCAGCCGTTGACGATAAAAAAGCGGCTGTTGCAGCGGCGATTGCCCGTGCTAAAGCAAAAAAAGCGGCACAAGCCACTGAAGCTGATAACGCAACCGATGCAGAGCCTGCAGCCGTTGATGATAAAAAAGCGGCCGTAGCAGCGGCAGTTGCCCGTGCAAAAGCGAAAAAAGCAGCGCAAGCCACTGAAGCTGAGAACGCAACCGATGCAGAGCCTGCAGCCGTTGACGATAAAAAAGCGGCCGTAGCAGCGGCAGTTGCCCGTGCAAAAGCGAAAAAAGCAGCGAAAGAGCACGCTGAGCAACAAACAAAAAACGAAAGCGAAAGCGCAGACACCCACGGTACTGACGCTCACTCTGATGATTCAAGTACAGATGAATCTGAAGCACAGCAAATAGATAACACGCCTGAATCAAGCGAAGACAAAAAGAAAGCGGCGATTGCACGTGCAATTGCTCGCGCTAAAGCTAAAAAGTTACAACAAGAAGGAACCGATAAGTCATGAAACTAACCATGGCCAGTTCGCCGCATAATCATAGTACCAAATCATTAAGCCGCTTAATGATCACCGTGATTGCTGCGTGTATTCCAGGTTTAATAGCCCAAGTTTACTTTTTTGGCACTGCGGTATTAATTCAGCTTGTGCTCGCGTTACTGACTGTCAGTGCCTGTGAAGCCGCTGTTCTGTTACTTCGTAAACGCAAAGTATGGCCAACATTAAGTGATGGTAGTGCTTGGCTTACAGCTGTGCTATTGGCGCTTAGTATCCCACCTCTTGCCCCATGGTGGATTATCGTAATTGGTTGCCTATTTGCTATTGTCATTGTTAAACAACTTTATGGCGGGCTTGGTTTTAACTTGTTTAACCCTGCAATGGCGGCATATGTATTATTGCTTGTGTCATTTCCTGTGCAAATGACAAGCTGGCTGCCAGTAAACGAACTGCTCGCAAACCCAATTAGCTTTACACAACAACTATCCGTTATTTTTAACGGCTTTACCTCTGCTGGATTTAGTGTTGATCAGCTGCGTGTTGCAATTGATGGCACAACAATGGCAACCCCTTTAGATACGGTTAAAACCGATGTGGCTCACCACCTAACAGTGTCAGAAAGTATGAGCAAACCACTGTTTAATGATTGGTTTGGACTTGGCTGGGGCTGGGTAAACTTTGGTTTCTTATTAGGTGGTTTATACTTATTAAAAGCAAAGATAATAAACTGGCATATTCCTGTCGGCTTTTTAGCATCTCTTATACTGTGCAGTGGTATTGGTTATATTGCAGCGCCAGGCACAGAGCCAGGCGTGGTATTTCATCTATTCAGTGGTGCAACCATGTTAGGTGCATTTTTTATCGCGACTGATCCTGTTTCGGCATCAACCACCAATAAGGGCCGCATAATTTACGGTGCCTTAATTGGTTTACTTATTTACTTAATTCGTACCTTTGGTGGTTATCCAGATGCGGTGGCATTTAGTGTTTTGTTATTAAATATGGCTGTGCCGTTAATTGATTACTATACACAACCACGTACTTACGGCCATGGAGTGAAATAATGATCCTTTCCTCAATGACTAAAAATGGTGGCATTCTTACTGTTTTTGCACTGCTTACCACAGGGGCTGTTGCACTGACACATAGCCTGACGGCTGAGCGTATAAGCGAGCAAGAAAAAAAGCAACTTGCAGAGCAATTACAGCAAGTGCTTGATGCCCATCACTATGACAATCAACTATATAAAGATTGTGTGATCATTACAGATGAACGTTTAGGACCTCGTCCTGATCAGGTTATTTACCGTGCTTACAAAAATGACGAACCCTATGCTTTAGTGATGCGCCATGTCACACCTAGTGGCTACAGCGGCGATATCAACTTACTAACAGCCGTATTTGCTAATGGCGACATTGCTGGCGTGCGCGTCACAAAGCACGAAGAAACGCCCGGTCTCGGCGATAAAGTCGAAATAAAAAAATCGGATTGGATCACCCTCTTTAAAGGCCAAAATGTGCTAGGTGACGATGACACACGTTGGGCCGTTAAAAAAGATGGCGGTCAGTTTGATCAGTTTACTGGGGCAACAATTACCCCTCGAGCGGTCGTTGGCTCAGTCAAAAATGCGGTGCTGTTCGCAAAAGCTGAGTTTGATAACCTATTTGCTGCGCCAAATTCATGCCAAGGAGCACAGTAATGAGCGAAATCAAAACCTTATTTAAAGAGGGTATGTGGGCAAACAACCCCGCCCTTGTGCAATTACTGGGCTTGTGTCCTCTGCTGGCCGTAACATCAACCATTACAAATGCGTTAGGCCTTGGTTTAGCAACCTTACTGGTATTGGTTGGTTCAAACATCACTGTCTCTATTGTGCGTAACTGGGTGCCGAAAGATATACGTATTCCCGTTTTTGTGATGATCATTGCAGGGTTTGTTACCATCGTTCAGCTGCTTATGAATGCCTACACATTTGGTCTGTATCAATCATTAGGTATTTTTATTCCACTGATTGTCACCAACTGCGCAATTATTGGCCGAGCAGAGGCATTTGCCTCTAAAAATACCGTGCCTCTTTCTGCATTCGATGGCTTAATGATGGGACTTGGCTTTATGCTGGTGCTTGTTGTGCTTGGCGCTATTCGAGAATTAATAGGTCAAGGCACGCTGTTTGATGGTGCCGACTTATTACTTGGACCATGGGCAGAAGCACTGCGCATTGAAGTCTTTAGCTTTGACAATCAGTTCTTATTAGCAATTTTACCTCCGGGCGCTTTTTTAGGGCTTGGATTATTGATTGCGGCAAAGAATGTGATTGATACACAAATAAAATCTAAGCAAGTTGTTACTCCAGAAGTAGAAAAAGGCCCTCGAGCCCGAGTAACGAGTTTAACTTAAAGGAGAGCACGCACCGTCACTGCGTGCTTAACACTCACCATGAATAAAGAAAAACGCTACGAGATCCTGTCTCGCCTCCGCGCAGAAAACCCTCACCCAGAAACTGAGCTTGAATACTCAAGCCCTTTCGAGTTGTTGGTTGCGGTTACCCTATCAGCTCAAGCAACGGATGTTGGTGTAAATAAAGCGACCCGTAAGCTTTTTCCTGTCGCAAACACGCCCCAAGCTATTCTTGATTTAGGTCTTGAAGGCCTGCGTGATTACATAAAAACAATTGGTTTGTTTAATTCTAAAGCCAATAATGTCTATAAAATGTGTGAAATTCTGGTCAATAAACACAACGCTGAAGTACCAGAAAACCGCGAAGCCCTTGAAGCCCTACCGGGCGTGGGTAGAAAAACGGCTAACGTTGTTTTAAATACCGCTTTTGGCTGGCCTACCATTGCCGTAGACACGCATATTTTCCGTGTTTCTAACCGCACTAAGTTTGCCATGGGTAAAGACGTCGTTGCAGTTGAGCAAAAACTAGAAAAAGTCGTACCTAAAGAATTTAAAGTCGATGTACACCACTGGTTAATACTTCATGGGCGCTACGTGTGTACTGCACGTAAACCAAAATGCGGCAGCTGTATTATCGAAGACTTATGTGAGTTTAAGGATAAAACAGAGTAATAAAGTTTGCTTTGCTAACTTAAAAAGTGGTCGCGGATAATGTCGCTAATGTGTCAATATAATCGCTAATTTGTGAGAATCTATCAGTATTGCAAACTCACCACTGCTATTTTCCATCCTGAGTTCATTCGCTAATTGTGCCAAACACAGGCTTTGACACAATTAGCTAGGCCTATTATTAAGGGTTTTGGCTCAACTGTTTTTTAATAAAGTCTCGCGTATCTTTTAAAAGCGACACTCTTGCTGGTTCGTGAACATACATCATGTGACCACCGTGATAATAGTAGTAATCAATTTTATCAGCGTTTATACCGTGTCTGTTTAAGGTGTATTCAGCATCAAAAAATGGTGTGACCATATCGTAATACCCAGAGGCAACCATAACTTTCATCTGTGGATTACTGCGAAGGGCATACGATAAATCTGGCGCAGTATTCACGTATTTTGGCTCCCAGCTTTGTCCATCAGGAGCCGTACGCCAGCGCCAATTATCAGATAATTCAGGGTCAGATGGATTTAAGTATTTTCTTTTCCACTGTACGTTTAAATCCGTGTGCATATATTTCATGAGTGCTGCTTTGTAGGCCGGTGCTATGGCTTTCGACGCATCTTGCGTAGGATCAGCGGATAGGTCGTCTCTTTCATCAAGCTTATAACGTCCATCGAGCAACCCAACGGCGACGCCCTCGTCACGCAACAACTCTTTAGCAAATCTAAACGCGTTGATGCGCAAATCAGTCCGCTCTATGTATTGTTTGCTAAGGCCTGTATAACGTTGTAATCCCTCAACAATTCGCGCTCTTTCAGCTGTGCTAATGGTATTACCTTTAAATAATGCGGGCAGCAATTCATCAACGGCAAATTGTCGACTCGCATCAATAAACGCTTCAAAACTTCCTGATGTATCAACTTTTTTATGGTACCAAGCTGTCGCAGCTAATGTTGGTATGTAAGTAATGTAAGATATAATATTGTCGTCTACATAAGGGCTTGAGCCTTGGTAATCCAAAGCTTGGGACACAAAAATGATGCCATTTACATTAATAAGATGTTTGTCCATGAGCACTTTAGAAACAGCTGCCGCTCTAGTCGTACCATAGCTTTCTCCTAATAAAAATATTGGCGCGTTCCAGCGATTTTCTTTCGTCAGCCACTGCGCGATAAAATCAGCAATGGCGGATGTGTCTTCATTCAACCCCCAAAAGGCTTTGCTTTCAGTTTCACCTAATGCGCGAGAGTACCCTGTGCCAACGGGATCAACAAACACCATATCAGTCACATCGAGAATCGTTTCTGGCGCATCTTTTAATTCATATGGAGCAGCCCCTGGATGCGCTGCGTCGCTTGGCACAACAACGCGTTTAGGCCCGTAAGCGCCCATGTGTAACCAATTAGAAGATGAACCAGGGCCACCATTCCATATAAACGTAACCGGTCTGTTCTCTTTGTCGTCTGCGACAATGTAATCAAATGAAAAGACAGAGGCGGTAGGTCCTTCGTCTTTGTTCAATAAATAAGTTTCACCGGCTACAACTTTGTATTTCAGTTTTTTGCCATTAAAGGTGCCTTTGTGCTGTGTAACAAATTGAGTGGCTTCTGGTATCAGTTTCTTACTGTTGTTTGAAGCTGATACTTCCTCTGCATATGCCACATTTATACTCAACGCGCTTAATGTAAATATGACCACTGTTTTGAAATTTTTAAAATACGCCATTCTTTACTCTCTTGGTTGTTTACTTTTGTTTTTATCTGTATCGAGTGGGAGTGCTTTTGTCACTCGTTCTTTATCGCTGAGCATTTTTCAATTAGGCAGTCATCCTCCCACGAGTCAAACTTAGAAGCGTGTAAGTCCCCTCTGTTTACACTTGGCAATGATGTAAAAAGTTGCATTATCGTGTTGCTCACTCAGGGTAGCCTCTGTGGTGAATACCCTATGCCATCGGGTCCATTTCCTGTGGGCAGTTCAAATAACGTTTTGCCAGAGACTATATCAATTACAAGCACCTTATTTTTTTCATAAGCAAACAAAAACAAAGTACGATCATCAGGATGAAAAACCACACCTTTTGGTCCCGTCCCCTTCTCAAATACGATTTGATGCAATATTTCCAACGAAAAGTACACAAATCAAATAATACATCCACTTCATTTTCTGCTCCCTACTCTTAATAAGCTTAATTTTCGAATTAGGTATAATTAAGCCCCCTCTAAGGAAAATATATTTTTCTGCCTTCCTAACTCAAGTGCGACGATATAAGTTGTCTGCGTTTAGTTGTATAATTACAGCAATCTCGCCAGAAAATAAAATATATGTGTTCAAACTCACTATTCTGTTTGCTAATACATAAAACACTTTCCTTGCTAAGGTATTACTAGTATCGAATGATTGTGAGTGATTCCAACTTGTACTCGAATTAAAAACATGAAATTGCACAAACTGTCATCTCAAAAGACTCGAAACTAATAGCACAATAATCAAAGTATTAATTTCACAAGCCACCATCCTTTCGTTATGCTGTTGAGTATTGTGAAAATTTTTATGAGAATTGCTATGTTACCTTTACTTCGTATCTTGTTAATTGAGCAAGACCCTGCCACTTTGCAAGAGCTGTCAACGAACCTTGCACGAACAATCCCTAATTTTGAGCGTAGTGATGTTGATATCGATATTATTGAGTGTAATGAGCTCAAGCAGGCATTAACATGTGTAGAAGAAGATGGTGATATTCAAGCTGTGGTACTCAGTTGGGATGTACTGAACAATAGCGAACGAACCTATAGTCGCTTTATAGAGCAGTTAAAAGGGATCCGTCTCGAGCTGCCAGTGTATGTTATTGGCGACGATACTAAAGGGTTAGAGATCGTTAACGAGTCAGAAGAAATTGAATCTTTCTTCTTTAAAGATGAAGTAATTTCGGACCCCGAAGCAATCTTAGGTTATATGATCAACGACTTTGATGACAGATCAGAAACCCCATTTTGGACAGCCTACCGTCGTTATGTCGGCGAAGCGAATGATTCATGGCACACACCCGGGCACAGCGGTGGTTCTAGCTTTAGAAATTCTCCCTACATCAAAGATTTTTATCAGTTTTATGGCCGTAATGTATTTGTTGGCGACCTGTCGGTTTCTGTTGATTCGCTTGGTTCATTGTCAGACAGCACCAATACCATTGGCCGCTCACAAGAGTCAGCTGCTGCGACATTTGAAGTTAAGCATACTTATTTTGTCACCAACGGTTCATCCACCTCGAATAAAATTATTTTGCAAACGTTGCTGCGTAAAGGCGATAAAGTGATCATCGATCGCAATTGTCATAAATCAGTACATTATGGCATTTTGCAATCAGCTAGTTTACCCATTTATTTGTCGAGTATTTTAAACCCTAAATATGGCATCTTCGCGCCCCCCTCATTAGCAGATATCAAGCAAGCGATTGAACAAAATACTGACGCAAAACTGCTTGTTCTCACCGGTTGTACCTACGATGGTCTTCTTAGTGACTTGAAACAAGTGGTTGAGTTTGCCCATCAACATGGGATTAAAGTGTTTATCGACGAAGCGTGGTTTGCGTACTCGCTTTTTCACCCAAGTTTACGCTACTACTCTGCCATTCATGCGGGCGCTGACTATGTAACCCACTCTGCACATAAAGTCGTGTCGGCGTTTTCTCAGGCGTCTTATATTCACGTAAACGATCCTGATTTCGACGCCGATTTCTTCCGCGAGATCTACAGTATTTACGCCAGTACATCACCTAAGTATCAACTTATTGCCTCGCTTGATGTGTGCCAAAAACAACTAGAGATGGAAGGCTATAAGCTACTGAATGCCTTGTTGAATCATGTCGCAGAGTTCAAGCAACAGATGGCGTCACTCAAGTATATAAAAGTACTTGGAAAAGAAGATTTTATGGAAATTTTCCCGCATTTTAGTGGCGATAAGATGGGTCACGATCCACTAAAGATTCTTATTGATATTAGCGAATTGCCTTATTCATTAAAGGATATTCATAAATTCCTATTAGATGAAATTGGCCTAGAAATAGAAAAATACACGCACAGTACAATATTGGTTTTACTGACACTTGGCGGAACGCGTTCAAAGATCATTCGTCTTTACAATGCATTAAAGAAACTAGACAGCGGAAAAGTAAAACTGGCTACATCAATGAGACGTACACGCTTACCAGAGAACTTACCAGCCATAGACTTAGCATGTATTCCAAGCGATGCGTTTTACGGCGAACGCGAGTCTGTGCCTATTAGTAAGAGTAACAACCGCATTTGTGCCGGATTAGTGACTCCTTACCCGCCTGGTATTCCACTTTTAGTGCCAGGCCAGCATATCACTGATGAGCATATAGAATATCTAAAAGAATTAGCAGGACAAGGACTGACGATTCAAGGGAGTTTTGATGGCGAGATCTATGTTCTTAAAGGTAAGGTGAAAAAGTAAAAAAGACTATTAATACCGTCAAGTACCTTATAACTATTCAGCAATGCCACACGGTATTGCTGAATAGGCTCGTTGCGAATACACATCACCACCTCACGTTCTCGTACTTAATTTAGTGACTAAATAGCTAAAACTCATTTTAAGATTGCTCTTTTAGATAAAGTTTAAACGCCTTTGTTCTCCCATTTATCGGTCGTAATAATACTGTGTTGCCCATCAAAATAACTTATAATCATACTTTTATAATTTTAATGCGCTGCGCTGTTACAAAAAGCAGCGTTTTTATACCATTGTGCTTTATTAAGTGGTCTATTTTATCACTCAAAATGATTAAGTATTATTGCGGATGGGTATTAAAATTATGCGAATTTAAAGACAAGACAGAGGATGCTTAAAATGCGTTTATTACACACAATGCTTCGCGTTGCTGATTTAGACAAATCTATCGAATTTTACACGCAAGTATTAGGCATGAAAGAACTGCGTCGTGCAGATAATGAAGAATACCGTTACACACTTGCTTTTGTTGGTTACGGTGAAGAAAAAGACGCTACCGTACTCGAGCTCACCTATAACTGGGATACTGACAGCTACGACTTAGGCAATGCGTATGGCCACATTGCAATTGAGTTTGATGACATTTATAAAGCCTGCGAAGATATTAAAGCCGCAGGCGGTAATGTGAGCCGTGAGCCAGGCCCAGTAAAGGGCGGCACCACTGAAATCGCTTTTGTTAAAGACCCTGATGGTTATGCAATTGAGCTAATTCAGAAAAAAGACTACAGTCAATTTTAATTGTTTTGGCTATTTCAGTCATTAAATTGACTGAAATAGCCACTTTGCAAGCGCCCGTTCAAGCTCTGTGAAATCGATTGGCTTCGCAATGTGATCGTGTATACCTATTTCCATACTTTTTTCGATATCTTCTCTCATTGCATTCGCACTTACCGCGATAATGGGTGTATTAAATCCTTCTTGCTTCAGCAGTGTTTTACTGGCTGTTAAACCATCCATCACAGGCATTTGAATATCCATTAAAATTAACGCGTAGTTATTCATTGATGCCTTATCACAGGCTATTTGGCCATTTTCAGCAAGTTCATAGCTCAAACCTAATTGCGATAAGTATTTCGTAATAACAATTTGGTTAATTGGGTTATCTTCTGCGACTAACAACGGTGTTTTTATGCTTGAAAAGTCGACCGTTATCGCCGTGTCGAGTTGACTTGTTTTTGCTTTGCTAAGCACGTGTGAGTGGGTTTTAAAACTCACCATAATAGTAAATGTAGTGCCTTCACCAAGCTCACTTTTAAGCGCAATTTCACCGCCCATTAAATCCACTAAGCCTTTACTTATGGCAAGCCCTAAACCTGTGCCGCCATATTCACGCATGATATTACTTTGCGCTTGTACAAAGGGGTTAAACAAAGCGGTTAATTTATCTTCTGCTATACCAATACCTGTATCAGTCACAGTAAATTCAACTGTTGTCGTGTGAGCATCTTTGTCAAGGACATTAATTGATAGAGTAATTTCCCCTTCTTTTGTGAATTTAATCGCGTTTGACAGCAGGTTTATGAGCACTTGCTTAACGCGAATTTCATCACACTCGACGTTGACTGCTTTGAGTTGATTAATATTAAGTTGGCAAGCAATCCCCTTAGCATCGCAGCTGGGTTTAAATAACACAATGAGATCTTGGCATAGCGCGATTAAATTGCATTCTCGCGTATCGAGTTCTATTTTATTTGCTTCAATTTTTGAAAAGTCGAGTATGTCATTAATCACTGTGAGTAACACATCGCTGCAGTTATTAATTTGTCTCACAAAATCAGCTTGTTCTGGATTTAATTGGCTTTTTTTCAACAACTGTAAAAAACCAACGATCCCATTCATTGGTGTTCTAATTTCATGGCTCATATTTGCTAAAAACTGGCTTTTAACTTGCTCAGAATGCTCCGCCCTAACCTTCTCTAGCTGTAAAGAAGTGATCTGAATATCAATTGTTTCAGCCATGCTATTGAGTGACTGAGCTATATCTTTAAACTCTTGATAATGGAAATCATCGGTTATTTTTTTGTAGTTACCACATGCAAACTCCCGACTCAGTGCAGTAATACGATTAAGTGGATTATGCAAACGTTGCGTTAACCAATGAACCAAAAACAATGACACAACTGAAAGGCCTATAATTAACAAGCCTCCAGCTATCGCTGTTTCCTTTACCGCATTGGTATATGCAGTTTCAGCTTCATTAATTCTAAAGTGTAATGCTGTTCGTTCATTATTAAACAGCACATTACTAATCGACGCACTTCCTGTTAGTAACGCCGTGCTTTCTACGACCCCTAAACTGTATAAAACATGATCTTGCACGGTAATTTGTACTTGTTTACCTGATTGGTAAGTAGGCTGCTCATTGTGAACAGCAAGCCACTTTAATGCTTCAGATAACGGAATGAACGACACTAATAACCCCGTTTTTCGGATTGGTTCACTTAACGAGTCTTGCTCATGTAACAGCGTTGAAGTAATTGCTATTAATGCATTTTGTTTGGCTTCTGTTTGAAAGAGCAATTCATTCAACTGCGGCTTATTAATTACTTGAATGCTATTTTGATTGTTCGAGGTCTGCGCACTATCGAGAATACTTTTTGTTAGTGCGTAATTTAGCGTTAACGATGTTATTGGGTAACCTTCAACAATAAAGCCTTGATTATCTAAAACAATTGATGCAATTATTTGTGGGTTATCTGTTACAAATTGCTGTAATTGAACCAATGCAAATTGCGAATACACCACGGTATCTGGAAGCTCAGCTATCGCTTTTGTACTACTTAATAACTGACTATTTTTTTCTAATTTGAAGATCAGTTGTTCCAAGCTTGCCGCGTTATTTCTTGCCTGCCATTGTAAGCTTGTTTTAGCTTGTTCAATCGAGTTTAAATAAAAACGCCCGATCATCAAGCCTGCCAGCACCAAAAGCGGAATAATAACTAGCAATAATACACTTGCGAATAATGCTTGGCTAAACCGTGGGCTGTTCATTGCACCTCTTCATTCGCAATTGAGCGCTCTGCGAGTCCCTGCATAAATAAACCTGCTTGTTCGGCAGTCAGCGCACCACTGCCATAACGAGAAAAGCCTTTTGTTAACACTTCCCATGCAATTATCATCGTAGCCGATGATGGCATTGGTTTGGTGTGTTGCAAAGCAGCAAGCAAGGTAAGTAACGTATCATCGTTTTGCTCTAAAAGCTGCGTTAAAACTTGCGTGTTCACTGGGATATCGTGAAGTTTTTGCCAAATTAAATGCTGAAATGGTGCATGTTGCACAGCCTTTGCAAACTTAATTAAATTGTCTTTATTAGGGCCCTGTAAACTATTATTCGGAAAAGCTAAAACAAACGTTGAGTAGTACGGCTGCATGAAGTGACCATTCAGTTTTGGTAGTGGTTGTACGGCCAACTGCTCCCCCAGTGCTTCTTTGTAAGTATTGAGGGCCCAAGCACCGTTTATAATAAATGCAGCCTGTTGGTTTTGAAATGCGGCATGTGAACAGCTGTAATCACACTCTCTGTCCACGATACCTTGCTGATTTAAATCCCATACATATCGCAGAGCTAATTGCATTGCAGATGTATTCAACAGTACTTTGTCATCAACAATCAGGTCGCCTTCAAATGCGCTTAAAAATGGAATAAACCAATACATTTCCATAAAACTCCAAGTGATTAGTTTCACCTGTTCAGGCAGCATAGGTTTTAGTTTAATAATATCCTGCCAGTCATTTATTTTTTTCTTTACGTACCGAGTGTTATAAAAAAGCAGTAAATGATTACCTTGAATAATGGGAATGCCGAGTAATTGACCATTCACTCTTGTTGTATCTAAAGTGCGTTTATCTGTTGTTTCAGCTATCAGTGATTCGGGAATAACACTAAAATTAGCGTATTTGTTCAAACCCAGATGGTCAGCAGGAAAAATTACGGCATCGGTGGTTGTCGCACTATTGGCTTGAACAAGCCGTACTTTTAACGCTTTTTGGTCAACCAACACAGAATCAACCGTTAATTCTGTTTGCTCAGCCAGCTCACTTAACAGTTGATTGAAGTTATCATGCTTCATTGTATAGGCCAGCTTAATTGTCGTGGCATAACACGGGAACATTGCCAACAGCACTACCAACCCAAATACTCGCCACACGCTCGTATCTACTTAATAAACAGAAAATTATAAATTTAGTTAAGCACACTTGTTTACAATTGCCTAGCTTAATCAGGGGTTTTCTTACATCTCAACGTTGTGATCACTAAACCAACAATTGCAAAACAAATTAACCAAATAATACCATTCCGCTTAATTAAGAGGTCTATTTTGAGGCAATAAAACCGCGTTGATAACAAGGCAAAAATTTAGTTATTTAGTTGTTCTCGGCAATTGCTCCTGCATTGCTCTACCTCCTGCATCCATGCAGTCGTAAATCAGAAATTTTTAACGCAGGTAGCGACTGGTTTGATCACTCAAAATGATTAAGTATTTTTGCGGATTGGTATAAGGTCTCCACTCATACTCGTTAACGTCACACCTTTTAAAAACAATGCCTCAAATTAGACATAAATGATGTGTCGCAGGAAGCATTAGAAATAGATTAAAACGGTCTGTCGCAGTGAGAAGTAAAGATCTGTACTGTGATTTTTAAAAATATCAGAGAAAAGTCGAAATTAAATAGCGTAGATAATTGATTTTTATAAGATAAGTATGGGATGTATAAATAGGAATTTTTGAATTGAATCTTATGGTATTCACTGTGTAATAAATATAAATTACGCAATTAAATGGCGTCCCCAAGGGGATTCGAACCCCTGTTACCGCCGTGAAAGGGCGGTGTCCTAGGCCTCTAGACGATGGGGACGCAGAAATTTGTTTGCAAATCACTGATTTGCTATTTCTGCGTAAGATGAGACCGAGCCTGTGAGGCGAATGGCCTTAGCTTAAACAGAAAGTTTCTGTGTCACTAGGACAACTGAATAGTTAAACTCGATTCAGGCGAGCTGTTTAATAACACAACACCCTCTTTAACACGGTTAAAGTAAGTGGCGTCCCCAAGGGGATTCGAACCCCTGTTACCGCCGTGAAAGGGCGGTGTCCTAGGCCTCTAGACGATGGGGACACAAGAATGTGTCACTAGGACAACTGAATAGTTAAACTCGATTCAGGCGAGCTGTTTAATAACACAACACCCTCTTTAACACGGTTAAAGTAAGTGGCGTCC
>NZ_JBRJHH010000016.1:0-93938 GCF_053628915.1 Pseudoalteromonas sp. MBR-15
GATCCGAATTCAGATCAACTGTTTTTTTACGTTTTTATGAAAAAAATGACTGTTCGTGCAAAATACGAACGAAACGGGTAAAAACAATACTAAAAAAGGCCCTGAAGGGCCTTTTTTAGTTATTTGATTATGAGCTTCCAACCAACTTTCGCTTGTAACTTGGACTCTAGTTGTAGCTCACTTGCCATTAGTGGGTGATATTTTAACCAATCACTATCAAATGTCAGTATAAGCGCATTTTTATCTACACTTAGACCTAGCGCTGGTAATACATCGTCTTGGCGACGCATCGATAAGATCACTGCGATCCGAATGATACGTGTTAGGCATTCAGCTAATTGCTCATTACACCCTAGATATGCAAAGCTATTTTTTGCAAGATCAGCCCGGTGCCCATTCGCTACTGCTGTAATAAGTTTATGCTCTGACTGTGAAAAGCCAGGCATGTCTGTGTTTTCTAATATATAGGCCGTATGTTTATGGTAAAGCTTATATTCGATTAGCAAACCAATCTCATGCAATTTTGCCACAGTCTTTAACAGTGCAATCGCATTACTATCCATTGATTGCCATTGGTTCATTACACTTATTGCCAGTTGTTCCGCAAGTTGCGCTACTCGGCACGCTTGTTTTTGATCAACATGGTAACGATTCATTAAACCATCAACGGTGCGTTTGCGAATATCATGATTATGTAGCTCAGGCACCATGCTATATAACACACCTTCACGCAATGCACCGCGCGCAAGCCCCATTTGCTTTATTTCTAACGATTCAAATAAAGCAATAAGAATTGCAAGTCCAGATACAAACACTAAACGACGCTCTTCACTAAGACCAGGTAATTCAAGATCAGCAATGGTGTCAAACGTGACTGACTGTTCTTTAATTGCTAACAGTTTATCTAGCGTTAGTAACTCATCCTGGTTTTGCGCAACCATAATCTCTTGAATGGCTTGAACTGTACCGGATGCACCACTGGCAATCTCCCATCCAGCAGCTTTATATTCAGGTACAATATCTTCAACAACATCTCGCGCTGCTTTAATAGCGGTATTGAAATTTTTGTTACTAAGCTTTTGATCTTTGAAATAGCGCTCAAGGAAAGTGACACACCCCATGTTGAGGCTCTTATAATGCAACGCGTCAAAACCTTTTCCAATGACAACCTCAGTGCTTGCTCCACCAATATCAATAACCAGCTGTCGACCACCACATGAAGATGTATGAGCAACCCCTTTATAGATAGTCTTTGCTTCTAACTCGCCACTTATAACATTGATTTTATGGCCAAGGATTTTCTCAGCTTTTTGTTGAAATACATCGGCATTAATAGCAAGGCGCAGTGTTGCGGTTGCAACAATGGTGATATTTTTCTTTGGTATATCTTGTAAACGTTCAGCGAACAAGGCGAGGCATTCCCAGCCTCGTTGCATGG
Organism: Pseudoalteromonas sp. MBR-15; assembly: GCF_053628915.1. NCBI lineage: Bacteria > Pseudomonadati > Pseudomonadota > Gammaproteobacteria > Alteromonadales > Pseudoalteromonadaceae > Pseudoalteromonas > Pseudoalteromonas sp. MBR-15. Next base: position 1,439 of record NZ_JBRJHH010000016.1, read on the forward strand.
CTTCAGTACTTAGAACATTGTTTTCATCAAGTCCTGCTGCTAGCCTTACTTTGCGTTTGACTCGGCCAATAGTTTGTAGGCCGCCAGCCATCGATTTGGCAATCAGCATATGGAAGCTGTTTGATCCTAAATCGATAACTGCATACACATTTTTTTGCGGTTGAAGTTGCCCCACCGTTCAAAAACCTCTAGTTACTACTACGTCTTAAACAACGGCCAGTTATGATGACCGTGATTTTTGGTAACTATTATTTGGTCGACGTCCGTTGTTATTACGATTACGTGGGCCTGTTGAATAGTTCCGCTTTTTCTGAATAGTAGGCTTTGTTAAATCATCAAGCAATGCACTTTTATCATAATGTGATAATGGAATGCTGTGCTCTATGTATTCTTCGATTTCGTGAAGATTATAAGCATACTGTTCGCAGGCAAAGCTGATTGCATGGCCTGATGCGCCAGCACGTCCTGTACGTCCAATTCGGTGTACATAGTCTTCACAATCATCTGGCAAATCAAAATTAAATACGTGACTTACTTCTGGAATATGTAAACCACGCGCTGCAACATCGGTCGCAACTAAAAAGTCTAAATCACCTTTGGTAAATTGCGCCAGAATTGACTGACGTTTTTTCTGGTTAACATCACCAGTCAATAACCCAACGCGATGCCCATCCGCCTTCATCCACGCATACACGTTTTCACAACTGTGTTTGGTATTTGCAAACACAATGGCTTTTTCAGGCCATTCTTCTTCAATTAAGGTTAACAACAACTTAATTTTATCATCTTGTGATGGATGAAAGAGCTCTTCCTGAATGCGCTTACCTGTTTTCACATCCGGTTCAATTTGTACATGCTCAGGATTAGTCATATGTTCAAATGCTAATTCCTGTACACGATACGATAAGGTCGCTGAAAACAATAAATTTAAACGCTCAGATGCTTCCGGCATACGTCTGAACATATAACGAATGTCTTTAATGAAGCCTAAATCAAACATGCGATCCGCTTCATCAAGCACAACAACCTCAATTTCGTTCAGGGTATAACAGCCCTGCTTATAAAGGTCGATAAGGCGTCCAGTCGTCCCAATTAAAATATCAACGCCTTTTTCTAGTTGTGCACGTTGTTTTTCATAATCTTCGCCACCATATACTAATCCTAAGTTAAGATTACAATGTGGCGCTAAAATTTTTGCATCTTTGTGTATCTGAATCGCCAGCTCCCGCGTAGGGGCCATGATCAGGGCTCTTGGATGTTTACTAGGTGCTTTGCTAGATTGTAATAACCGATGGCACGTGGCCGTTAAAAACGCCAACGTTTTGCCCGTACCTGTTTGTGCTTGACCCGCAATATCACGGCCCTCACAAATAAAAGGTAGGCATTTAGCTTGTATGGGTGTGCAATATTCAAACCCATTTTCGGTTAAACCGGCAACCACTTCCGGTGCGATAGCAAAGTCTGAAAACTTTTTATCGGTCAAATGTGTCTTAGTCATAGCGTTTAAGCATAACGTTTAAACTTGCAATAAGAAACAAGAGTGTTTAAATACGCATTAAATATTTCGCCTAACTTATCGGAGATCGCAATGAGCGAGAAAATTATTCAATTAACTGACGATAGCTTTGAAGCTGACGTACTTCAATCAGACAAACCTGTACTTGTTGATTTTTGGGCAGAATGGTGCGGACCTTGTAAGATGATCGCCCCAATTCTTGACGAAGTAGCAGGCGATTTTGATGGTCGTGTTACCGTTGCAAAACTGAATATTGACCAAAATGCAGGCACACCACCTAAATTTGGTATTCGTGGTATCCCTACACTTCTTCTTTTCAAAGATGGTCAAGTTGCAGCCACTAAAGTAGGTGCCCTTTCTAAGACTCAATTAGTTGAGTTTTTAGAAAACAACATCTAATGAAATAATAAAAAAAGGGCTTTTTGCCCTTTTTTTAGCTTTATTTTGTTTAAAGACTGGACGCCTTGCTAGTGACCTGCTAGTTTATAAAGCCAACTAATCCTTAGTTATACCAACAAACCTCACTCATGTATCAAACGACGATTTTGAGTATGACAATTGTAATAAAGAACCCACCAATATGCATTTACGCGAATTAAAAGACAAGTCTATCAAAGAGCTTGTAAACTTAGCTGAGTCCATGGGGCTCGAAAACGTAGCCCGTTTAAGAAAACAAGACATTATTTTCGCCATTCTTAAAGCACACGCAAAAAGCGGTGAGAACATTTATGGCGGCGGTGTATTAGAAATCTTACAAGATGGTTTTGGTTTCTTGAGATCATCTGAAGCATCTTACTTAGCCGGTCCTGACGATATTTATGTATCTCCGAGTCAAATCCGTCGATTCAGCATGCGTACTGGTGACTCTATTTCCGGTTTGATTCGTCCACCGAAAGATGGTGAACGTTACTTCGCTTTACTGAAAGTAAATGAAGTAAACTTCGATAAACCTGAAAACTCACGCACTAAAATCCTTTTTGAAAACCTTACTCCACTCCACGCAAATGAACGTTTACGTATGGAGCGCGGTAATGGTAGTACAGAAGACATCACAGCGCGTGTACTCGATTTAGCCTCGCCAATTGGTAAAGGTCAGCGCGCACTTATCGTTGCACCACCGAAAGCAGGTAAAACGATGCTTCTGCAAAATATCGCCCAATCGATCAGTTATAACCAACCAGACTGTGAGCTGATGGTATTACTTATCGATGAACGTCCTGAAGAAGTAACCGAAATGCAGCGCCTTGTAAAAGGTGAAGTGATTGCTTCAACATTCGATGAGCCTGCAAGCCGTCACGTTCAGGTTGCTGAAATGGTAATCGAGAAAGCAAAACGCCTTGTAGAGCACAGAAAAGACGTGGTTATCTTACTTGACTCAATTACACGCCTTGCTCGTGCATACAACACGGTAATTCCTTCATCGGGTAAAGTACTAACCGGTGGTGTTGATGCAAACGCATTACATAAGCCTAAGCGTTTCTTCGGTGCGGCACGTAACGTTGAAGAAGGCGGAAGCCTGACAATCATCGCGACAGCGCTTATTGATACTGGTTCGAAAATGGACGAAGTTATCTACGAAGAGTTTAAGGGCACTGGTAATATGGAATTACACTTAAATCGTAAGATTGCTGAAAGACGTGTATTCCCTGCCATTGACTTTAACCGCTCTGGTACACGTCGCGAAGAGTTGCTGACTAAACCTGATGAGCTACAAAAAATGTGGATCTTACGTAAGATCGTACATGACATGTCAGAAATTGATGCGATGGAATTTTTAATTGATAAACTGTCAATGAGCAAAACCAATGACGAGTTTTTCGATTCAATGAAACGTCAATAATCACATTTGAATGTTTTAAGTAAATGCCTGTATTAAACAGGCATTTTTTTTGCCCAAAAGAAGCCCCTTTGATACCATTCGCTGCATTCAATACTCTATTTGAAGCAAGTAATACCCCTGCCTACTCTTTTGTTATTTTGTTGTTCTAAATAAGAAATATCTATCACTGATAACAACCACTGTCACTTAGCCACGTGGGTAAGTGTTATTTCAGGTTAATATAAGTTCATAATATAAATGGAATTTCATTGAAAGCTGTTCTATAAATAATGAGATGAAATGCTTAGGAACACTCAATGACGCGCATTAAAATAGCAATCGCTCTGTTTTTAACAAGCTTACTGGGGTGTATTGCTAGTTTTGCTGTGTTTGATTTCTCTACTTCGGCTCTACTTATACTCAGTCTCTTTATCTGTGGACCGTGGGCAGTAATGATTTATAGTCTCTATTCGACAGACAAGCAGCAGCTGGACTTCTTAAATGACTTTGCGACGAATATGACCGCAGAGCAAGGTATTAACTTCTCCTTTCGTTTTGATGAAAATAACCCTAATTTACCGCAAGCATGCCATGCATTAAATGAAAGTTTAACCACAGTAGAGCACTTGCTCGGAGAGATTTATTGTTCTTCTGCGCGATTGCTCCCTATGGCGGATGCACTAAGAGACACTTATGCCTCTATGACCCAAAAAGCCACGATTCAAGATGCTCACGGTGTCGATCTCGCCATTACAATAAAGCGTACCATTGACGTATCAAGAGAGCTCGATCGAAGTTTAGAGCAAATTTATCATGCGGTTTCTAATGCCACGAATTCCGTAAAACAAACCCGTTTAGACACTGATAAGAGTCAATCAAGTTTATTAAAACTCGCCGATAATATTAATCAAACAAGCCAACAAATTGTTTTGCTCAAGCAAGATAGCGACGCAATAGGTTCTGTGATTGAGGTCATTAATAGTATTGCCGAACAAACTAACTTATTGGCTCTTAATGCCGCCATTGAAGCAGCCCGAGCAGGCGAGCAAGGAAGAGGGTTTGCAGTAGTGGCTGATGAGGTTCGAAACTTAGCTGCACGCACAAGCAAATCAACACAAGAAGTTCGAAATATGGTTGCTAAAATTCAGCATAATACTGAGCAAGCGAATCAGTTGATGCAAAAGGCATTAAAAGAAACAGAGCACACCGTTAAGCTATCTGACGAATCAACACGTGAAACAAATAAAATAGAACAAGCGATGTTAGCCATCGATGCTTTATCAGAAAGTATTCACGCACAAGTTGCACTGCAAAGCCAAATGTCTGATGAAGCACAAGCAAGTATTGACTCTATGGTTGAAATTAACTCAGATGCATTATCCAGCACGCAAATTCAAGCCGTTTCAAGTAAGGATCTCGTTAATCTCGCACATTCAATAGATAATAAGTTGTCGATGTTTAAAGTGACCTACCCTAGCATTGATTTAAAAAAGCGAGTAGACCGCTCACGATTCATCAATGACGAAGAAATAAAACAAGCTCAAGATGGTGATATTGAGCTATTTTGAGCTAAACGTGTGCAGTGCATAAGCTCGAGTAGTTGCGTTACTAAGTGATTAATTTCAAACGCTGTCTTGTTTTTTATGGCCAGCTCGAGTGCTAAAGCACTGTGTGCAATATCATCTAAGGCAAACATTTTTGCAGCCCCTCCAATTCGATGAGCATCTTGTTGTAAGCTCATTAAATCATCCGCTGAGAAATGCTGCTGAATCAAGTCCGCTTCGTAGGCAAAACTATTGATAAAGCTAGTGACAAGATCACGCGTATCGGGCATTGAATTAGCTAGTTGAGAGGTACTTTTACAATGCTTTGCAAGCTGCGTGTAAAACACTTTTTTATCGATTGGCTTAGCAAGATACCCAGTAAAACCCGCTTCTAAATAACCTTCAATTTGGTGGCTAATCGCATTCGCAGTTAATGCGTATACAGGTTGAGTAAAGCCACATTTTTGTAATAGCTTCAATGCGCTTAAACCATCAAGTACTGGCATTTGAATATCGAGTAACACCACATCTGGGAACTCTTTTAAACATTGCTCAACAGCCTGCTCACCATTTTCTGCTGTAATGACTTCTAGCCCCATAGATTCTAAATAACGGCAAATTAAGCGTCTGTTATCTGGGTGATCTTCGGCAAGTAATACTTTGCCTGACAATCCTTTAGAAGCTGAGTGTGTAATCGCTTGATTGTCATCAATATACGCCGCAGGCTCAAGTTCTTTACAGGGTAAGTAAAAAGAGAACTCACTGCCTTTATTCGCCTCGCTCTCAACACTGATGTACCCGCCCATCATCATCGCCAATTGCTGCGACAAGCTAAGTCCAAGCCCAGTACCACCAAAACGACGACTAATACTGTTATCACCCTGACTAAAGCAATCAAAAATTAGTTTCAATTGCTCAGCATTCATGCCAATGCCGGTATCTCTAATGCGAAACACAATGCCTTGCTCGACGCGCGATACATGTAACTCAACTTCTCCTTGCTGAGTAAACTTGATGGCATTCGCGCATAAGTTTATTAATATCTGTTTTACACGCGTAAAATCTAAGTAGCTGAAAAACTGCTCACCAAGTTGATTTTGAAACGCAAATTTTAATCCTTTCTCTTTCGCCTGACCGCTCAGCATAGAATGCACATCTGTCAGTAATTCCACTAAGTTGCCCTCTTCTAAGTTCAACTCAAGTTTATTCGCCTCAATCTTACTAATATCAAGTACATCATTAATAAGCTCTTTTAAGTGATCACTTTGTTTTTGAATAACCGCAAGTTCTTCATTCAACTTCTCAGGCTTATAAAGACCATTCATTAAATGATCGGTTTGACCAAGAATAGCAGTCAGTGGAGTGCGGATTTCATGGCTAATATTGGCAAGAAACTGACTTTTGATATCATTTGCACTACGCAACTGCTCTGCAATTTCTTCAAGTTCTTGGGTGCGCTTAGCCACCATTAAAGAGAGTTGCTCCTTCGCCTCTTTTTCAATCTTGCGTCGGTAAATAGTAATTCCTGTCACAACAATCATTACAAACAAAATGAACAGCATGATCGTTAGCTGGCGTTGTTTAGACATTTCAAGCTCTTGCACATGCTGATGTTGCTTAAGATCGACAATTTCTTGATTTAACTGACTGGCTTGAATTTGGCTTTGTAGTTTACCCAATGATTTTAAAAGCTGTTCATTTTTAGATGCATTCATTTTGCGAACAAAGCTATCAAAGTATGACACTGCACTTTCAAAGTCTCCTTGACCCGCTTTTATCAATGCATGCATACCCAAACCATCGAGTACTCTGAGCTCATCTTTATACTCTTTCGCCATACTAACAGATGTGTTAAGCGTGACTTCTGCTTCAGGTAACTTCCCTTGTAACAGCTCGATTTTCGCTTGTGATAATAACCCCGCTAACTCGAGCCCCTTATTATCAATTTGCTTTGCGAATTTTATCGCTTTTTCCGTGTGACTTAAGGCCATCTCAAGATCGCCCGTTCGCAAGTACACGTTAGCAATGTTACCGTGTCGAGAGGACAGGTAGTATGCATCATTCGTTTCTTGGTAATGGCGCAAAGCACGCTGGTAGTAATGCAATGACAGTTGATACTCACCAAGCTCTGAGTAAGCCACTCCCATATTGCCATAAGATTGAGCGATACCATCTTCATCATTAAGCTTTTGAAAAATAGCCAGTGCTTCTCGATACATATCCAGTGCAATATCGTAGCTAGACAAACGGATATAAATACCCGCTATATTGTGCAAAATATCAGCTTTATCTTGTGCTGTTCCATATTTATCGTAAATCGTTTTCGCTTGTTTATAATAATCAAGCGCTTGATTCATATTAAACATATTGAAGTAAGCAAGACCAATATTACTCAAAAGATTAGCTTCAGAAATTGGCTGCTCCATATTTCTTGCAACACTCAAGGCTCGCATATACGCACTCACGGCTTGCTGCATTAACCCTTGATAATAATAGGTCACACCTTGCATTTTAAGAGCTTGAAAATAACGTTGTGGATGCTCTTCAAAAGAGGTTGATGTTGCAGCCAGTTGATAGTGTTCCACTGCAGCAGAGAAATTATCTTTCTCTAGTGCAAAGTCAGCTAACTGTAGATAAACCTCTAATTTTTCATCGGATGTGATATTAGGTGCGGCTAGCAGCTTTATTGAAAGTTGTTTTTTCTCATCCCATTGCTGTGATTGCGTAAACTGCTCAAACAATGAGTGAGATGAAAAACTAGGAGACGTAAAAAACAAACAGACACACGCGAGCGTTGAATAAAGCAAGCTGAGGCGCAATGTGATGTACATATGTTTATATCCCTAAAAATCAACCAAGCGTGCATTAGCAGAACTCGCTAAAGCATCGCCAAATGCATTCCTTTAAACCTAAAACATGATCGTAGTTTCAATAACGCAGCTGTGTTAGCGTATATACTTTAAGATTACACTAAACATTGGCCTACGAACAATGGTTAACCCACTGATTGATGAGATTTTTTACCTTCTTCTACGACAGTCTACTTGGAAGGTGCATACGCTAGCCAGCGCGCTGGGAGAGACGAATTATCTTAAGCAACTCGATGAAGACCCGCAAAAAGACCTCTTTAAACGTAATTTTCTAATTATGAACGGATTGTATCAGTTACAAGCACAGCTAGCCCCGACCCAGCGATTAGAGATTGCATCGCTTCATATAGAGCTTATAGATACATGCCCTACAGACCGTCCAGAAAAAGACGATCCGCTAAGAGCATATTATTTAGATTGGCAAAACTATGACACGTCACGAGACGTCATTGATGCATTACTTGACCAATTTTGGCAACGTTTTAGCACACACAATCGCTTCTGTCTTACTCAAGTATCAGCTGAGCAACTTTACCCGATCATACAACACTGGCAACTCCCTGCAGATTATTCATATAGAGAGCTGCAAAAACGGTGGCGACAACTCGCCTTAAAGTATCACCCTGATCGACAAGGTTCTGCTACCAAGTTCAAAAAAATACGGCAAGAATATGAGCAACTCAAGGCGAATTGCTCACATTAATTTTAGCGCGTTAATCGACGAGCTCGTATTTTACGCTTTTTAATATTACCTTCTGTTAATTTACGCAGAGCAGGCTTAACAGCAGCACGCTCAACAGCAATAAAGGCAACATTATCAAGTACATTTATTTTACCAACTTGGTGTCCCGCGACCCCTTCTTTACCCGTTAGCGCCCCTAAAATATCACCCGCACGAATTTTCTGCTTTTTACCTGCATCAATCATAAGCGTTGCCATTGTAGGCTTATAAGCTGGCTTTTCTAATAAACTAAACGGCGGAATAGGCTCTGGTTCAAAATCTTTTTCATAGTGATCACCTATTTGTGCCACTTTAAACTGCTCAGCTTCACCATAAATTGAACAGGCAATCCCTTTTTTACCTGCACGCCCGGTGCGGCCCACACGATGCACATGTGTTTGAGGGTCATGTGCTAAGTGGTAATTCACCACCATATCCATATCATTAATATCAAGCCCGCGTGCAGCAACATCCGTCGCGACCAAAATTGAGGCGCTTTTATTAGAAAAACGAATTAATGTACGTTCTCGTTCTCGCTGTTCTAAATCACCATGTAATGCGACGGCACTAAATCCTTCAGCAAAAAGGTCATCACAAATTTGCTGAGTCTCAACTTTCGTGTTGCAGAACACCACACAACTTTCTGGCTGAAACTTTAACAGTAAAAGTTTTAAAGTATTAAAGCGCTGCTTGTTATTATCAAGTTTGTAAAAGTACTGTTTTATTGTGCTCTTTGCCTGCTCTTCTTCAACTTTGATCGTCTCAGGATTGCTCAATACACGCTCTGCAATTGCTGCTATTGATTTCGGATACGTCGCACTAAACAATAATGTTTGACGCTGGGCTGGAATGCATTCAACAATCGCATCTAAGGTATCTTGAAAACCCATGTCGAGCATTTGATCGGCTTCATCAAGCACTAAAGTTTCAACATCATCTAAGCGCAATGTTCCTTTACGAATATGGTCATCGACCCGCCCTGGTGTACCTACGATAATATGTGCACCATGTTCAAGCGAACCAATTTGCGGTCCAATTGATACGCCACCACACAAAGTAAGTACTTTAATATTGTGAATACTACGCGCTAACTTACGGACTTCTTCTGCAACCTGCTCAGCTAATTCACGCGTTGGGCAGAGAATTAATGATTGGATTCGAAAACGTTTAACATTTAATTTAGCCAGCACGCCTAAACTGAATGCAGCGGTCTTCCCTGAGCCAGTTTTAGCTTGGGCAATAATATCTTTTCCTTGCAAAATGACCGGCAAACTTTGCGCTTGCACTGGCGTCATTTGTGAATAACCTAAGGTCGATAAATTATCGATTAACTCTTGCGGCAAAGCCAACGATGAAAAAGCAGTAGCAGTCACAGTAACATTCCAAACTTGATAGTGGAGGGATATCCTCGAAGATTCAGAGGATCATAGCAGAGAATGGGTTTATTCTCTAAGTGAAAAGCCTTTCATACTGAAATTCATATTTGGTTACAGTTTGCATCTTTATAACTTGCTGCATTTGTTCTAGTTTGTAGTTATTACCAAGGAAGACACTATGCTACTTTTTAATACTGCTGCTGCTGATGTTTTTTACAAACAACCTAAAACATGCCCCCACTGTCAAAGCGAGCATTATTCATTAACCAATCACAGCAAGATACTGCGTTTTACTATTTTGCCAGTTATCCCACTATCAATCAGTTATCAGCGCCAGTGTGATGATTGTGGCTATATGACTCCCGTGTCTTGGTACGCACTTCCTACTTTAGAAATGCTCTCGATTATTAAGTACTTTGCCGGCGTGTTACTTTTAGGCTATTTTTTAATTCAAACTGTGCTTGGTGTTCATCAACAAACTACGAACGAAGTTAGTTATATAAATAAGCCAAAACTGTTCGACACGTATTTTGTCCACGCTGACAAATTTACCGACACCCCAAAACGGATTAATAATTTAAAAGTGGCACAACTGGTTGAATTTGATAATGACAACATGACCTTTCGTGTCGGTAATTACACCTACAAATATAATAAAGACATTGAAATTGCTATGCGCACAAGCATGTTGGTCCAAGATAATTATTTCTCAAGTAAAACCATGACCTTTCGCAAAGAACAAATACAGCAATTTTATGAAGACAACAGCATTTACAAAATCATGCGCCCTGAGCTTTATAGCTTATTCGGAGGCTTTGTAATGCACCCACCAAAGCCGAAACCCTTATATACCGGCGTAAAGCTTGATAAGCACAATCAAGAAGGTATCACTTATTTTAAAGATGGGCTTTACACAGAAGCGCTAGACAGTTTTACGCTTTCTGCAGAGGGGGGTTATTCGTGGGGGCAACTTAACTTAGGGCAAATGTATCGCGATGGTCAAGGCACTCAAAAAAGTCTAGAAAAAGCGGCCTATTGGCTCAATAAAGCCACACAACAAGGCAACCTCAAAGCTAAAATTGAACTTGCTGAATTATGCCTAAGCTACGACTGCAGTAATTTAAACACAAATTAAATCCACTTTTTATAACATCCAATAAAGTAAACCAATGAATAACAAACGCATTGGTTATTTACATCAAAAAGGTTACGTTATAGCATATTTTAATTAGTACATAATGAAGTATAGATAGAAAGAGCAAAATAACTCTCCTGCTTTATTTTAGGGGTTCTATGAGTGCCAGAAGACAAACACCTTTGGGTTTATATAGCTTAAAGGAACACCCTGCACATTAGCACGCTTACGTTCCCGTGCTAATTTCTTGCCGGCGAGGTTTCTCGCCGGCACTTTTTATTTATAGTTTTAAATGTTTATCTAAGAACGCCAATACCTTTTTGTAGTAAAGAGTACGGTGCTCCTCTTTATAAAAACCATGACCTTCATCATCAATAATGGTGATTTCATAAGGGTGCTTTGCTTTTTTTAGTGCGGCCTCTAAAGATTCTGCTTGTTCAATAGGTGCACGTTCATCCTCACCACCATGAACAATAAGTACCGGCGCTTTTAGCTTATCTATATTGTAAACAGGTGAAAACGCTCTTAGCTGTACTTCATCTGTACCAATCACAGTTTTTAAGTAATTAATCCCACTTCTGCGCTCTTGTGTATCACCTTCTTCATACATTAGTGGTAAATCATAAACCCCCATTAAGCCAATCACACATTTGAACATATCGGGCTCTAAAACGGCGCTTTGTAATGCTGAGTAGCCACCAAAACTAGTTCCCATAATACAGATGTTATCTTTAGCAACAGTACCATCAGCAATAAGCAAATTTATACCATCAATAATATCGTACTGAACATTTTGCCCCCACTGACGATAGCCAGCTTCCTGGAAATTCATCCCAAATCCTTCAGACCCACGAAAGTTAACCTTAAGTACAGCAATACCCTTATTCGCTAACATTTGTACTTCAGGATCATAACCCCAATAATCGCGTGCTATTGGACCACCATGCGGCAATACTACCAGCGGTAAGTTCTTTTCAGCCATGCCATTTGGCACCGTCAGATAAGCTAGTATGGTCAAGCCATCACGACTTTTAAAACGTAGTGGTGTAGTTTGCGCCATATCATCTTGATTGATCCAACTACGAGCAGAGAATAATACTTGTAACTTATTACTGCTCGCATCGTATAGGTAATATTGGCCGGGGTTTATATCACTGGAAGCAAAAATAATATTTTTTATACCATCTTTAGTACTACTAATCAGTTGTACTTGGCTCCCAGGTAACGCTGCCAACATGTCTTTAAGGCGTTGTGATTTTGCTGCGTTATTATCAACAAACGCATAGCTCGGGTAGTCAGCTTCAACCTCTATCGCAAATAACTCTTTGCTAACTTCATCAACCCAAATATGTGAAGGAGAAACATATTTATCTTGAAAGATTTTCGTTACTTCTTTAGTTTTAAGGTTAATTTTAATTAGGCTTTCTGCTTCTCCACCTTTTGATGCTGTGGCATAGACAGATTCCCCTGACTTATCAAACGCCTTAAGTGTAATATCTGTGTAGTTAACACCTTTTAAGTCAAACTCTTTCCAAAAGCCACCATCAGCTTCTCTAATATGTAGGGTAGCATTTAGGTAATCATCACTAGATACTGCAACACGTACATTACCATCATGATCTGTTAAAAAGCGCCCCATAGGTGCTGGAGAACGGGTTATCAAAGTACGTAACCCACGATAAACATCCACTTCATAAACAACGGTGGTTGGTTCATTACTCGCTGTCCAAGGATAAGTCACAACTAAGACTTTTTTATCATCATTCAGTAATGGATCTAAGAGATATGAAGTACCTTGCACCGGAGTTTGTTTTTTTAAGCGGGAGCCTGTTTGCTGCTCGCCATGATAACCAATAACATATTTACCACGGCTACCATCAACATTTACGGCAAATAATTCACCGTAATAAATAGGGGTATCTTGCCAGCCTTTTAAATATTCTTTTTCTAGAATAACGCGTTCGTTATTAACCCAATGGTATTCACCGACTTGTGCGTTATCAGGAAAAGTCACTGCATGGGTCACAGCAAACTTTGTTACATCGACAAATATAAGTGAATTCTTACCTTCATGCTTTTTAATTGCAGCAATATAGCTGCCATCTGGTGAGATAGTAACGCGGCTAAACTCACTGCCTTTGCTGAAGTCTTCTACTGAAAGTTTTACAGGTTTAGCTAAGCTGATAAACGACATTAAAGATAATGCCATCCCCAGTATAATAGCGAGGTATCGAGACATGATTAACTCCATTTAACTATTTATTTTTATTTTTATAACTTAGTAAGAATAAAACAAAGCCCCTATTCAAGCTACAAAAAATTAACAATAATGGTCTAATATACTTCTTTTTACTGACGAACTTTGTGCCACAACTCAACCACTAGCACCACCACAATCCCCGCAGCGACGCCAAGCAAACCATCGAATAAAATCGGTGTAACAACTTCCCCTGTTTTACCAAGATAAGTAAGTGCAAACTCACTCACGCCTTGCTGAGCGTGATGTAACACAGGTATGCCGTGAACGAGTATGCCACCACCAACCAAAAACATTGCAACTGTACCTGCGAACGCTAAAAAACGCATCAACTGAGGGGCTGCCGCGACTAAAAAGGTGCCTAATAACTGTTTAAATTTCCCGCCTGTTTGCTGGGCTTTTTGCAGCAAATACAAACCGGCATCATCAAGTTTTACAATGCCTGCAACGAGACCATAAACGCCGATAGTCATAATGATTGCAATAACCGTTAACACCAATGCTTGATTAACCAGTGTTGCACCAGCAACAGTGCCCAAGGTTATAACAATAATTTCGGCTGAGAGGATAAAGTCCGTGCGAATAGCCCCTTTCACTTTCTGTTTTTCGTATTCGTGCAAGTCTTGATGTTCGATGACAGATTCATCTTCAGCTTTTGTGTGATCAAACAGCTTTTCAATAATTTTTTCAGCACCTTCAAAACACAAAAATAAGCCACCTATCATTAAAAGCGGCGTGATAAGCCAAGGTAACCACACACTAATCAATAATGCGGCAGGCACCAGTATCGCTTTATTGATAAACGATCCCTTTGCAACAGCCCAGACTACGGGTAATTCTCGATCAGCCGTGACCCCAGTTACTTGTTGCGCATTGAGTGCTAGGTCGTCACCCAATACCCCTGCTGTTTTTTTAGTTGCGACTTTACTCATCGTCGCAATATCATCTAAAAGCGTTGTAATATCATCAAGTAAGGTTAATAAGTTAGTCCCAGCCATAGCAGCTCCTTGCCCATTAATTTCAATAACAACATAACTTATCCTGGTATTTTCACCAACGGTTAATTTTTCTTTGTTAGGCTTATAAATCCACACCATCTGAAGAAACACATTTCCAATGGTTTGGGTAGATTCATTAAAACAGGGGTGTTTCCATGATTAAGCCACTTACTTTAGGGCTCGCTTTAGTCACCTTGTGTGCTTGTGCCGAGCAAAGTGCGCCAAACAATTATAAGTGCGATGAAGAAATCGCGAGTATTACCGACATCAATGAAGAGCAAGCAACACTTTCATTTCAACAAGAGTCTTTTTTACTAAGCCGACAAGTCAGCGCCTCGGGTGTAAAGTACAGTAATGACACCGTACTTTTTTGGTCTAAAGGTCCTGAGGCTATGCTCATTTTGAGAGGTAAAAAATACCACTGTGCTCTCGCCCAATAAAACAGCGAATTCTCCCTGCTAAATTAGCTTAAAGATTGATTTTGAGTATAATAGCGACAGTTTTTTCAGCGTTTAAGCGACCAAAATGAAATACAAAGATCTTCGCGAATTTATCGAGTTATTAGAACAAAAGGGTGAACTAAAGCGGATCAAACAAGAGATTGATCCCTACCTAGAAATGACCGAAATAGCCGATCGCACCTTACGTGCTGAAGGCCCTGCCCTATTATTCGAAAATCCAAAAGGCCACTCAATTCCTGTACTTGCCAACTTATTCGGAACACCCAAGCGTGTTGCGATGGGTATGGGGCAAAATGATGTGAGTGAACTGCGCGAAGTCGGTAAGTTACTGGCCTTTTTAAAAGAGCCTGAGCCACCAAAAGGAATTAAAGAGGCGCTAGGTCAAATCCCCGTATTTAAACAAGTGTTAAATATGCCAGCTAAGGAAGTTAAAAAAGCAGCGTGCCAACAAGTGATTCTTGAAGGCGATGACGTTGATTTAACAAAACTGCCTATTCAACACTGTTGGCCGGGTGATGCAGCACCACTTATCACATGGGGTCTGACGGTCACCAAAGGACCTTATAAAAAGCGCCAAAACCTAGGTATCTACCGTCAGCAATTATTAGGTAAGAATAAAATCATTATGCGCTGGTTATCTCACCGTGGTGGCGCGCTTGATTTCCGTGAGTGGTGCAAAGAACACCCGAACGAGCCATACCCAGTGTCGGTAGCCCTTGGCGCAGACCCTGCCACTATTCTTGGCGCGGTAACACCTGTACCAGATACACTCAGTGAATACGCATTCGCAGGCCTGTTACGCGGTAGTAAAACCGAAGTGGTTAAATCTATTTCCAATGACTTGCAAGTGCCTGCAACAGCTGAGTTTATCTTAGAAGGCTATATTATGCCGGGTGAAACAGCCCCAGAGGGCCCCTACGGTGACCATACAGGCTATTACAATGAGGTAGATGAGTTTCCTGTTATGACAGTGACGCACATCACGCATCGTGAAAATCCAATCTACCATAGTACTTATACAGGTCGCCCACCTGATGAACCCGCGGTATTAGGCGTGGCATTAAACGAAGTCTTTGTGCCTATTTTACAAAAGCAATTTCCAGAAATTGTCGACTTCTATTTGCCCCCAGAAGGCTGTTCATATCGTATGGCTGTCGTGACCATGAAAAAACAATACCCAGGCCACGCAAAACGCGTAATGATGGGTGTGTGGTCATTTCTTCGCCAGTTCATGTATACAAAGTTTGTCATTGTCTGTGATGACGATGTAAATGCACGTGATTGGAATGACGTGATCTGGGCGATAACCACACGCATGGATCCTGCCCGTGATACCACACTGATTGAAAATACACCGATTGACTATTTAGACTTTGCATCACCCGTCTCTGGCCTAGGCTCAAAAATGGGAATGGATGCGACAAATAAATGGCCTGGAGAAACCGATCGGGAATGGGGTGAGCCCATTGTAATGGACCCAAAAATTAAAGATCGTGTTGATGAAATATGGGACAGCTTAGATATTCTCTAAGCTGTGTCTGTGATAAACTGCTCAAAAATTAACGGTTGTGAGCGCACTCGCAATCGGTTATGCGTCTCTGCTTTATAAAGGTAAACTATGCAAACATTACTCGCTGACGTTGTTGCGATCAGCCCGCTTACAGACCACGTACATAAGGTCATTTTGAAACCACAGCAACCTGTGTCATTCGAGGCAGGCCAATATATGCAACTTGTATTAGGCGAAAAAGATAAGCGTGCCTTTTCAATTGCTAGTCGCCCATCGCAAACTGAGCAAATTGAATTACACATAGGCGCATCAGGTGCGGATTCATATGCAATGCAGGCACTTGAACACTTACGTCACGCTCATACAGAACAACAACAGGTTAACGTTGAAGTTGGTTTAGGTGTGTCGCAACTTCGCACTGAAGGCGAACGCCCTATCATTTTATTAGCGGGCGGTACGGGCTTTTCGTATGCAAAATCGATGGCTGATCACCTAGCTGAAATAGGCTGTGATCGCCCCGTGTTGTTTTACTGGGGTGTGCGTGAAGAATCGGCTCTTTATGCCCATGACGAAATGCAAGCTTGGGCTGAGAGTAACCCTCACTTTCAATACATTCCCGTTGTTGAAAATGCCCCTGCAAGTTGGTCTGGCAAAACAGGCTTTGTTCACAAAGCGGTCATGGCTGATATAGTGTCTCTTGAGCCATACGATATATATATGGCTGGCCGTTTTGACATGATTGGCATTGTGCGTGATGACTTTATTGCACATGGTGCAGTTCGTGAAAACATGTACGCAGATGCATTTGCATTTATAAAGTAAGTGATCCTTTCTTGCTATGAAGGCACCCAGTTTACTGGGTGCCTTTTTTATTTATTTTAACTCACACTTAAATCCGTATAACGATTTCACAAACTGCATTTCCTTGACCATACTTTATGTAGAATAATGATGGGGAGAGACCCAAATGCTAAATACAAAAGTACAAGATTTTATGCAACGTAAGTTGCCACATATTACACCCGAAACCGAAATGACCACCGCCATTAGCGAGCTGCAAAAGTTTAAACTATTAGGCGCGCCGGTGTTTGATGATAATAAAGCTTTGGTTGGCTTTATTTCTGAGCAAGAATTACTACAACCACTAATGCAAAACAGTTATTTCTGCGATGGTGTGGTAAAGGTGAAACAGCTAATGCGAACAGATGTCGTCACCGTGAGTATTGATCAAAATATCATTGAGCTTGCCGACGGCATGAAGACCGGCAAACCCAAAAACTACCCAGTTGTTGAAGGTAACAAAGTGGTTGGCATGATCAGCCGTGGCGATGTGCTCAAAGCACTTTATGAGAACTATGTCTCGTGCCAAGAGCATCAAGTATAAGTTTTGTAGCTAGCTGCTGCTCATTAGCGGTTTGCAGCTAACTCTCTTAAAGCGGCTTTATCGGCATTACTCAAATAAGCAATTTCAAGCGCATTCGCTTGTGCTTTTTCTATGTCTGTTTGGGTTAAGCCCGCAGCGGGCGCAGCGACACGATACTCATGTTCAATTTCAATGCCTTCCACGGCGGGATCATCCGTATTAATTGACGCCAAAATACCGTGATCTAAAAATGTTTTTAAAGGATGACTTGCCAATTCAGCCACTGTGCTGGTTTGAATATTACTGGTTAAACAAGATTCAATTCCGATGCGGTTATCGCGTAAATAGTCCATAAGTTTTGGATCTTCAATGGCTTTTACGCCATGCCCAATACGCGTCGCACCCAGCTGATTTATTGCCTGCCAAATACTGTCACTGCCTCGCGCTTCACCAGCATGAATCGTCGCGGCCAAATAAGCATCGTGTACTTGCTTAAAATGGTTAACAAACAACTCTCCGGGAAACCCCA
Source organism: Pseudoalteromonas sp. MBR-15 (assembly GCF_053628915.1). Lineage (NCBI taxonomy): Bacteria > Pseudomonadati > Pseudomonadota > Gammaproteobacteria > Alteromonadales > Pseudoalteromonadaceae > Pseudoalteromonas > Pseudoalteromonas sp. MBR-15. Next base: position 19,538 of record NZ_JBRJHH010000016.1, read on the forward strand.
TTTCATCTCCAGCTAAATCAACCGCCACAAGATCGTTTTTAAATGCAAGCAGTGCATCAAGTTCTTGTTGGCAAATTTCAGTCCCGTACGTACGTGACATAATACCAATCAAATTCACTTTAATCGGGGCACCTTGGCAAGCACTTTTAACACCATCAACAACCGCTTCCACAACACCTTGTGGATGTAAGCCTTGGCTTTGCGCCATGTAATAAGGGCTAAAACGCAGCTCAACATAATCAAGCTTTTGTGCTAATGCATCTTCAACATTTTCGACTGCGATACGACGACACGCATCGTAATCTCCCAGCACTTTTACACCCCAATCAAGCTTTTGTAAAAACGCCACTAAATTAGGTTCAGGGTCAATCACCTGTACGTGCGGAATAAGTGCGTCAATATGGTCTGCCGGTAGCGCAAGATTAAACTGTCGACCCAAGTCTAAAATTGTCTGTGGTCGAACATTACCATCAAGGTGGCGATGAATATCAAGCAAAGGAAGTGTGTTGTTGATCATAATTGGCACTCAGTTCAGTCAGTTTTCGCGGATCATACGTACCCGCGTTGATATTTCAAGTTTAGATGATTTTATTTACTTTATTGAGGTCAATTGTCTGCATTAATTCACTGATTTATTTTGTAAGTGATACCACAAGGTTTTAAAGAGTTTATCGGCATCAATGGGTTTCGTTAAATATCCATCCATGCCACTGGCCAACCCTTTTTTCAAATCATCATCATGCGCATTCGCTGATAAGCCGATAATTGGCAGGTCATTTATTAATAATTCATTACGAATAACTTGCGTTGCTTGCAAGCCATCCATATTCGGCATCTGAATATCCATGAGTACTAAATCATAACTCTTTTCGCTAATCATCTTAATTGCTTCGTGACCGTCTTTGGCAACATCGGGAAGGCAGCCTTTTGTTTTTAAAATAGCGCATGCCACATGCTGGTTAAGCGGGTTATCTTCCACTAATAAAATAGCCACATTCGCAAATGAAATCGCCGAAATGTCAATTTCTGATAGCACGTCATCCGTGTGGATGACAGCCTCTAAAGGCGACTCAAACGGCACTGTGAATGTAAAGGTAGAGCCTTGCCCTTCAACACTCGTTAGGCTTATGTCTCCGCCCATTAAATCAATAAGCTTTTTACAAATGCTTAAACCGAGTCCCGTACCGCCAAAGCGGCGAGATGTCGAACTATCGGCTTGAGAGAATGGTTGAAATAGCTGCTCCTGCACCTCTTTTTTAATTCCAATGCCCGTATCAATGACGCTAAAATAAGTCATCTTATTTTCTTGCCAAATTCGTAACGTGATCTCGCCTTCAGGGGTGAACTTAACGGCATTATTAAGTAAATTAAGCAGAATTTGTTTCAACCGAATAGCATCTGTTTGAATCACTAATGATTCACTTCGGTCGTAATCAACCACAAAATTAAGTGAGCGTGAGTTCAGTTCAAACTGCATTAAATTACTGATCTCATTAATTAAGCTATTAATATCGACAGGTTCTTGGTGCAGCTCTAATCGCCCAGCTTCGATTTTCGAAAAATCTAGCACATCATTAAGAACGCGCAGTAACACGTTTAGCGCACCATCTGCTTGTTCGATATAAGCACGGGCTTGCTGCCAATCTTGCTCTTGTAACGCCAAATAATGTAACCCTTTGATACCATTGATTGGGGTGCGGATTTCATGGCTCATATTAGCCAAGAACTCACTTTTAATTTGACTGGCTTTATCGGCTTTTAATTTTTCTTCTCGTAAGCTTTGTGTCTGTTTTGCCACTTGCTGACGAATTTGAATATTCGTGCCCGTCACCGAGATTAAAAACGTAATCAGCAACCATACGAATAACATGCCCACTATTTGCGCAAACCAATACACAAGCCATGAGGATTGCTTAACCGGCTCCCACAGCTTTACTTGCCAAACACGCTCACCAACAATGAAATTAAAATGCGCTATTACCTTTGTACCAACCCGCTGCGGACTGAATATTTCGGTGGGATTATCTCCATCCGTCATATCATAAAAACTGGCATCAATATCGGTGTTTTGGTTGTAGTTAAGCGTTTGTGCCAAAACCTCTAAGTTAACGACAGCCACAACATAACCTTTAAAACCAACCTGGTGGTGTAAATCCGCATACACAGGGTTGAAAAACAGCACTCCCCGTTCATTCCCACCCCCTTGCATGAGCGAAATAGGTTCACTGACGGTGACACTTTTACTCAAGCGCGAATTGGTCAGCGCCTCAAAACGGACCGCACTTGAGGCCAAGTCAAAGCCTTTCACTGCTTCATTTCCAATCAAGGGATGAATGTACTGCACTGGAAAATAAATATCGCGTTTGCTGACAGCTTGCCATTCACCTTCAGTATTTTTTTCTTTTACGTAATAGTCGTCACCTAACTCATCGCGCAGTAAGTTTTCGTAATTACTCAACTGTGAGTGAATGACTTTGGGTGCCCACTCAAATGCCGCTATTTCGGTGCTATCTTGCAATTGTCGAGAGGTAAAGCGCTTAAACTCTCTAAAATCAACGTCATCGCTGCTAGCAAAAAATGTCGCCAGTAACGCTAGATGAGACTGTATTTCACCAACACGGTGTTCTAAATTAGTCTTAATGGCACTTACTTTAGTCTGTTGACGTTGCTCGTCCTTAGCTTTTTTTACACTTGATGCGCCATAAAAGCTGACACAAATAATCATGTAAATCACCAGAGACGGCACAATAATTTGAACACGTTGTTGAATGTGATTGTAACTAAACGCAGCCAGTACCAATGGAGTAAAAATCAGTACACCAATGCTGTCACCAATCCACCAAGCAACAAAATTGTTTAACGCCATATAATGGGGGATCACATCATTGATAACCAATAATGCGGTGCCTGCAGAGGCAGCTATTAAGCTACACAATGGACCGCCAATAATCAGCCCTTGTACGCTTTGTCTTAGCGAAGAAAGTTCGAGTGGATTTTTTACTAAATGGATAATAATGTAATACGCAAGCCAAGCTTGAAAAGTTGAGGCAAGGGTTACACCGATTGCTTGCAGCATTATCTGCCAATGCAAAATGTCGGATACGTTATCTAAATGAATTAAGTTAACCAGAAATGCACCCAGCAAAACCCCAGGGAGTGCTCGGTTTCGGCTGAGTAAAATACTGGCAAGAGCAATACCCGATGGAGGCCAAGCTGCAACAGCATAGCCGTCGATTGCCAGTAAAGAATTGCTTAAATACCCCGTAAAAAAGTAGGCTAGAGCGATACTTATTGTTAACGTAAACGCATTTTTCAAGCCATCACTCCTTAACTGGCAGTCATAAAATTATTGATACAGAACCAATGCTTTGTCTGGTTGCCCACTCTTACTGTAACTCAATACGGCTTGCTGTAAGTAGTCGTCACGATTCGTTGCGTTCAGTGCTTTATCAAACACACGTGCAGCTAAATCGTATTCGCCATGCGCATTGGCTAAACACGCAAGCGCAAGAAGAAGGTCGGTATTTTCGGTGTCTTTCTTCAATACATCTTGCAAACTGGCCTGCAGTTTTAGCGCATCACCTGCTGCACTAGTGCGAAGAATACGAGCTAAGTCTTTATGTTGCAGAGGCTTTTTAATCATTTTAATTAAGCTTAGCTCTATTTTATTTAGTTTTCCTGCGCGCGCCATGGCTTTTAAGTAACTTACTTCTGCCATTGGTTTTAAGTTCTTTGTCAGTTGCTCAAAACGCTCGGTTAACGAGGTGTCAGCCTGCGCTGCAAAATAACGGTCAAACACCTGTTGCCATTCTTTTTCTGTGAGCACTTTTTTACGCAGTAATCGTGGCATAAAGTCATCAAGCGCAGACCATTTCTGCTCTTGAACTAATACCTGAGCATACATTTTGAGCTCTAGGTTTGTTGCTTTTTTGCGCTCGGCTAACGTTTTTAATTCCGCAAAGATCGTGCTGCATTCACCGCTAGCAAGCCATAAATTAGCCACTTTTAATTGATTTGCTTGGTTGATTTTATCAAGATAGCTAATCGCTTTTTCACTGTTATTATTCGCCAGTGCAGCTTTGGCAAGCAGTGCATAACGTATATCGGTCCACGGCTCTGCGACACTGTTGTTATCCAGTGCTAATTCAAGCTCTGCGTAGTCGTTATTAATCAAACTCCATACGCCTTGTTCAATAGCCGCTTGTTTGCGCTCTTCACTGCGGGCAAAAAAACGATGCCGTGTATGGCTATATAACGACCATAAATAACGCACCAACTTATACCCTAAGTAAGCAATACCACACCCCAGCACAATAAGGGCTGCAACCCCCCATATAGTGCCCTCGATGGTCGTTTTATTGAACGCAATCAGTACATAGCCTTTTTGATCTATAAAAAAAGGAGCAATGCCTAAACAGACTGCAATCGCAATTATCAGCAATAAAAAGCGGATCATTGTGCCCACTCCTTCACCTGCTCCGTACTTTGCAATGACACGTTAGGATTAAAATCGAGTTGCTCTTTAGAAAGCTCAGTTAAACTCTTTAATGCAGCTTTAGTCACGGCATCATCTTGCTTAAAGTAGTCTTTAACAAGCGCATGTGCCGCTTCAACCGCTGTAAAGTACACACTACTTTGCTTGGTTAAAATCGCATCCTGAGCTTGTGCTAAATAGAGCCTTAAACGCTGTTTAACTAAATGACGCTCTTGCTCACTTAAAAACGGCGCCACAACCATGTCTTCTCGCGTACGAACCGTGACAAAAAAATCTTTGAATTGCAGCCACGACTTTGCAAGATTCTGACGCCATTCGCTGACATTTTCACTTAATTGATTAGGATCGTCCTGGCTGACTTCTTCAGGTAATGAAATCGCGTTAAATACCAACTCATCGACTTTTTGATTGATGCCATGCAGCTTTAAATAAATCGCTTCAACAGCCACTGGGTCAATGCCGTTCAAAGTTTGTAAGTCCTGATGAATTGCTTGGCGAATAGCCCCCGTACCAGGATGCTCTGCTAATAAGCTGTCTAATCGTGATAAAACAGCAGCCGCTCCCCGAAAGTCATGCTCAGCCCACAACTTAAACTCAGCCATACGCTGCAGACTGGTCACTTCTTGTGGGTTTAACGTATAGCTTTGTTGCTCAGCACGCTTTAAAGCGGCTTGCAGTTGTTGCTGAGTTTGTTCGGCATTATCACGCAACGTATCCGCGACTTTTTGCTCGCTATTATACAAAGCTTGTTGCAGAGTTTGCTGAGCATTCTTGATGGCATCGAGTTGTTGCTGTAGACGTTGGTTTTCAGTTGTCAGCTCGTTAAATGCCAGAGTAGACTGCTGATCGCTATTCAGTTTATGGTAAAACTCATAACCGACCGCTGAAGCAACGAGAAGTGAAATCAACAGTGCCAAACTACCGGTTTTACTTATCCCTTTTTTATGCTGAACCACTTGGTTTGATGCAGGCTTAGCCGCTGCTGCCTTTTTTGCTGGTTCAGCCGCAGCAGGTTTGGCTGACTGTTTTAGATCTGATTCACTCATTTTGCTACCTTGCTGATTAATGCAGGCGAACATAGCGCTATCACTAGCCCCTGCAGCAATATGTATATGTGTTCTAATGACATTTTTTTGTTGTAGGTATTCAGCGATACGTTCACTAGCAACATAAAACTGACACCCCTTCAACCATGCCAACTGTGACTCATTTAAGCCATTAAAAATGGCATCAACAGCCGCATTACTTGTAATGACTATACCCTCTACACCCGCTGTTTGCCAGTGGTCCATCCACTTACCTGATTCGCTTTCTATGGCACGTCGCTTATAAACAACAAGTTGATTTAACACAGCACCACGTTGTTTTAATGTTTTTGCTATTGTGGTACGCCCACCTTCTCCTTTCACTAAAACAATATTGCTAAGCTCTACATCTTGCAGTGTTTTAAGTGCAAGTAAGCCCTCGGAGTCGTGTTTTTTAGGAACTGCTGCGCGTCGCCCAAATGCCTCATGTATCGCATCTGCCGTCTGTTGGCCAACCGCATAAAGCTGCGCAGTTTTGTTAATTGTGGGGGTAAGCTTTAATAATGCGTGAACGGCATCTTGTGAGATAAAAATAATTTTGTCGGCATTTTCAAGCGGCGCGAGTGCTTGACTACTTGGCGTAAGATAATCAAGCGTCAATACTGGGCACAGGGTCGTTTGATAACCCGCCTGCTGAAGCTCAAGTGCAAGCTCAGTGCCTTTTCCTTCTGGACGAGTTATCAAAATATGCATATTACGCGTCTCTGTATACGTCAGCTAAAATTTTGTCTGCACCTTGCGCCAATAACTTTTCAGCGAGTTCAATGCCTAACTTCTCAGCATCAGCTACTGGGCCTGTAACGTCGTCGCGCAGCATTTGACTACCATCAACCGCGCCAACTAAACCACGCAAATAAACGTGATCATCATTCACGAGTGCAAAAGCACCAATTGGCACCTGACAACCGCCTTCTAAGCGGCGATTCATAGCGCGTTCGGCATTAACACGAATACGCGTTTCTGTATGCTCAAGCGGAGCCAGTAACGCTTTAGTTACTTCGTCATCAATACGGCATTCGATACCAACTGCACCTTGACCATTTGCAGGTAAAGAGACTTCTGGCTCGATGAACGCAGTGATTCGTTCTGGCATTTCAAGGCGAATTAAACCTGCAGCGGCAAGGATAATTGCATCGTATTGGCCATCATCGAGTTTCGCTAGGCGAGTATTCACATTACCGCGTAAATCACGGATATCTAAGTCTGGTCGCGCTTCTCGAATTTGACATTGACGGCGTAAACTTGACGTACCGACGATTGCACCCTGTGGTAACGCATCTAAACTCTTAAAGTTGTTTGATACAAATGCGTCTCGTGGGTCTTCACGCTCACAAATCGTATGCAACGCTAACCCTTCAGGGAACTCAACCGGTACATCTTTCATTGAATGAACAGCAATATCAGCGCGGCCGTCAAGCATCGCTTGCTCAAGTTCTTTTACAAATAAGCCTTTACCGCCAATTTTAGCCAAAGGGGTATCAAGAATAATATCGCCTTGCGTTGACATTGGAACGAGTTCAACTGTCACATCGTCATGAAAGTGTTCAAGTTGGGCTTTTACAAATTCTGCTTGCCATAGCGCTAGCGCACTTTTACGAGTGGCAATTCGAACGCGTTTGATTGTCTGTGTCATGAAAAATCCAATTATTTATCTGGCTGAACTTAATCAGCTAAAATTCTAAATTCTTTTTGTGCAAGTAAAGTGCCTTGTGCGTCAACGACTTCAACACGCCACTCACCAAGCTGTTCTGGCATAATATTTTTTGTCGAGTAAGTGCGATAACGCGGACTGCTTACTGCTAATTCAATAGAGGCTAGCTGCTCATCTTGGTAATACCATTGATGACGAACCGTTTGCCCTTGCATATTTCTAAGCTCACTAAAGAAGCTCAAACTATGCGTAATGTCCGCTAATCTTACATCGTTTTTTAGAACATTGACTGGTTCTCGATCAACAACATCGGTGGTTAATACCGCACGGCTTACTTTATCTGTATCTATTTTAGCGCCAATGGCCACGCTGGCAACATGAGCTGATTGTGAAAACTGCTGCACTTTATTATTAGGTGCTAAAGCGAGCTGCTGTTCATCGTTATTTTCAGGCTTCGCTTCACTGTCTGTGGTCGTTTTAGCCGGTAATTGAGTGTCTTGCGAAGTAACGGTGTCAAGTGATTGTACGTGTGTTTTGGGCTTGAGAGACTCAGTTTCTGGCTCATTGGCCACACTATTAGGCACAAGGTCAGGGGTATTCACATCGGGCTGCTCTGCACTGTCCTCTGTGTTCTCGTTAACGTGCTCTGCTGCAAGATTATTATCAGGAGCTTGTAATACAGCGGTAGTCAACTCAGTGTGCGGCTCATCTTGTTCACTTTGCTCAGCACTCACAGCACCTACGAAGCTGTATATTACAGTCGCCAGGGCCACTAAAATCACGCCACTGAACATAAAAATACGTCGCCAATGCCATTGGTACGTTACCGCTGTGGGTGATGTGCTTGCAGGCTCCGCCGAATTCATATTTGCTGTTATTACAAGTTTGTTTGTCATGTTGGCCTCTTCACAACCAAAAATTAACTTAAGCGAGCAATTAACCACGCTCGAATAGCCATCAGTTCTTCACCACACACCTGATGTGCCATCGGATAGTCTTGCCAGCTAACTTCCATGTTATTTGCGCTCAGTACGTCAAATGCTTGCCTGCCCGCGCTATGCGGTACAACATCATCCATACGCCCATGCGCCATAAATATATTTAACGCCTGTTGCTTAGCTTCGTCAGCCAACTTATCGGGTGCGCACATATACGTTGATAACGCCATGACACCTGCTAACTTATAATCAAGACGTGGAGCCAAATGCAGTGACACGACTCCCCCTTGCGAAAACCCTGCTAAAATAATTTTACTCGCGGGGATGCCTTTCGCTATTTCTTGATCAATGAGCTCAGCCACTTTAGCAGCAGACTCTCGTACGCCTTGTTCGTCGGCACGCTTATCTAAATCCATCGATTTAATGTCGTACCATGAGCGCATCGCCATGCCCCCATTAATGGTGACCGGTTGCACTGGCGCATGAGGAAACACAAACCGCACACCGAGCTCTTTCGGTATCGCTAACTGCGGAGCAACAGGGGCAAACCCTTCCCCCGAGTCACCCAAGCCATGCAACCAAATAACGGTTGCCTTATGCTCACCTTGCGCGGGGTATTCTACAAACCCTAAACTCATAACTCAGAACGCCACTCGATTGGTTGACCCGCTTGGCGCGTAGCCGCATCGCACATAAATTGCCAGAACTCAGCACCAGAACGATTATCAATCCACTTATCGTCTCGCAATTCAAAGTGATGACCATTGAATTTAGTTGCCACCCACACTTGGTGCAATGGCGCTTGTTTATTGATCACTATTTTGCTGCGATCTGGGAAGATGATTTCTAAAATACCTGATGCAGACTCGTAGTCTAAATCAGCATCACATTCATCGATTTGCTCTTCAATTGTTAGCATCAACGCATCGGCTAGTGTGTGGTATTCATGATCAGTCATTTTAGTGTCCTTTAACGGGCTTTAAGCCTAGATCTGGAGGCAGATTGTGTACATCAAGTGTAACAGGAATAAATTCATCCGCGAATAGCTGCATTTTTTAAATATTCTGTTACTCTGCGATTATAAAGCCAGCAACCGTATTAATCTAATGAAAGAGACTCATAGCCAAAAATTTAAAACAATTTTACCTCTTAGTGCCCTACTTATGCTCACTCTGGTGGGCTGTGGACAAAGCGGTGCGCTTTATCTTCCAGATGATACTGCAAAGCCAGCAGAATCTCAGCCACAGGCTGATCCATCCGAACAACCAGAGCAAAAACAGGACCAATAGATGGACTTTTTTAACTACAATAATAATCAGCTGTTCGCTGAAGACATCGCTGTCAAAGAGCTTGCCGACCAATACGGTACGCCCTGCTATATCTATTCACGTAAAACCTTTGAGCGCCATTATCTCGCTTTCGCCGAGGCAGCTAAATCACACAAAAGTTTAGTCTGTTACGCCGTTAAAGCGAATTCAAACATTGCTGTATTAAATATTTTAGCGCGCTTAGGCTCTGGTTTTGACATTGTTTCTAAAGGCGAGTTAGCTCGCGTTATTGCAGCCGGTGGCGATGCCAGTAAAGTGGTATTTTCTGGCGTTGCAAAAACTGCTGACGAAATTGCCTACGCGCTTGAATTGGGGATCAAGTGTTTTAACGTTGAGTCGGTTGCTGAGCTAGACCGTATATCAGAAGTAGCAACTTCACTAAACCGTGTTGCACCTATCTCGATTCGCGTGAACCCGGATATCGATGCCAAAACACACCCGTATATCTCAACCGGTTTAAAAGAAAATAAATTTGGCATTGATATTCAAACAGCGGTCAGCGTTTATCAATATGCAGCATCGCTTCCAGGCTTAAACATTACTGGGGTTGACTGTCACATTGGCTCACAGCTTACAGAAATTAAGCCTTTCTTAGCGGCTCTGGAAAAAGTGCTGACCTTAATCGAAGAATTAAAAGCCGTGAATATCACACTTACCCACCTAGATATTGGTGGAGGATTAGGCGTGCCTTATAATGGTGAAACACCGCCTCACCCAAGTGAATACGTTGATAAAATCACATCTCGCTTAGCTAATTATCAAGACTTAGAGCTTATTTTTGAGCCCGGTCGAGCCATTGCAGCTAATGCGGGTATTTTAGTGACCAAAGTTGAGTTTATTAAACAAAATCAAGACAAATATTTTGCCATTGTTGATGCCGGTATGAACGATATGCTGCGCCCATCTCTTTACCAAGCATGGCAAAAAATTGTGCCTGTCGAACCGCGCGAAGATGGCACGCCACGTCAAAACTACGACATTGTTGGCCCAGTGTGTGAAACGGGTGACTTTTTAGGAAAAGACCGTGAGCTTGCGCTACATGCTGGTGACCTACTGGCGCAACGCAGTGCTGGTGCATACGGCTTTACCATGAGCTCAAATTACAACTCACGTCCACGCGTCGCTGAGATCATGGTCGATGGCAAGCAAAGCCACTTAATCCGCCAACGTGAAACCTTAGAAAGCCTTTGGCAAGGTGAGAAAATTTTACCATAAACGTTTTTATAACCGCCCTGCTCTGTGGCATGATTAGCTCAGAGCAAATCCGAATTAGAGCGCTATGTTAGTTAATTTCTCAAAAATGCACGGCCTAGGTAACGACTTTGTTGTTATTGATAACATCACGCAGAATGTTTTCTTGTCACGTGATCAAATAAAGAAACTGGCAGATCGCCACTTTGGTATCGGCTTCGATCAATTACTTATGGTTGAAGCCCCTTACTCTCCTGATTTAGATTTTCACTATCGTATTTTTAATGCTGACGGCAACGAAGTGGAACAATGTGGCAATGGTGCTCGCTGTTTTGCGCGTTTTGTGCGCATGAAAGGCTTGACCAACAAACATAAAATTACCGTATCAACCAAGTCGGGAAACTTAACCTTATACATAGAAAAAGATGGTCAAGTAACCGTAAACATGGGCCACCCAGTCTTTGAGCCAAACAAAATTCCTCTCAAGGCAAGTAAACGCGAGTTAACTTACATTATTCGCACTGAAGAGCACACCATTTTTAGCGGTGCCGTGTCGATGGGGAATCCGCACTGCGTGTTAGAAGTCGACGACATTCAAACCGCAGAAGTCGCAACCTTAGGCCCACTACTTGAAAACCATGAACGCTTTCCACAGCGCGCAAATGTAGGATTTATGCAGGTTATTTCACAAGACCACATAAAACTAAGAGTGTGGGAGCGAGGCGTAAATGAAACATTAGCCTGTGGTACAGGGGCGTGCGCAGCGGTGGTGATTGGTCAAATACAAAGTAAACTGGCAAGCACTGTACAAGTTGACTTACCAGGAGGAAGCTTACAAGTGCGCTGGCAAGGTGAAGGTCATCCAGTAAGAATGACAGGCCCTGCAGAGCATGTATTCGACGGACAAGTGGCATTATGAGTAAACTAACAGAACAACATGTAGCTGAGTATTTAAAAGCACATCCCGACTTTTTAATAAATAATCCAGATGTTCTTGCGACACTTGAGTTGCAACAGCAAACGGCTGCTGCGACATCATTAGTGCACATTCAGCAGCGTCAGTTGCGTGAACACAACACCTTATTAAAAAATAAAATTGAGCAGTTAGTTGCACAAGCAAAAGAAAATGAATTGATTCATCGTTTGTTTAGCGAATGCCATCGCCAACTGTGGACTAACTACGACTTCAAAACGCTGGCAAATAATCTGCGCAATATTATTTGCACAAACCCGCTAATCAATGAATGTCAGTTAGTAAAGTATGAAAAAAAATACGATGATTTAATTGCTCACCGTTTACAAAATGACGGCATCTACTTAGGACGAGTGAATCAGCAAGAACGCGATTTATTATTTTCAGAATCAACCCAATCGACTGCCTTGTATTTGATTGGAAATAGCAACCACCCTGTCGCTATTTTGGCGTTTGGCAGTGATGATGTTAACCACTTTGAACCCGCTAAAGACAGTTTTTTTGTGCTTGAGTTCGTTCGCTCATTACAGCTACGGTTATTGGAACTTGCATGAGCGACGTAACAACGCCAGACCTTAATGAATTAAGCGATGCATGGCGTACGCCCATCCAGCTTTTTGCTGACTACTTACGTTACGAAAAACAATATTCGGTACACACCATAAACCAATACACCAGCCAGCTCGGCTTTGCCGCTTTATATTTTAGTAAGCTCAGTGAGAACTGGTTTACGGTTCAAGGTGAGCATATTCGCCGCTACAGTATGCAGCTGCGCAGTAAACAGTTAAGTGGCCGCACCATTAGTTTAAAGCTCAGCTGTATTCGCAGCTTGTATAAATTTTTAAAAGCAAAGAACATTGCCAATCAGGCACATTACCATAACCCTGCTGAAGCTATTAAAGGGCCTAAATTCTCAAAACCCTTGCCGAAAAATTTAGACGTTGATCAAATGGCAAAATTGCTAGAATTACCCGATGACGATCCTCTCGCTATTCGTGATAAAGCGATGATGGAGTTAATGTACTCATCGGGCTTGCGTATTAGCGAGTTAGTTGGTGCCAACATACAAGATATCAATCCCCGAGAAGGCGAAATTTTAGTACGGGGTAAGGGCAACAAAGAGCGTTTACTGCCCGTGGGGAGTAAAGCGTTAAGTGCGTTAAAAGCATGGCTAAAAATTCGCCCACAATTTGCACACCCTGATGAAATAGCCATATTCGTCAGCAGCCAAAAGAAACGTATTTCAATACGTCATGTACGGTTGCGCATGCAAGAGTGGGGGATCAAGCAAGGTATCAGCTCACAAGTACATCCGCACAAGTTACGTCATTCATTTGCATCACATATTTTAGAATCGTCGGGTGACCTGCGTGCTGTACAAGAGTTATTGGGACACACTAGTTTGTCTGCGACTCAAGTTTATACACACCTTGATTTTCAACATTTAGCCAAAGTATACGACAACACCCACCCACGCGCTAAAAAGCGCTCAACACCCGAGTAACCCTGTAATTATGATCCGATTTAATCGTGCCTTATCGCCCGTTTCTGTTCTAAGTTTTGATTTAGATGACACCTTATACAACAATCATCCAATCATAAAATCAGCCTTACAAGCCCAAGCTGACTACTTAGCAAATATTGAGCAATGGCCTGCCGACAGTATGAACTACTGGCTGACATGTCGCGATAATGCATTAAAACAAGACGCAACCTTGGTTGACGATGTCACTCGTTGGCGACAAGCAGCCCTGTTATATGCAATGCAGGATCTTGGCTTTGAACACGACCTTGCCAAGCACCATGCCGAACAAGCATATCAGGCCTTTGCAGATGCTCGTAGCCAAATAACCGTTGCTGATGATGTGCTTGAATTACTTGAAAAGCTTGGCAGGCATTTTCGCTTAATCGCGATTACTAATGGCAATGTCGAGGTTGAAAAGTTTAATCTAAATGGGGTGTTTGAGTTAGTGCTTCAAGCAGGCCCACATGGTAAAGCAAAGCCTCACGCTGCTTTATTTAATAACGCAGCGCAGTTATTAAATGTCGCTCACAGTGAAATTTTGCATATTGGTGATAGCTTAGACACTGACGTACAAGGCGCTAATAATGCGGGCTGTCAGAGTGTTTGGTTAAATAATCAAGCGACTAATTATCAATACAAAGGGCTGGCGGATATTGAAATTGAAGATATTTTTGCATTAAATCACTTAATTAAAGAGTAACTATTTTTACACGGTCTCGGTTGTTGCTAAAGTAACCCTCTAATCGTTGAGATTTTTAGGCAAAATAAATGAATACTCTGCTGAAACTTTTACTACTGTGCTCATTAAGCATTAATGGCTACTTTTTTTGGCAGCTCAGTCGTCAAGAGACCGCGGTGATAGCAGATAAACAGCAATTTACAGCAACTCAGGTTAATAGCGCTGTTCAACCTAAGCTATTTGAGCACGCCATCACATTGTTTAATAAACAACAATTCGATAAGGCTGTTGCCGCATACACGCAGCTCAAGGACAATTCACCGCAATACGCACAGCAACTTAAACATGCATGGCAACAAACCGTTGAAACATGGCTGCTAGAGCAGCACGAGCATATCAGCGAGCAATTTCTAAGCGCCTTTTTAAACAGTCATCCATACGATGCCGCCATGTTAAAGCTCGATGCAAAACGGTTAATTAATCAAGGTTATGTACAACAGGGTATTGTTAATTTGATGGCGCTAAGTGATCAATTAGACAGTAATCCGCACAGTGACCTCACTCAGCAAATAGAAGAGCTCACTACTTTACACAGCAATCACTTAATTAACACACAACATTGGCAGCAATTGCTCGAACACAGCCAGCAATGGTTAGAATACGCGCCCTATCATGCCTACTACTTATATATTCATGCATTGGCTTACTACCACTTAGGTGACTATGTGGCGAGTCAAATAAGTTTAGAGCAGTTACCTGATAACCATGCTTTTAAAACACAATCCGATCAACTTAAGCAAAAAATACAGCATGCTTTGGCAGGCGTTGAGAAAGTGAAATTAACTCCCCGAGGGGCGCATTACCTTGTTAGTAGCGTTATTAATAATGAGATTGAGGCCACGCTCATGATTGATACGGGAGCAAGCTTTACCGTTATTGACCAAGCGCTATTGAATACACTCAGCGAACCGGCCCGCTATATTGACACCTTACACGTAAATACGGCGAATGGGCTCATTGAAGCACAACGCTATCGAGTACAATCGTTTCGCATAGGCCAGCAAAAAGTTGATGATTTTGATATTTTGGTTATCAACAATCACACGGGCTTCGGCCTACTTGGTATGAACTTTTTAGAGAAATTTAAGTTTAATATCAATCAGCAACTGGATGAGTTAGAGTTAACAAAGACTATTTATTAAGGACGAAACATGACACTCAATGACTTCTTACAAAAATTAGCTGAAACCCCCCATTTAATCGAGTTTACCGATACAATGGCGGTAATTGATCGTCATTATGACTTTACGCCCAGTGGTTTCAATAATCACGGACTAATTAGTTCAGCCAATGAGAATAATGGATCATGTAAAATCTTCGCGTTTGCCAAACTAAATCAACTCAGCAAACAAAACACCCTCGATTGTTTTGGCGCGTTTTACCGTGAAGATGTTGTTAAACACCCTGACGGCCAAGATCACATGAATATACGCACGTTTATGCTCGCACCTGAGACTACGCCGTTTTTGGGGATCACCTTTAGCGAAGAAAATGTACTAAAAGCAAAATAATACCATTCCGCTTAATTAAGTGGTCTATTTTGAGGCAATAAAACCGCGTTGATAACAAGGCAAAAATTTAGTTATTTAGTTGTTCTAAATCAGAAATTTTTAACGCAGGTAGCGACTGGTTTGATCACTCAAAATGATTAAGTATTTTTGCGGATTGGTATAACTACAGCTTTTTTTCCATAAAATAACGGCAGCCGTTGAGTGGGTAATTTGCCATTTGGTACACCACTTGGTAGCCGTTTTTTTCGTAGAAAGGTTTAGCTTGGAAATCAAGCGTATCGAGTTGAGCGACCGTTGCCCCAAGCGCAATAGCTTTGGTTTCTAACTCATGGAGCAAACGCGTTGCAAGCCCTTTACCTCGTGTAAAGTCGTCGCACCACAGCCAACTTATCAGCAGCCAGTTACCAAATACATAACCATGAATACCCGCAACAGTATCACACTTTTTATTCACGTATTTAAAACCTAACGGCACACGTTCAGCATTAAAGTGCTGCTTATTAAATGCAACAACATGCGCCCTTAGCTCATCGTTTAGCTCTACCGAGTCATCACTTTTTAATTGATACATAGCATACCTATAAATGTTATGACTCAGTATAAGCATTTAACGTATTCAGTATAAATGATTTTTTCCGTATGGGACTTCTAGCATGTTGCTTGCAAGTTTTTCTGGCTGGCCACACATTTCATCGTACGCACTGGTATGACGTAACACCATCTCACCATAGCTCAAATGATCAAGTCGCTTTTGAATATGCAGCGGGCTCAAATCACGGATAAACTCGCCTTTCTCGTCAGTAACATAGTACTCCACATTATTGATAACCACAGACACTTGATAAAGTGCCATTTCCAATGAGTGCACAATAACTTTTTGCAGTGGTTGGTGCGCTGCAAGTTCAGATAACTTAATCGCCATGTGAAATCCTCTTTGTGTATAGAGTTATCTATACGTGAATTTGGTATACTGTGATCAAATTAATTGTGCAAAAATCATCCATGGTAGAAAAAGTACGGCTTGCTAAATATATTGCTCATGCTGGCATATGCTCTCGTAAACAAGCCTCACGCTTAATTGACCAAGGCGTTGTAAGGGTTAATGGCCAAGCTGCAAATCATATTGACCATGTAAACGACGAAGATGAAGTGATTGTTGAAGGACAGACGATCACAGGAAAAGCACCAATGGTTTATTTTGCATACCATAAACCCGTAGGCATTGATTGCAAACTCAATCGTAGCGATGCACAGAGCCTTATCCATTTTTTACCGAACGAAACCCGCGTTTACCCCATTGGCCGCTTAGATAAAGACTCCCGCGGACTGTTAATACTGACCAATGATGGTGAGTTTTGTAACCAATTAATCCACCCAGACTTTCATCAGCCAAAACGCTATCTGGTCACGGTCGATAAACCGTTAAATCACAGCTTCTGCCAAACAATGGCACATGGCGTGCCTGTCGATAAACACATCACTCTTCCGTGTGAAGTAACGCAAGTAAATGAGCAGCAGTTTATGATTACCTTAAGGCAAGGGCTTAACCGTCAAATTCGCAAAATGGCGCACTATTGTGGCTACAAGGTTATTGATCTTTATAGAATTGAAATTGCCAATTTATCTATCGAACAGCTCGGCCTTGCAGAAGGGCAAACAACCCGTATCGAAAAAACAGACATCATCTAACAAATAAAGTTTGCATTATTTGACTACAGGTGTAATCTTTAATTAAAGATTACACCTGTAGGCAATAAAATGATTGAACTTTCAAAAGCAGAATTCGAAGTATTAGATGCCGTGTGGCTCGATTATCCTGCGACAGCCAGCCAAGTTATTGAGCGTTTGAGTGACGATAAAGAGTGGCACGAAAAAACCATAAAAACCTTACTCAGCCGCTTAGTTAAAAAAGGCGCACTCAGCTTTGAAAAACAAGGGCGACTGTATAACTACACGCCTTGCATTGCGCGTGAAGAGTACACACTAAAAGAAAGCCAAAGCTTTGTTGAACGATTCTTTAATGGCCGTATAGCCCCGCTGGTTAGCGGCTTTGCAAAGTCTGAACAACTTTCTCAAAACGACATTGATGAGCTTAAAAAAGTCATTAATGATTGGGAAAAGCAGCAAAAGTAAGGTGATGTCATGTTCGAAACGTTTTTTAATTGGCTATTAGAGCAGCAACTCTTTATCTCTTGCGCTATTTTATTTCTTATCCTTCTTGAGCGAAAGCTCCTCAGCCACGTATCTGCTCGCCTTGTTTATGCGTTATGGGCATTACTCCCTGCGTGTTTAATGTTGGCAAATTTGCCTGATCATTTAAAACCAATACACAATCAGTTCATTAGTCAGTTTACCATTACCCCATCTAATCCAGTGACGCCACAGCTATCACTGAGCTGGTTCGCTATTTATAGCCTAATAACAATTACACTTATGCTCTGTGCCGTGTACTTTCATTATCAGTTTCTCACTCGCTTAAAATTAAAGCCAATAGCGACCCCTAATGACAACTATAAAGGATTACGTTTTTATCAAAGTGAAAAAGTCAGTTCACCCTTAGTCATTGGGCTGATAAAAACCAAATTAGTCCTGCCATCTAATTACAACATTAATTACGACCAGCATGCTTTAGCCCTTATTTTGGAGCATGAGTGTGTCCATATTCATCGTAAAGATAATTTAATTAACGCGTTGGCGCTCATGGGCACCTTGTTAATTTGGTTTAACCCACTCGCCTGGTTGGGCTATGCAAGCCTGCGTCGATTGCAAGAGCTTTCATGCGATGAACACGTACTAAAAGATAAATCAACGGAACAGCGAATTCTATACAGCAAGGCATTAGTTCATTGTGCAAGCTTTAGCACCGTGGGACTCATGGCTTACTCACAATACGGAGATAAAAACACCATGTTACAAAGACTCAACCAAATTAAACAACTCGATAATAGCTCGTTTATTGCAAAAACAGCGCTTGTTATTTTTGCGGCCGGTATGCTTAGTAGCTTTGCAATTGCAAAACAGCCTGTGAATGCAGAGAAAGAAAAAGACTACCAAGCTGTGATGCGTGTAGAGCCTATCTATCCAGTGCAGGCAGTAGAGCAAGGAATAAGCGGTTCAGTTGTATTGAAATACGACATTTCACCCAGCGGGGCCACCAGCAATATCAGTGTTGTGAGTGCTGAGCCTGAAGATGTATTTAACCGAGAGGCTAAGCGCGCACTAAAAAAATGGCAATACGCGCCAACTGAATCAGGCTATAAAAATGTCCTCGTGCAGCTCGACTTTGCTTTGGATGAAAACGTTAAAGCGAAGGATTTAATTGAGAAAATTAAAGTGAGCTCTAAGTAATTAACGAGCACCAAAGACCCTAAAGCAAGCGCCTTTTTTAAGCCGCTTGCTTTGTGGTTTTTATAAACAGACTGCAAGCATCGCCACGGCACAAACATAACCAACGAGCCAAACCAATGAACGCAGAATATCTTGGTTTATATAGTAAAAAATGCAGTACATAACACGGGAAACAACATGCATAATAGCCAATGTTTCGGTAACGTGATACACATTGTTAGTACTCATAACGACCGCTAAAGCAACACCAAAAACAATCAAAGATTCAAAACTGTTTTGGTGTGCAGCCAACGCGCGAGCGCCAAATCCTGTTAGTTTGCTCTGCTGCTCTCTTGGGTGTTTATTGTCGTATCCCGCAAGCTTATTTTGTGCAAATGCGACGGGCGCTTTCGCTAAATAAGGTAATAATACAGCAATGAGTGCACACAGTATTAATGTTGTCATAACGCTTCCCTATTCTGTTGTATACACCTACCCTAACGTAAACAGAAAAAAGCCGCTACCTTTAACGACACCGTCTAACACAGCTGATTTTTTCTCAAGTTAATCGATAAGCTAATGCTCTTATAACACGGCTTTGTTACTCTAACAGCCTCTCCCCATTAATTTATTTTCAATATGACTTGGATTTTCTTAACCATTTTTGCCGCCTTTATGCAGTCGTGGCGAAATGCATTACAAAGTAAACTCAGCGCACATGTCAGTGTAGCTGGGGTCACTTTGGCACGTTTTATTGTTGCAAGTCCTATTGCAGCGCTGTATTTATTGAGCCTTTATCGTTATCAAGCAACCGCACTCCCCGACTTCAACCCTGCTTTTATTGGTTATATTGTTGGTGCAAGTGTTGTACAAATTGTCGCAACCGGATTAATGGTTAAACTGTTTAAAATGAACAACTTTGCTGTTGGAGCAGGGCTTGCTAAAAGTGAGGCTTTAATGGCCGCCATTTTAGGGGTGATGTTCTTTGGTTCTGCGCTGTCTTTATTAGGTTGGTTTGGTGTATTTATTGGTGCCATTGCCGTCTTACTGCTCAGTGGGATTGCCAATGTCAAACACTTCAACTTAGGTACCGCGTTATTGGGATTGGCTTGTGGTACTTCATTTGCGCTTTCATCATCTTGGATCCGCGAAGCAAGTCTTAACTCAGGACTGAGTTTTCCGCATTCTGCAGCATGGGTTTTAGTACTTATTATTAGTCTGCAAACTGTTATGTTATGTTTTTATATCGCGCTAAAAGAACGCGACACCTTTACAAAAATGTGGCAACACAAAGGCACGACAACTGCCGTCAGTGTGTGTAGTTGTTTGGGGTCTATAGGGTGGTTTAGTGCCATGAGTTTACAGCATGTTGCGTATGTGAAAACGCTAGGGCAAATTGAGGTGTTCTTTACCATAATGGTATCAATACTGTGGCTTAAACAGCCGCTAAAACGCCAAGACACGGCAGGGCTCGTGTTAATTGCGCTCGCGGCTATACTCGTTATGCTTCCTTAAAAGAGCGGCAATAGCCGCTTTTTTAATGACTGATTTTAAGCGTGATCACACCACTTATAATCAGTAATACACCCGCGATGCGACCAAATGTGGCTGCATCGCCGTAAAACAAAATACCCACTAAAAAAGTACCTGCAGCACCAATGCCTGTCCATACTGCATAAGATGTCCCCATGGGTATTTGTTTTTGTGCAAGCCATAACATGAATCCGCTGGCGACCATAAACGCCACGGCAATCGAAATACCTAACCAGCGGCTTTCTTGATCTTGCGACATTTTAAGCCCAACAGGCCAGCCTATTTCTAATAACCCCGCCACAATTAAGTATAGCCACGCCATTAGTCGTCTCTCTTTTTCAGTATCACATCGTACAAGTCTTCACGACGGTCTTTTAAGTTACGCACGGTTCCTTCACTGTGAAGAATCTTCAACTTATCCATGTCTAAATCACTGAATAACAGCATTTCGGTATTTGGGGTTGCTTCGTTTAATGTCGCATCGTGTGGAAATGAAAAATCTGACGGCGTTAATACTGCCGATTGTGAATACTGTACATCAAGGCTTTCAACTTCAGGTAAATTACCAACAGAGCCAGCAATAACCACGTAGCACTCATTTTCAATAGCACGCGCTTGTGCACAATGGCGCACACGTAAATAACTGTTTTTAGTGTCTGTCCAAAAAGGCACAAATAAAATATCTAGGCCTTGTTTTGCTAAAATACGCGACAACTCTGGAAATTCAACGTCATAACAAATTTGGATCCCCACACGCCCCGCGTCGGTTTCGAATACCGCAATTTTATCGCCGCCTTGAATAACCCAGTCGTTTTGTTCATGAGGCGTAATATGTATTTTACGCTGCTCATCAATTTTACCGCTTCGATGACACAAGTAGCTGACATTATAAATCTTATCGCCCTCTGCCAGTGGCATTGAACCGGTAATAATATTGGCATTGTATTCAACTGCCATACGTGACATCGCATCGCGAAAAGTTTCGGTGTACTCAGCTAAGTAACGGATCGCTTCTGTTTGATTGCTTTGCTCAGTTAAGCCCATTATTGGCGCATTAAAGAACTCTGGAAATAAAATAAAGTCGCTTTTATAGTCAGACACTGTATCCACAAAATATTCAACTTGTTTTAGCAGTTCTTCTACCGAGTCAACACAGCGCATTTGCCATTGTACAGCCCCTACACGCACTATAGATTTAGTTGATTCAAGCACAGTATCAGTGGGTTCAAACATAATGTTATTCCACTCTAACAACGTAGCGTAGCCCACTGACTCTTGGTCTTCAGGTAGGTATTTTTTTAGCAGTCGCTTTACCTGAAAATCATTCGAAAGCTGGAAACTGAGAATCGGATCATATAATTCTTTGTGATCAACTTTCTCAATGTATTCCATTGGCGACATATCACTGCTGTGATTGTAATAACGTGGAATACGCCCGCCCGCTAAAATAGCGCGTAAGTTATACTGACGACAAAGCTCTTTGCGTGCGTCATATAAACGACGACCGAGTCGCATACCTCGGTGGGTCGATGAAATAACCACATCTAATCCGTATAACGCATCGCCTTCTGGATCACTAAAGACACGGTCATGACCATCAACAATATCTTCATAAGTATGGGGGTTAGAAAAACGCGCATAATCAACTTGCACACTCAGTGCTATCCCTACTAAAACGCCATCATCCACAATCCCTATTTGACCTTCAGGAAATTGATCAATCAGTCTGAAAATCGTATGGCTTGGCCACGCGCCCCCCAACCCAGGATAGGCTTGATCCATTAAAGTTTTTATTTGTGGATACTGCTCTTTCGTTAAATTACAGATCGCTAAATGCGTTTTTTCTGCCGGCATACATACTCCTTTTAGGCACGAGAGGACAAACCAAGCGGCAATGTGCATACTATTCTCTCAACTAATTGATTCTAGTCTGCATCTTTTGCTTGTTATGCTAAACCCTAAGCTTAGCAAATATCAGGTGAACACGTGTTTAATCCTGCGCCCAAATTGTGAACTTTTTTACTGTTATCTATGTGAATAACCTAGAATAGCTGATCACTGCTGAAATTATCATCTATACTTACATTCTCCCTGTCTGTATCTATGAGGTTGGTTTGATAAAACATCTACTTAAACAACCTACGCAGTCTGGATTAGAAGAAATTGAACATGTAAAGTTTCTCATCATTTCTAGAATTGCTTATTTTGCGTTAGCAGTTCATGCCTTATTAATACCAGCCTTTGCCCACATTGGAGCCAATACGCTTGCCATAGTAAACGTATTAAGTGTTTGTGCTTGGGGCGGTGGCATCTTTCTTATAAACCAAGGATTAACCTCATTAGCGCTGAGAGTATTTTGCCTCGAAGTGCTCATTCATGCAGTGGTGGTATGTGCAACACTGGGACTCAGCGCAGGGTTTCAATTTTATTTATGGACAATTTCTTGTATTTTAATGATCGACTATCAATTGCCGTTAAAACGCGCTGCTATTTATAGCTTTTTAATGATCATCACCTTTGCTTTGTTATACGTCTTTTTTGCCGAAGTAACCTATACCTTTTCCTACCCTGAACTCATTCCTCATATCAATGTGATCAACATCATTATAGCTGGATTACCCATGGTATATGGCATTGGCTTGATTAGAGAAATAACGATATCACAGCGAATAGAGCTGACAGAAATGGCCTCTCGTGACCCACTTACAAAATTGTATAACCGTCGTTTTGCAAAAAAACTCATCCTAGCAGCCCATAAAAAAAGCATTGAGAACGCTGATACCCTCTGCTTGGTTATGGCTGATATTGATCACTTTAAAAATATAAATGACAGCTACGGCCATGATAAAGGCGACACCATATTGTTGAATATTTCTGCCGCTATTCGTGCTTTTTTAACTGAAAATGATATTGCGGTACGCTGGGGAGGAGAAGAATTTTTGTTACTACTAGGGCACACCAATCAACAACAAGCCTTTGCCAAAGTCGAAGCATTACGCCAGCAAATTGCAGCCATTGAACCGCATCAAGACTTTCCTGAATTAACCGTCACGATGAGTTTTGGCCTTATTGAATGGCAACCGTTAGCGCCGCTTGAGTGCATGCTGCAACAAGCAGATGCCGCATTGTATAAAAGCAAGCACTCAGGGCGAAATAAAACCACCATCGCGACCGGACAAAGTAGCGTATTTAATAACATTGACGCCGTTAGTTAACCGCGTTAATCGTAATACTGTGTACGATATTTTGCGGCAACAGTGGCGTCAACTCGCTAGACACATAATCATTAAACCCTGCACGGTAAAACTCCGATAAAGGATGACCTGACTGACCTCCAGGAATCGCCATAATCGCATTTTCTAGATAACCTGGCTGTACGATAAAGCGTTGTGATGCGCCAAAACTTCGACCTTGTACTGCGGGCATAAAAGTATCGCCAAACCCCGGAGCCGTTGGCATATTCAACAGCTTTTTAAGCACTGGGATCTGCTTAGCGAATGGGTGTTCAATCACCAATTGATTCACTTTTCCCCACTCCCAACTATGTAAATTATTGCCATACTGCTTCGTTAATTTAGCGACGGTGTGATCGAATGCGGCCAACATTTGCTGCTGCCAATCGCTGTACTTTGGATTTAACCAGTGTGCCGGTTTTTCCTCAATCAGTTGCCAAAGCGCAGGCTCTAAATCACGCTTTACATATTTCAAGCTACCGCCGTCTAACTTAAGTGTGTTTTCAAGAGGACTAAATAGGCTATTAATAACTTCGTCTCGATAACGTTTCACTAAGGTATAGCCTATTGAATCGCTACAAGCACAGGCTTGCCAGTTGTTAAGCGCTGTTAAGTAAACAGTATATTTATCACCGGCAGCAGTTAATTGATTAACAAGTAAATTATGCCAATCTTTTAAAAAGCGCGCTTCGTTATCGTGTTGTAAGTCATAAAAGTCTTGTTCGTTAAACTGTTGTTTTTCAAATAAGCGATCGCGAATTTGCGCTGAACGAGCCCCCATCGCATACGCTCCATTACCAAACCGCGCATGGTCTGCTGCAGAAACAACACGTGAATTACCCGTCCAAAGGCGACCACTCTCAGGGTTTTTAACAAAGGGGCGATCAGTTTCATTATCATGCCATTTGGGTGAGTAATCTTGCTCCGATACCGCAAGCTGATGAGGCACTTTACGTGCTGGAATAGCCCCCATATTTTTCCATGCCGCACTGCCCTTATCATCAACCACCATGAGGTTTTGCACCGGAATACCAACATACTCTGCAAGCGCTAAAGCGTCATCGACATTGCGCGCTTGCTCAAGCTTTAAAAGCGCCATGTTTACAGCATAATCATGATGGGCAACCCAGCTTAAGGCGTATGGCTTACCGTTAATCTCTGTCACAGGGCCATATTCACTCATCGTTAATGCATAATGCTCAGTGCTGCCATCATTTAAGAGTATGGGTTCGTCGATTTGCCATGTTTTTTCTTTTCCATCCAGTGCAATCCAGTCAGCAGTGTCGAGGTACCCATTGGTAAACCCCCAAGCGATTTTATTATTAGTGCCCACAACAATAGCAGGCGCTCCCGGTAATGACACCCCTGTAATTTGCTGCATTTCTCCCTTTAATGGGTAATTCAATTGCGCGCGATACCAAATGATTGGCACAGCAAACGACAAATGCATATCATCCGATAACATGGCCGACCCTGTGGCGGTTAAATCGCCTGTTACTGCCCAGTTATTACTGCCTACTTCTTGGTTTTCATCAATGTGAGTCATCGCCCACAGCGGCTCATTTAATGCGGGAATCTTGCCTGAATATGGGGCTAATTTACTGTTATCTAGCGCGGCTTGATAAGGACTCGGTTGAGTTATAAATTCAACCATTGCATTACCGTACCGTTGTTCAATTTCAATCAGTGTTTTATCACGCTCAAAGGTTGCCGTTTGCAAATCTAAGTACATACTAAAAATAATCAGTAAACTGTCTTCACTTTGCCAAGGCTTGGCCTCTGCGCCCGTTAAAATATACTCAAAACTGTCGAAACCAACTTGTGCATGCCCTTCATTGACTCCCGCTGTATAGGCTTTTAATAAAGCCTGATCTTTATCCGGTAATTGTGCGAGCATAATTTGGCTGCGTTGTCGCAATTGATGAAAACGCATTTTTTTATCAAGGCCTAGAGCTGCTTTTCCAAATAGCTCACTCAGTTCCCCTGCTGCGTTTCGACGCAATAAATCCATTTGAAAAAAGCGATCTTGCCCATGCGCAAAGCCAAGTGCATAAGCGGCATCTAAACGGTTTTGAGCATGAATTACGGCTTGCCCCAGCTTATCGCGCTCAATTTTTACTGAGTGGGTAATTGCCGAGCTGGTTCCCCGACCATCTAAAGCAGGTAAACTTAAATTCAACACACCATAAGTGATCCCCGTAGCGAGTAGCCCCACTATAAGTAAGCTTATTAGTAACCATTTGATTATCTTAAACATGCCCAAATTCCTTGCGCGAAAGTAACAAATACATGGGTATAGTAACCCGTGCTTTGTGAAAAAATAGTGTTACGATACAAATAATTAAATTTAACGTGGACAGCTCAATTGTCCATTGTTAATTACGACAGAAATTGTCTATAGTAGGAAGATAGTATAATACGCAATAAGACTTATGCCGCTAGCGACTGAAAACGACAATAAAAAGCTAAGAAAACTCAGGCTCGCTTTCTGGTTTTCGCTCGCGCTAATTGTATTCATTGGTTTTGTATTAGATCACATTAATTACAACCGCGGAAAAGACGCCTTTCGCTCTCAAGAACTGGCTAAATTAAGCGCCTACCGTGCTGAACTTGAATCAATCCTCATTTCAAATATCCAGCTTGTTCGTGGCCTTGCTGTCGCGGTTGCTGCCGAGCCCAACCTTGATCAAACACGCTTTGCACAAATTGCAGCCCCTCTATTTGAGACCTCTTCAGAGCTTAGAAATATTGGTGGCGCGCCCGATATGGTTATTCGTATGGGCTACCCGCTAGAAGGTAACGAAAAGTCGATTGGCCTTAACTTTTTAGAGAATGCAGCACAGCGCGATGATGCCATTAAAGCACGTGACGAGAATACCATTGTCATGGCGGGCCCATTAGAATTGGTGCAAGGTGGCCACGCATTAGTCGCCCGAATGCCTGTTTTTATGCCACCTGACCATAAATTTTGGGGCTTACTCTCGGTGGTGCTTGATATTAATAAGATCTATACCAACTCTGGCTTGGTCTCATTAGGTAATCATTACGACATAGCACTACAAGGGCGAAACGGCAAAGGCCAACACGGTGAATTCTTTTATGGTCAAAAGCATATTTTAGAAAACACGCCACTCAGTTTCAGTATTACATTTCCGGGTGGCGAATGGCGCATGTATGCGGCGCCTAAAGCAGGTTGGAGCCCTCCTAGTTCAACAATATGGCCACTTAGGATAGCCATAATTTTGGTTTGTGCGTTATTTGCTAGCGCATCGCTATTTTTCTTAAAAATGCTAGAACGACAATACAAAAGCGAACGAATGCTTGAAACCATGAGCAGCCTTGCCAAAATCGGCGCGTGGTCTTTTAATCTTGAAACCAAAAGCATGTATTGGTCAGATATGACCAAGCAAATATTTAACTATCCGATAAATAAACAACCTGAATGGCCTACCAATTTTAACGGTTTTAAAGCGGGCTTTAGCCGCGACAAAATTCGCCACCTTTACGAGCAGGCGCTTAAACATGGCAAGAGCTTTGAAACACAAATTCAAATTATTAATGCAAAAGGTGATGCGGTTTGGGTTTTAGTTCACTGTGAGGCTGAGCATAAGAATGGTCGATGCATCAAGCTATTTGGCTCAATTCAAGATATAGATGCGCGCAAACTAATCGAACTTGAAAACCAGAAAATAGCACTACACAACGAAATTTTAGCATCTTTAACCGTGAATGATGCAGTCCTGACTGGCAACTTAAACTTGTCTAAGCATGTAATTGTGCAAGCAATTTGCCATGCGCTCAATGTCGACCGTGCAAGCATTTGGTTGTTTAGCGACGATAGGCAGTCACTCAACACTTTTGCTATTCATGATCAGAGCAACCCACAATTTAGTGACCCCATCAGTTTGCAGCAGATTGAGGTGCAAAACTATTTTGATGCCATTAACAATAATGCCGTCATTAACGCCAGCGATGCTCAACAACACCCCTTTACTAAAGACTTATACACGGATTACCTTGATAAGTTTGATATTCGCTCTCTGCTTACGGTGATTATTCCCACTGGCAGTAAAACCATGGGGGTGGTATGTGCTGAAAAATGCCATAGTCGCCAGCAATGGAGTAAAAACGAAGAAAGCTTTTTAATTGCCGTGGCTGCTCTGATTGGTAGTCTGCATGCAAGCCAACGTCGTATAGAAACTGAGCAACAACTGGTGCAAGCGAAAGAAGCCGCAGAACAGGCTGTTAAAGCTAAAAGTGAGTTTTTAGCCAGTATGAGTCATGAGATACGCACGCCCATGAATGGCGTAATTGGGATGCTTAATATCATCAAGCAAACCAAGTTAGATAGCCAACAAAATCATCATATTCAATTAGCACAATCATCTGCTGAGTCGTTATTGCATATTATCAACGATATTTTAGATTTCTCGAAAATTGAAGCAGGCAAATTAGATATTGAAAATATTAGCTTTAATGTATCAAAACTACTGGGTGACACCGTTGAGTCATTTGCGATTAAAGCAGAGCAAAATAACACCAAGCTTGTGCTTGATGCCACCCAAATTACCCATGAATTTATTGTTAGCGATCCTAATCGTATTCGACAAATTATTAATAACCTACTCGGAAATGCCATTAAATTTACAAAAGATGGCGAAATAATCGTCATTGCGACGGTCAAACCGATTGACGATGCGATGTATTTAGATTGCTCTGTCGTTGATTCTGGGGTTGGTATTAAACCTGAAAAACAAGCCACATTATTTGATTCATTTACCCAAGCCGATGCTTCAACCACGCGCCGATACGGTGGCACGGGCTTGGGTCTTGCTATTGTAAAGCAGCTGTGTAAGTTGATGCAGGGTGATGTCAATGTGGTTAGTTCTTATGGCGAAGGCAGCACCTTTAACTTTTCCATTAAGGTTAAATTAGATTATAAAAAACAGTCCCTCGAGCCTAGCCATATCATTGATAAAAAACAGATATTAATTGCCGACAGCTGTACTCTAAGCAGTAATATTGCCAAAAAGCAGCTGCAATTATGGGGCGCAGAAGTCGAAGAAATAAACGACATGGCCAGTTTATTAAATCGCGCCAAACAACAAAATGGTCAACGTTGCGACGCCATTTTTGTTGATTATCAACTGTATATGCAAGCAAATGCAGCCGAAAAACAGGCCTTTAAAACACATTTTAATGCAACCCGCTGTAAACGCATTTTAATGGCCCCGATGAGTCTGACAGAAAAACAAACAAGACAAACACTGAAAGTTGAGAGTATTATCTTTAAGCCATTAACGCCCTCTGATTTGTTTAACTCTCTTGCTAACGATAAATATATCGAGCAGCAACAAATCAATAAAGAAACCTTAGTAAAAAAAGTAGCAACGTACACTGTAAATTCGGCATCGCAAATACTGTTAGTTGAAGATAATAAAGTAAATCAGATGGTTGCAGGCGCGCTGCTAAAACAAGCCGGTATTAGCTTTGACATTGCCGAAAATGGTCTTGAGGCAATTGCAAAAATAGCAAACCGAGAACATATGCCCTACGAATTAATTTTAATGGATTGTCAAATGCCTGAAATGGACGGTTACCAAGCGACACGGGCAATTCGTAACGGCGATGCAGGCACAGCACATCGCGAAGTTAGTATTGTTGCGCTTACAGCTAATGCGATGCAAGGCGATAAAGAGCGCTGTTTAAACGCCGGTATGAATGATTATTTAACCAAGCCGCTAAACTTTGATTCACTTAATAAAAAACTATCCGTGTGGTTAGACACCCACCAAGAAAGAGAGTAATACAATGCAATTATCTCCTAATCAACAACGCGTTATTGGCTGTTTACTCGAAAAACAAAGTACAACACCCGAGCATTATCCACTGTCTTTAAATTCATTAACCAATGCCTGTAATCAAAAGTCAAATCGGGAGCCTGTGCTCTCTCTTACTGAAGCCGATGTGCAAGACACGCTTGATGAGTTAATTGCATTACGCCTTGTCACTGTTGATGAGGGGCTGTCGGGTCGCGTGAATAAGTACGCGCACCGTTTTTGTAATACTGAATTCGGCAGCTTGCAATTTACCGAACAGCAACGCGCCATTATTTGCTTGTTATTACTGCGCGGCGCACAGACGCCGGGCGAATTAAGAACGCGCAGTAATCGCCTTGCTGAGTTTGCAAGCGTCAATGAGGTCGAAAGCGCTTTAAACTCTCTAATTGAGCAAGAGTATGTTACTCGCTTAGCGCGTGAGCCCGGTAAACGCGAAAGCCGTTATCAACATCTATTTGTTGATCCACAAAGTGTACATGAAATAACGCATTCAGCAGAGCCTGAACACGATCGTGTCGATGAAGTTGAGCAATTACGGGCTGAGATCGACGAACTTAAGCGACATATAGACACTATAAAAGCACATTTAGGGCTTTAATAAAAAGCAGACCCGTAACATAATACCCCTAGATTCAACGCCAAAAATAACATAAATAGGAGCTCTACCATGCGTGCCGATATTCTGGCAGAAATGAAAGTCCAACCCACGATTGACGTAAAAGCGGAGATCACTCGACGCGTCAACTTTCTTAAAAGCCGACTGCTTGCTGCGCACTCGCGCTCGCTAGTATTAGGTATTAGTGGCGGTGTGGACTCTTCAACCTGTGGCCGTTTATGTCAATTAGCCGTGAATGAATTGAACCAAGAGCATAACACCAACGAGTATCAATTTATTGCTGTGCGCTTACCGTACGGTATTCAAGCCGATGAAGACGAAGCGCAAATGGCCGTTGACTTTATTCAACCCAGCAAGCGCATGACCGTTAATATTAAAGCCGCTGTGGATGGCATGCATGAGCAAGCTATGGCGGCTGTCATCGGCGCTGGGGGTGAATTGCCTGAACAAGCAAAAATCGATTTCATTAAAGGTAACGTTAAAGCTCGCCAACGTATGGTCGCGCAATACGAAATTGCTGGTTTTTGCCAAGGCCTCGTTGTAGGCACAGATCACAGTGCTGAAAATATCACAGGGTTTTACACTAAATTTGGTGATGGTGCATGCGACCTTGCGCCATTGTTTGGTCTGTCGAAACGTCAAGTTAGAGCGCTTGCTGAGCACTTAGGTGCCCCAGCACTGCTCGTGCACAAAGCACCAACAGCCGACCTAGAATGTGACCGCCCAGGTTTAACCGACGAAGAGGCACTCGGCTTAACGTATGAGCAAATTGATGACTTTTTAGAAGGGAAAGATGTGAGCAGTGAAGTAGAGCAAAAACTAACGGCGATTTACCTGCGTACACAGCACAAACGCCAAGCTATCCCCACTGTTTACGACGCGCTTTAAACTGCATTTAACAGCTCATAAACCGTAAATGACACTTCAAGGGCAATTAACAGCAATAAAAAGCCTATTAATTGCCCGCTTTTGACCCGCGCACACACATACGCCCCCAATGGCGCACCAAGCACAACCACAGGGATCGCGGCTAATAAATACGCTTCAATCTGCGCAGTAACTTCGTTAAGAAAGAAATAGTTTACACAACTGGCCACCACCGAAGTCAACGCCATTATAATCACCGTGGTTGCTGTCGCACGTTGAATATTCGCATTGTATGCAATGACGAGGAGTGCAAATATGGCAATATCAGCCCCTGAACCAACTAACCCCGATGCAATGCCACCAATAACAGCCACCAGCGCCACTCGCGCTTTATTCACGGTAATATCAGTTTGACTGCAAATATGCTGGGCTCGTCGGTAAATACGCCACGCTAATGTGAGCGCAAAACACAACAGTAGTGAACTAAATACACCTTTCACGACTAAGCGAGGCACGTAATCTGCAATAAACAGTAAGCTAAAAATAGCGCCCACAATTGCCAAAGGCGCAGCAATCAACACCACGTACTTGTAATAGGCAATACGACCAAAAATAATTGTTAAAGCCGCGGCTGTCATACCAAAACTTTGAATCGCTAGAGAGAAAACTTTAGCTGTTGCAGGCTCTATTGCTAATACTTTGGTCATCACAGGAAACGCCACCGCCCCACCCCCTAATGCCGTACCTCCGGCAACAAAGGATCCGAGAGCCATCGTGGCGGCAATACTCAATTGCGCCATAAAGTGACCCATTAGCCCGGTGGCTCCTTGAGAAAATAATAAGGAACAGTACACACTGATAATGAACAGCCATGGCATAAACCGTAACCAATGCCATGACCTTAAAAAAGCAAACATAAGCAGCTAGAAGAATCTCGAGTGCGATTATTATGCCTGACTCTTGAAGTTCAGCAAATGATCTATATAGAGATTAGATACGTAAAAGTTTTGCTTACATGATTGCAGTAAAGATGAAATAGTTCTGTAATTTGGTTTATAGTTGTTACAGTAACGTACTCTTAATGCATACCTTATCGCATTAAAAAGTCTAAGGATTTATATTAATTTATGTCATCGCCCATTTTAATTACTGGTGCAGGTCAGCGTATAGGACTTGCCTTAGCAGAGCACTTTTTAGCACAAGGGCAAGCAATCATTGTCACTTATCGCACACGTCATGAAGCGATTGATACACTTGCTGGAAAAGGGGCAACCTGCATTCATGCAGATTTTAATAACGACGAAGCAATTGCGCACTTTATTGAACAATTAAAAAGTCACACAAACCAGCTTAAAGCAATTATTCACAACGCTTCAAGCTGGGACTGCGAAGCAAATAATCACGATTATGCTGCCCTGTTCGACAACATGATGCGCATTCACGCGAAAGCCCCCTATTTAATAAATCTCGCTTCGGCAGACTTATTACTTAATTATCAAAAAAACACAGGACACCCTGCCGATATTATTCATCTTACTGATTACGTAGTTGAAAAAGGCAGTCCTAAACACCTTGCTTATTCTGCGAGTAAAGCCGCGCTTGATAACCTAACAAAGTCATTTGCTGCAAAATTTGCCCCAGCAATCAAGGTCAATGCTATCGCCCCTTCACTCATCATTTTTAATGAACACGATAGCGACGAATACAAAGCCAAAACATTGAAAAAATCGTTGATGGGTATTGAGCCCGGCTGCGCCGAAATTATTAACAGTGTAGAGCTACTACTTAACAGTCATTACATCACAGGCCGTTCGATGCCCGTTGATGGTGGCAGACATTTAAAATAACGAATTATTGAGAAACCTATGCACGATGATTTAAAAAAGAGTTACCAAGGCATTATTAGCGCTGTAGGCGAAGACCCTCAACGCGAAGGCTTACTAGATACACCTAAGCGTGCCGCAAAGGCGATGGAATATTTAACAAAAGGCTATCGTCAAACGTTAGATGAAATTACCAACAACGCGGTGTTTACCTCAGATGCTGATGACATGGTATTAATTCAAGATATTGAACTTTACTCAATGTGTGAGCATCACTTGCTACCCTTTGTTGGTCGTTGCCACATTGCTTATATTCCAAATGGTAAAGTACTTGGTTTATCAAAGTTTGCACGTATTGTTGATATGTTTGCGCGTCGCTTTCAAATCCAAGAGCAACTTACTCATCAAATAGCGAAAGCAGTTGAAGAAGTCACTGGAGCAAAAGGCGTGGGGGTGATTGTTGAAGCGAAACACATGTGCATGATGATGCGAGGCGTTGAAAAACAAAACTCAAGCATGCGCACCTCAGTGATGCTTGGCAACTTTAGGGCTGATCCAAAAACCCGTAACGAGTTTTTACAACTAGTTAGAGGGTAATTATGGCCAATGCAATTATTAATGTAACGAATTTAAGACTGAGAACCTTTATTGGTTTTAACCCAGACGAGCGGGAAAAAAAGCAGGATGTGGTGATCAACTTAGAAATTCACTACCCAGCTGACCAAGCATGTGAAACAGATGCCGTTGATAAAGCGCTCAACTATAAAACCATCACTAAAGAGGTGATCAGCCTTGTGGAGCAAGGGCATTTTTTACTCTTAGAAAAACTCGTTGCAGAGATACTGGCAATTTGCCATGAGCACCAGAGCGTTCATTACGCTAAAGTGCGCGTTGATAAACCTCATGCTCTTCGTTTTGCTGACTCTGTGTCACTCACACTTGACTGGCAAAAAGACTAAAGCAACCCTTCTAGCCCAACCGCAAAGGCAAGCACGGCTAAATAACGTGCGCCTTTGCCAAGGGCAACTAATATCAAAAACACAGAAAATTTAACTCTAAATATTCCCCCAACCACTGTCAGAGGGTCGCCCACAACAGGCAGCCATGCAAACAACAAACTGTATATGCCGTACTTGTTAAATTGCGTTTCTGCTTTTTTAATTGATTTTTCAGACACCGGAAACCATTTACGGCTTTTAAAACGCAAAACTTGTGTTCCTAACCAATAGTTTACACAGCTCCCTAACACATTGCCTAAGGTGGCACTAAGCCACAGTATCCATAAAACGTAGTTGCCTTTGGCTACCATCGCTGTCATGACTAATTCTGAGGAACTCGGTAATAAGGTGGCTGAAATAAAAGCAGTAAAAAAAAGTGATAAATAGGCCATTGCACACCAAAAAAGACAAGCTCAGCACGGTTACTGAGCTTTAACAGTATATTGCAATCCCATTATTTTATAAATTCAATACTCAACGGGTAGTTAACGTCTTTACCATCATTGGCCTTAATAGCACTGACCACCACCATGATAAAAGCAAACACCGCAATCACAGGCAGTAAAATCACGCCAATCACTACAAAGATAAGTAAAAAACTCACGATATAGGCGATCATCATGGTTAATTGAAAATTAAGTGATTTACGGCCATGCTCGGCGACTAATGGCATTTCATCCTTTTTAGCAAGCCACACTATAAGCGGACCAATCACGGAACCAAAGGGGATCAATAGCCCTGCAAACGAGCTTAAGTGGCATAACATCGCCCAAGTGCGTTGCTCTTTATTACATTCCACTAATTCAACTTTTTGATTATCTTCCATTTTATCTCCTTGTTGTATTGTTTTCGTTTTTCATTTGCCTATATTATGAGGGCAGATTAAAAATTAAACGCTCACGATGCAAATGAAAAAAACACGCATAACACTGATACTCTGTAGTTTTCTAGCAACCGCTTGTTCTTCAAACGGAGCAAAGCAAGCTACGACACCAGCGTTACCTCAAAACGATTACGTCACGTTTATTAAACCAGGCGAATCATTTAAACATAGCCAATTTACTGATATTGAAAACTATATCGTACAACTTAAGAATAAGAAAAAACTAATTATTTTATTTGCCACCTGGTGCGCTGATTCTCAGCGTACTATTGAGCAATTACAAGCAAGTCCATGGGTCAATAATTCTGAACTGCAAATTATTGCGATTGGCCGTGAAGAAAATTCCACGTCGTTGGCACAGTTTAAACGTGACTACCATCTTAACTATCCGCTTATCAGTGATGAAAATCGCACAATTTATAATGCCTATGCAAACAAAGGGATTCCTCGCCTATTGCTACTCGATGAAGATAACCGACTGATTCAAGAAGAAAATGGCGAAGATGTATACGCCCTTGAACGGCTACTTAATTTGCTGTGATAAAAAAGTGATAACTTCGTGAGGCTTTCTTGATATTGCGCTTTGATACTGTTTTTAAATCATCAAAAACAGGAAAGAACAATGAAAGCTTTACCTTTATCAATGTTAGCAGCCAGCGCTTTGACTAGTTTTTTAGGCCAAGCGGCTGAACTGGACATTAAACTGACCAACCTCACCCAAGGGTTACATTTTACCCCAGTGCTCATTGCAGCCCACAACAGTGAACATAAGTTATTTAACGTAGCAATGCCTGCCTCAACGGCATTACAAACAATGGCTGAAGGCGGAAATTTAGAGCCTTTAATTAATGAAGCGACTGCTGCAAGTAGTGACATGGTTGTGAATCCTGCAGAAGGCTTATTAGCACCTACCAGCTCCACTATGACGACATTAACCACCAGCGATGGCAACAATTACTTATCGCTAACTGCGATGTTACTCCCCACCAATGATGGTTTTGTCGGCTTAGACAGCTGGATGATTCCATCGCAAGCAGGGACTTACACCGTGTATTTAAACGCTTATGATGCGGGTACAGAAGCAAATGATGAACGTGTTGTTGAAGGTTCTGGTGCATTAGGTGTTTTGGGTATTCCCGCTGCGCCTGGCGGTAATGCTGGTAGCGGAGGAAGTGGTGTAACAAGCAGCGAAAACAATACCATGGTACACATTCATCCTGGTATCTTAGGTGATGACGACCTCGAAGCAGGTATGAGTGATCTTAATAATACAGTACATAGATGGCTTAACCCTGTTGCGATGTTAACTGTAACCGTGAAGTAGGAGGCCGTTATGCGCTTTTCAAAAAGCTTAATTATACTCGCGCTGGGTGTAAGCCTCGCAGCATGCAGTGATTCAGATAACAATGATGTGGAAGTAAAACCTCCCGTGGTTGTCACTCCGACAAGCTACGAATTTACTGTGACAATAACCAATTTAACCGCCGCACAACCTTTTTCTCCTGTTGCCCTTATCGCTCACACAGAGGGTATGCTATGGCAAATAGGAAACTCTGCTTCAGAGGCATTAGAAAGAATGGCCGAGGGCGGTGATAACAGCCAACTATTAACCGTTGATTTTGCAACACACGCTCAGAGTGCAGAAAACCCTCTTCCTCCAGGAGAACAACTCACTCTTACATTCACCTCGGAGCAGCTTGAATCATTAAAAATTAGCTTAGCGACAATGTTAGTGAATACAAATGACGCTTTTACCGGTCTTAATGCTATAGACGTGTCTTCGTTAGCTGTTAATGAATCGCTTTCTCGCAATAGTCTTGCTTATGATGCTGGCACTGAGGCCAACTCAGAAGCAAGTGGTACGATCCCTGGTCCTGCTGACTCAGGTGAAGGATACAACGAAAACCGAGACGATATAAACAGTGTAGCCATGCACCCAGGTGTTGTAAGTCAAGATGATGGTTTAACAGACTCAGTACTGACGAGCCAACATAAATTTGATAACCCTGTTGCTCAGATAATCATAACGCGGACGCAATAATAATAGCACCCACTTACGCTAAGGGCATAGGGAGGTGCCTTAGCGATTTGGATATGACTATGCGCCCAGAAAAAGTATTAATTGTTGAAGATGACCGAACTATACGACACCTAATAACAACCCAGTTACAGAGCTTAAACTTACACATAGACGAGACATGTAGTGCTGAATCAGCGATTAAAAAGCTTGCCTGTCATCCCTATGGGCTCGTATTACTAGATATAAACTTGCCGCAGATGGATGGGTTAAGTTTATGTCGAAAAATTAAGGAGCATTATCCAACAATCGCTGTCATTTTACTGACCGCACTTAGCAGCGATATGGATAGAGTAATAGGGTTAGAAATGGGAGCAGATGATTATATTTGCAAACCTTTTTTCGCCAGAGAGTTACAGGCACGTATAAAAACCCAACTACGCCATCGCGCACAGCTTCTTATGGCACAATCAAGTAACGAGCAAACTGAGAAACAACCCATAATACAACTAGGCAAACTGCACATAGAATTTGCCAGCCACCAAGCATTTTTAGCTAACCAAGCAATTAACTTAACCGCCACCGAGTTTGATTTACTGGTGTATTTTGCCAAGCACCCGAACCACGTATTTAGCCGACAACAATTACTCGACCAAGTGTGGGGTTATCAACACAGTGGTTATGAGCATACAGTGAACTCACATATCAACCGTCTGCGGAGTAAATTTGAGCAATACCATCAAACACCATTTATAGAAACCGTCTGGGGTGTTGGCTATAAACTAAACCCTCGTCAGTTGAGTGCCAATTAATGCACTCGATGACCTTATATCAAAAGCTCGCATGGTCGTTCATATTTATTTTTAGCCTGTTGTGTGCACTGGTATTCAACTGGAGTAAACAGCTGGAGCAAAGCGCCCAAGATCATGCACAACAAAACCTGCATTTACAGTTAGCTGAGCACCTAGTGAATGACAATCCATTAATTAAACAAGGTGTCTATGACTATAAAGCTTTGGAGAACTTATTTCATACCTTGATGATCCTCGGCCCGGCTTTTGAATTCTACTTTGTTGATTCAACCGGTAAGTTACTGACCTATTCGGCTAAACCTGGGCAAGTAATTAAACAAAAAATAAATCTCATCCCTATCAAAGAACTCATTAATAAAACGAGTACAACACCGATTTACGGTGATGATCCTCGCAGTAATACCCAAAAAATATTCTCTGCCGCGCCGGTTTATAACCAACAACAATTGCAAGGTTATTTGTACGTGATTATTGGTGGTCAAACCTTTGATACTTTACTTAATAATATTAAAAGTAATGACATTCTTAAGATTGGTGCAATAGGGTTTGTAGTTGCAGTCATTACGTTACTTATTATCATGCTTATTCTCTTTCGATTTTTTACCTTACCCCTCACGCAGCTAAATAACGAGATTTGCCAAATTAGAGCGGCAAATTACAGCTTAACAAAAATGACACAAAGCCCACGCTATTCGGGTAACAATGAAATAGGTAACTTAAGCAAAGGAGTTCATGGCATGTTGTCTCGCATTGATGAGCAATTAAAATCGTTACAACAGGCAGATAAACAGCGCCGCGAGTTACTCACTCACCTTTCGCATGATTTAAGAACACCGCTTGCTTCATTGCACGGATTTATTGAAGTAATAAAAAAACCCAAAAGTCATTTGAATGAACACGAAAAACAGCACTACTTAAGCCTTGCTATGGATAACTGCCAGCAGTTAAAACTGTTAATAGAACAAATTTTCGAACTAGCGCACTTAGAAAGTGGCCAAGTAAAAATAAACACAGAAACCTTTAATCTAGGAGAGCTTATTTATGATTGCCTGGCCAAGCTAGCATTAACTGCACAAAAAGCCGGCATAACTCTCCAGGTTATCCCTGAAATCTGCGATTTCACCGTGACCACGGATATTGCCAAACTAGAACGCATATTAACCAACCTGATCGAAAATGCTATTCGCCATACTCCGGAAAAGGGCACTATCTCAATTAGCGTGTCACAGCAAAGTGAGCAACTTTACGTCACAGTATCAGACACGGGTATCGGCATACACGAAGACGAGTTACACGCGATCTTTGAGCCACATTATCAAGCACGAAACAGTATAAAACGAGGAACATCAGGGCTAGGGTTAGCAATATGCAAGCACTTACTAACCCTAATGAACAGTAATATCGAAGTAAAGAGTACCTTAGGGAAAGGCAGCCAGTTTCGCTTTAACTTATCAAAATAGGCATCAATAAAAGCGCATTGATGCCTTTTTGCTTATTGTTGATAACCCGCTAAATCAAGCATAAAGGCATAGTACAAGGCGGTGTCTTGTAAGCTTTTAAAGCGTCCCGACGCCCCTCCATGCCCGGCTTCCATATCTGTTTTAAAGAGTACTAAATTGTTATCTGTTTTGTATTCGCGCAGTTTAGCAACCCACTTTGCAGGTTCGAAATATTGTACCTGCGAATCATGTAACCCTGTAGTGACCAACATATGAGGATAGGCTTGTTTTTTTACTTGATCATACGGTGAATATGACAGCATATAATCGTAAAATACTTTTTCATTCGGATTACCCCACTCGTCATATTCATTGGTTGTTAGTGGTAAACTTGTGTCTAACATCGTGGTGACTACATCAACAAATGGCACTGCAGCAATCACCCCGCTATAAAGCTCTGGCGCTTGATTAACGACCGCCCCCATTAATAACCCTCCGGCACTGCCTCCCATGGCAAATATGCGCTCTTTGTCACCATACTTTTGTGCAACTAAAGATTTAGTTACATCAATAAAGTCATTAAACGTATTTTTCTTATGAAGTAATTTGCCATCTTCATACCAAGGGCGACCTAGCATTTGAGAGCCACGAATATGTGCAATCGCAAACACAAAACCGCGGTCGAGTAAGCTCAAACGCGAGCTCGAAAAACGCGGATCCATCGTCGCACCATACGAACCATATCCGTATTGTAAAAGAGGATTACTGCCATCTTTTTTAAACTTATCTTTACGATAAACAAGGCTGACCGGTACATCAACACCATCACGGGTTGTTACATAGATACGCTCAGATGCATAGTTACTTGGCGTAAAGTCACCCAAAACGTTGCGCTGCTTAAGCACTGTTTTTTCGCCGCTTATAAGGTCGATATCGTAATGGGTATCTGGGGTTGTCATACTTGAGTAGTAAACACGTAAACGAGGATTATCCAGCTCAAAATTTCCATAGCTATCAACCATATAAGTTGGATCATTAAAAACAATCACTTGTTCATTTTGGTTTCGTAAGTCACGAATAGTTAAACGGGTTTGCCCCATTTCACGTTCCTTGTATACCAAATGATTCTTAAATAACTCGATATCTTCAAGTTTAACGTTATCCCTACCCGCAATCACCGTTTGCCAATGGCCTTTATCATGCGCTTGTGATTGATGTACCTTCATTAATTGAAAATTAACGGCATGTAGATTGGTGACTATGTAGTACCAATCCCCGTGCTTTTTAATACTATATTCAAGTTCTGGTTCACGCTCGATGAACCGCTTCGGCAAAGCACCTGTGTCATTTGCATCAATAACAGAGACACCAGAAGCACTAGTACTTTCATGATAAATATAGATCTTTTGATGGTCTTTACTCTTACCTATGCTGGTGTAATAGCGAGTATCTTTTTCTTCGTAAACCAGTTCATCATCAGCTTGTGGGGTGCCTAATGTATGGCGATAAACCTGATAACCTAATAACGTTTGTGGATCTTTTTTAATGTAGTAAAAAGTGCGGTTGCCATTTGCCCAAACAACATCTCCCTCACTCCCTTCTATCGTATCTGCCAGTCGCTCACCACTGACCAAGTCTTTCACTCTAATGGTATAAATACGCCGACTTAAAGTATCTTCACCGTATGCCAATAAATGCCCATTAGGGCTTACCTCTAAGCCTGTTACAGCAAAGTAGTCATGCTCTTTAGCAAGCTCATTAACATCCAATATGACTTGTTGGTTGTTACCATCACTGGATTTGCTTCGCACATAAATTGGATACTCATCATCACCTCGCGTCTGCGATGAGTAATAATAGTCTCCCTTTTTGGTAGCCACAGAGTTATCGTCTTTCTCTATACGACTTTTAAGCTCATTAAAAAGTGTATCTTGCAGCGCTTTTGTATGCGCCATCGTGCGATCTACGTAAGTATTTTCAGCAGTGAGGTGGGCAATTACCGCCTCATTTTTACGCGCATCATCACGCATCCAGTAATAGTTATCGACACGCGTATTACCATGAATACTCATTTCATGGCGAATTTTTTTTGCAATAGGTGCCGCTATACCTGCATTTTCTGTAATACGTGATTGCTCAATATTATGTGCGGTATCAGGGACTTTATTACACGCCGTTAAAACGGCAAATGAGAGTGCTGCAAAGCAGAGAGAGTAACCAACGTTCATGAGATTCCTGTTGTATTTTTTATTATTCATCCTCCAATATAAGTAAAAACAGAGCAAGATATAAGCATGCTTTGTGAAGCAATGTAAAAAGGGAGCCGAAGCTCCCTTTATTAATTACAAATCAAGTCATTACTTTTGCTTGCGACGGCGCATAAATGCAAACGGTGCAGCTAGTAAAGTTAACCATGCTAATGAACCTGAATCATCTTTATCATCATCGTCATTACTACGAATGTCATTCACTTCAACTTCAACGTTTACTGCGTCTGACATATTGCCGGCAGAATCAACAGCAATTACAGAGAATGTAAATTCACTTTGGAATTCATAATCAAGCTCGCTCGCAACACTAATAACACCATTAGTATTAACAGTAACTAAGTTGCTACCCGATACGATAAATTCAACAACTGGCGTTTCATCTGAATCAGGATCAGAGAACTCTAACGTGCCAATCACTGTACCTAAAGCAACATTCTCATCAACAGAGAAGCGTTGTCCTGAAGCTATAACAGGCTTAGATTCTGCTGGGTCTTCTGTAACTTCAATAGTAACTAGAACAGCCTCAGACATATTTTCAGCACTGTCTATCGCAGTAACCATTAATTCGATAACTGGTGTTGTATCAAAATCAATTTCACCTACAACAGTCAGGCTGCCCATTTCATCAATAGCAATACCATCATGACCTTCTACTGAGTAAGAAACAATTGGCGTAGTTTCAGCGTCTGGATCAGATGCCAAAACAGTACCAATCACTGTTCCTGACACTGC
This sequence comes from Pseudoalteromonas sp. MBR-15, assembly GCF_053628915.1. NCBI lineage: Bacteria > Pseudomonadati > Pseudomonadota > Gammaproteobacteria > Alteromonadales > Pseudoalteromonadaceae > Pseudoalteromonas > Pseudoalteromonas sp. MBR-15. The sequence goes on from NZ_JBRJHH010000016.1 coordinate 61,364, forward strand.
ATTTTCTTGAACAGTAAACATTTGACCCGCTTCCACAACTGGCATCATTTCAGCGGCTTCATCTGCTAAGTTATTAACCATTACTGTAACCATAGCCGGTTCAGAAATATTGCCAGCAGAGTCAGTTACCACAACTTCTATCTCTATAGACACAAGTCCTGCGTCGAAATCAAGCATTGCTTCATCCATTACAACAACATCACCTTCAGAAGTTACTGAAACAGCTGTTGAATTGGAACTGAGTACAATAAACTCAGAGATAGGGTTTGCAAGATCTGCACTGTATGTTGCTTCAAGTGTGCCAATAACAGTACCTGTCGATGTATTTTCATCAACGCTAAACATTGCATCAGAAAGAACTGGGGCTGAATTTGCGTCATCACGAGGTGTTGCTACAAATGCTTTAGAACCTGAATCAGACAGGATCATGAAGTCTGCACCTGCGTTTAATAGCGTTGCTGATGCACCAGGCTCAACTGAGCTTACTGCTTCACCAGCTTCATTCACAAGTACAGCATATACATCATTAGAAGCATCAGTAAACGTATATGTTCCCATTGCAACATCGCCTGCACCTGTAGCGATTGGTGTCCATGTTTCTTCCTCTGTACGGAAGCGAACATTTGCTGAGACTTTACCAATATCTTCAGCAGTTAAACCAAAATCACCCAAGCAGCTTTGCATTGTTAAGTGATTATTACCAATGATTTGATAGATATTATTCAGCGCGCCAGAGCTGCTTCCATAACCATGTGTAAAGGTAATTGCAGTACCAGGCTCAACATCATAGAACCACTCAAGTTTACCATTTTGAACTGTTACATCGTATGTACCATCTTGGTCTATATCGAAGTCAGCCATAAAGCCACCCACATAAGAGTGAGTGATACCTTCATTCATCACTACCGTAGTTAAAGTAACAAAACCGCTTGCACAGACTTCTGTTGGCACAGCAAACGTCTCAATTGACGCGCCCACTAAATCAAAGCGTTGGTCTTCATCTATTTCATCAGTCATTACTGTTGGTGCAAATACTGGTTCAAGTGCCACTGCACCAGTATTAGTTAACGTATGAGCAAGGCCATCTTCTGTCATCACAGGAGTAAAGCTCATTGCAGCGTTTGCTTTTGGCAATACGTGATACACAAGGTGGAATGCTCTTTCACTACCATCAGAGAAGACTAACGCACCATCAAGCTCTAAGTTTGTTAAATCAGCAGTGACTGCTTGCGAGCCAATGTTATCATCAGTCAATGTCCACTCTGGTAACGTAGTAGGGTCAATCGTTGCTGTCACATCAAATGATAGCGTTTGACCTGCAGGAACAGTGATTGTCTCTGGGTAATCGAATGAGAATGAACCACGGTCAATATCGTTTTGATAACGCTGTTCTAAAGAAAGCGAATACACTTTGACTTCATTCGAGAAGTTCTTAACTTGTACCGTTTTTGTTAATTTAACTGTTTCTGATGCATTCACTAAACCAAACGAAAGAGCCGCTTGTTTGGTATCTGCTGCCCAAGCAGCAACAGGTAAGTTTGCAGCTTTATTAACATCAACTAAACCCGCACCGATGTAACTAATTGGCGCAAGTTCAGCATCTGGGTTAAGTGCTAATGGCTCCATTGTTACGTTTAAGTTAGCGGTATTCATTAACGTTGCTTTAATTTCAAGTGCATTGCGCTCTGGTAATGCTTCTTTCAGTAAACTCACTGCACCAGCCGTGATAGGACCAGAGAACGAAGTACCTGTAGCGCCTGTTAAACCATCACCAAGACCTGGGTGAGCCGTCATAATGTTCACGCCCGGCGCGGTAATTTCTGGTTTTAATAAACCGCCCATTGATGGACCACGTGATGTAAAGTCTGCAATTGCACCAGACAATACTAAACGCTCAACAGTTAAGTTAAATGTTCCACCCGCTTTAAGCGCAGCACCTGCTGTAAATGTTACACCTACAGAAGGAATTGTGACTGCTGCATCGGCACCGCCCATAGGTGCTGGCGTGCCATCATCTGTATTATTTGCAATGACAACGAACTCTGCACCTTTTGCTTGAGCTGCTAATACTTTAACTGTGAATGCACACGCACCACGGTCAATAATCACACCTTTGCCAGTAAAATCAACGTCATCAGCAAATGCTTCACACGCTGTTTGATTTGCTTCTGGGTAAACTAATTCAATGTTGTCATTTGTGTAACTAAATGCAGTTTGTGGACCGAAGCTAGCTGGTTGAACAATAGTTTCTTCATCGTTAACTGTACCGCTAGCAACTGACTGCTCTTCTGTAGGGTGAGTCATTGCTCCAACAGACAACGCATTCTCTGTTGTACTCGGACCACCAACAATAAATGGGTATGCACCATCATTACCCGCTGAAATAACCACGTTAGTGCCTAGCTTTACAGCCTCATTAATGAAAAGTCCAACCGCGTCGTTAGCAATGTCACCATAGTCACCACCTAAAGACATATTAATGACATCTACACGATCAGAAATATCACCATCACCATCAGGGTCCATCGCATTCTCTAACGCAAGTAATTGCGCCAATCCTGGACAGTTAGCAGCACACACTGAATAAACAAATAAATCAACATTTGGTGCAATGCCATTCACAGAGTGAGATACATGCGTACCATGGTTTGTCGTTACATCTATTGGATCCGCATCATTATTAATGTAATCGAAACCACCAAGCACTTTTCCTTGCGGCCAATCAACAGTTGTAGGATCTGCAATGGCTGCTTCATAGGCAGCTTCAGTGCCTTCACCACCAAATGCAGTGTGCGTATAATCAATACCTGTATCTAGTACAGCAACACGTACACCTTGACCCGTCGCTAAGCCATTCGCTACAAGTGGAGTCGCTTCAATATAGTCAGCACTATCAGCTACATGTAATTTGTAATCATAGACGGGATAAATACCTTCAACTTGCGAGTTTGAAAGTAATTTTGCGATATCTTGTTTGTTACCATTCAGTACAACCGAGCTTACAAGTGTTGATGTCTTAGCTACAACTTGAACGGGTAAGTCCATACTCTGAATAGCTTGCTCTACACTGGCTTGTGCTAATTTGGCTTGTGCTTGAACAGAGGCAACATCTGCCCCTAAACTTTTTGCATTAATAGTTGCTGGCACATTTAATTTAACTAACCAACTAGTCACTTCACTGCGAGTATTTTGTTCTTTTTTACTTACCGCACTCGGTTTAATTAATTCTTTACCTGCTAGATTATATTTTGAAAAATCATTCGCTTGCGCGCTGGCACATAGTGCACTAGTCACAGCTAAAGCAACGGCTGTTCTTTTTATTAGATTATTAGACATGGGTTCCCCTGGGATATGTTATGTTATCGTCTAAATAGTGATTGAAACTACGTTTCAGTACCAATATAAAACGTAAACACAAACCAGAACAACATCTCGATTACATTATGGTTACATTACAACCTACAAAAGGTGCCAATGTTAATCTACCCCATTGTTTTAATTGAGCTTTGACATCATAAATTTGATGTAAACGTTTGTAAACGAAAGTAGTATTTTTAGAGTAGAGTAAGGCACAATGAACTCAGAAGTCATTAACATACTAACGATGGCAAAGGTTATACAAACCGCTGTCGCTCCAGTCTTTTTAATCACCGGTATTGCGGCAACCTTAGGTGTTTTATCAAATCGTTTAGCGCGTATTACAGACCGCGCTAGGCAGTTAGAGCGAAAGCTAAAAGTCAGTACCGACGAAGAGTTCAATAAGTCACTGACCACAGAGTTAAGAGCCCTGCTAAAACGTTCTCGCTGTATTCATATTGCATTTAGTGCAAGTGTATTAAGTGCTTTGCTCGTGTGCGCCGTGGTTATGTGTTTATTTTTATCACACATTCACTCTATCAACTTAAGTGTGACCATTGCCAGTTGCTTTGTAGCTGCGATGGCACTGCTCATTTGTGGCTTTTTATCGTTACTTGGCGAAGTTTTCTTAGCAACACGTAGCATGCGACGCGGGATGATCTTCGCTGACATTGATATTAATGATTAAATTAAACTTAAGTTAAGATTAACCGCATTACACTTGAATAAAACACCTAGCTAAGATACAACTCAAACAGTTTATCTTTATGACATCTAAAGGGGCAAAAGGAATGAAATTAAAACACTTAGTATTAGGTACCATGTTATCGACACTGGCACTAGGCGCAACAGCAAGCACCGTATTCGAAGAACCTAGCGACGCGATTGAATACCGCCAAGCTGCGTTTTCTATGATCCGTGTACAAATTGGTGATATGGGCGACATGTTAAAAGGAAAAGTCCCTTTTGATGCTGAGCGCTTCCAAATGCGAGCAAATAATGCTGCCGCTTTATCAAAAATGCCATGGGAAGCATTTGTTGCAGGTTCAGACAAAGGCGAAACATCAGCGCTTCCCGCGGTGTGGAGCGATAACGACACTTTTATGAAAAAAGCAGTCGCTTTCCAGCAATATGCGGATGAACTTGCTGTTGCAGCAAAAAGTGGTGATCAGAAAGTAATTGGTAAAGCATTCGGTGCGTGGGCTAAAGGATGTAAAGACTGTCATAAGTCATTTAAAGACTAGTCAACGACATTAAAAAAGGCGCTGTCTGCGCCTTTTTTAACACTTAACTCACTTAACTCACTTAACTCACTCAACTCACTTAATTAAACAAATAACTTAATGGCTCAGCACCCCATGTGGTAAAAAGTACCACTAAACACAGCGCAAAAATAACGAATGCAAGCAAGGGTGATTTTGTCACAGGCTCAGTCACAGAGACTTGCTCACTACTGCCCGTCAGCATTGGTTTAACGAGGTTCTTGCCTTTAATGCGATATATCACAATCGCAATTACATGCAGCACAATAGCATACAGTAAAATATCAAAGTTCAGGTGATGTAACCAACCAGCAAACTCAACCGTGTCCGTAGATACATATTTAACAAGCGGTCCATCGGTAAGTATGTCATCGCTGGTCATCAATCCTGAGCCTAGTTGCGCCAAAATTAATATAAAAAACGCGATGACCATATAGCTGCCGGCAGCCCCGTGACCAGCTTTATGCTCATTATTTTTAAATGACTTAATTGCCGCAATCGGTGAATGTATCAATGAGGACAGCTTGGCCGTTTTACTGCCAATAACCCCCCATATAAGACGCGTGATTATGAGCGCTAGCGTGAAATACCCGGTTGCAAAATGTAGCTCCAGCATGCCTTCTTCAGCACTAAAATAAAGCGTTGCAATTGCAACGACTAATAACCAATGAAAGCTTCTTATAAAGCCATCCCATACTTTCACTTTAGACATGATAACGCTCCCTATGAAATATACTCAAAGCACTTAAAAAGACCAGAACCGGCAAGGCATTGGGGTATACATTATTGCAAACTTCGGTTATTTTGACACGCCTCCATTACAGGTGTTTTGATCTGAGCCATAACAACAAGTAAGAGCGATAAAATGCAAAAACCTATTCTCAAAGCGTTATTAAAAGGCTTTTTCGACATGCTCCCGCTATGTTTAGCCGTCATCCCGTGGGGCATTCTGTGTGGCTCTTTAGCAATCCAAAATGGCTTTAGTGCGTTTGAAACACAAGCAATGTCACTACTCGTATTTGCCGGTTCTGCGCAGTTAGTCGCGATTGAATTAATGGCTGGTAATACCCCCTTACTCACTATTTTATTTACCACGCTTATAATAAGTTCAAGACACTTTTTGTATGGCCTAGCCATCCGCCATAAAGTCATTGATCAACCATTTGGTTGGCGTTTACCTGTCAGCTTTGTTTTAACCGATGAGTTATTTGCTTTTTCGCATCACCCTAAAGCTTACCAAACAAAGCTGCGTCTTATTTATGCTTTAAGTGCTGGCTTTAGTTTTTATATCGCATGGAACATATGGACATTGCTTGGTATTGTTGCTGGCAGCTTATTGCCCGATTTAACAAACCTGGGCCTTGATTTTGCTATTGCCGCCACTTTCATTGCATTAGTAGTGCCAGGGGTGAAAAACCTCGCAACTCTTGCCACCGTCGTCACCGCAGGAGTCGTTGCAACCCTCCTTAAAAGCCACGGTTTTCAGTTATGGTTAGTAACAGCAGCACTGATTGCTATGTCGGTTGGGTACGCAATTAGCCGCTGGCAAGCAAAAGAGGAGCATAGAGCATGATGACCACGATTGTATTAATGGCGTGTATTACTTTTTTTACGCGTTACTTGTTTCTACACCGCGCTTTGCCTTTTAAGGTAGGCCCTAAAATGCAGCAGTTTTTGAGTTTTAGTGCTCCTGCCGTGCTCACTGCTATTTGGGTGCCCATTGTATTTATTAATGATGAAGGGATTAATTTAGATTGGCAAAATCCCTACCTAAGCGCTGCGGTACTTGCCGTTATTGTGGCTTACAAAACACACAACATTTACTACACAACACTGGCAGGGATGGGATTATTTATAATCTTAAGCTAACGCAACTTATACGCTGGCGAGCAAAATAGCGCGGCTTTTCTCAAGTGTCACTTGCTCACGCTCACCCAGTGCAGTCATGCCATGGCGCTCTAACTGCGCAACAAGCTTATCTGCCACACTGTCGTCTAAGTTATAATCGCTCAAACGTGTTGGCATTTTAACACTGTGGAAGAAAGCTTCCGTTGCAGCTATCGCGTGTTCAATTGCCGCCTCTTCATTGGTAATATCCAGTCCCAGCACACGTTCTGCATATTGTAGTAACTTACCGCGCTTAGTGTCTTTTTGCTCAGCCATCATGCGTGGTAATACAATCGCTAGGGTTTGCGCATGATCAAGGCCGTACACTGCTGTCATTTCATGCCCTATCATATGTGTTGCCCAATCTTGAGGTACGCCCGCACCAATCAACCCATTTAATGCCATTGTTGCTGACCACATAATATTAGCGCGCACCTGATAATTTTCTGGCTCTGAGAATGCTTTAGGTCCTTCTTCAATGAGGGTCATTAAAATTCCTTCGGCAAAGCGGTCTTGCAACTTTGCACCTACATCATACGTAAGGTATTGCTCCATAGTATGTACAAATGCGTCAACAATCCCGTTAGTCACTTGGCGCTCTGGTAATGAAAACGTTACTGCGGGGTCAAGTACCGCAAAACGAGGGCGCACATACTCACTGGCAAATGGAAGTTTATCGTGAGTTTCAAGGTTTGAGACAACACTAAAGGTATTCGACTCAGACCCCGTTGCAGGCAAGGTCAGTACCACACCGAGTGCAACCGCCGATTTTACTTCTGCGCCGTTTGCTAAAATATCCCAAGGCTCACCCGTGAATTCAGCCGCAGCGGCAATAAACTTACTGCCATCAACCACAGAACCCCCACCTACAGCCAGAATGAAATCAATCTGCTTTTCTTTAACAAGCTCTACGGCTTTCATACAGGTTTGATAACTTGGGTTTGGCTCAATACCTGCAAACTCAAACCACGTATGCTCACTTAATGCTGCTTTAACCTGATCATAAACGCCATTTTTCTTAATGCTGCCACCACCATAAGTGACGAGTACTTTGGCATTTTTAGGGATTTCTGACTGAATCTCTTTAATCTGTTGCTCACCAAAATGAATCTTGGTTGGGTTTTCAAAACTAAAATTTAACATGTGGCTTCCTCATCGTTGATGTGAGTTTTTATCAGTGAATAACCCATTTTAGTTATTTTTATATAGGGATAAAGCAGTAAAATAGATAATCACTTTTGCAGTAATGCAATAATAATTAACGTAAACTCACACTAGCTAGAAATCTTAGGATATGAATATGTGGCAAGGTTTAGACGAATTTTTATATGTTGTTGAGCAAGGGAGCTTTACCCATGCAGCCAAGGCGATGGAGGTCTCTACTTCACATATTAGTAGGCAAATTCAACAACTTGAAAACCGCTTAGGGTCAGTCCTTTTTCAGCGTACCACGCGAAAAATAAGCCTGACAGAGGCCGGAAAAGAATATGCGATCAAACTTAAAGCAATCCGGCAAGAGCTTATCGATGCGAATAACCAGTTACAGGGTGAGCAACGCCAACCTAAAGGGCTTATTCGTATCACAGGTGCCGGTGAATTTGTTGCCAATCAAGTTGCACCGAAAGTTGCCGAATTTGTCAAACGCTACCCAGAGGTCGAAGTCGAAATCGACTTCAATAGCCGTAATGTCAATTTAGTTGAAGAGGGCTTTGACTTAGCCGTTCGTTTTGGCCGCATGGAAGACTCCAATCTTATCGCCAGACCTCTTTGCAAGCGAATAATGACGCTTGTCGCAAGCCCTGAATACCTAGCCAACCATCCACGCTTAACGCACCCTTATGAGTTGACTGAACACAATTGCCTAATCGCGATGAGAAAACGTTGGCGTTTTAACATTGATAAACACATCAAAGAAGTCCGTATAAATGGCAATTGGCGCAGCAATCACCCTCAAGCCATTCTAAGTGCAGCTATTGCTGGCATCGGAATCGCGCATTTGGCACACGACATTGTTGAGCCCTATATTGCAAAAGGGCAACTTGTAACAGTGCTGGATGACTTTCAAGTCAGCGACAACGCCTCTTGGTTGGTTTATCCGCGCAAAGATCTCTTGCCTTACCGCGTACGTTTACTAATTGAGCACCTTACCAATGAATTCGCTGAATAAAATTCACACTTTCAGAAATAAGGCAAGCGGGTTAGAATCAATCAAATAATAATAAAAAGTCACTATTATGAACGAATTTTATCAACTCTCAGCAACCAACTTACAAGGCCAAACGGTTCACTTTTCTGATTTCGAAAATAAAGTCGTTTTAGTCGTCAATACAGCGAGCAAGTGTGGTTTTACACCACAATACGAAGGCCTGCAAAAATTGCACGAAAAATACCATGATCAAGGCCTCATTATTATCGGCTTTCCGTGTAATCAGTTTGGTAAACAAGAGCCCGGTGACGCAAAAGAAATTAAGGAAGGCTGCCTCATCAACTATGGCGTGAGTTTCTTAATGATGAGTAAGGTGGATGTCAATGGTGAACATGCTCACCCTGTCTTTAGGCACCTAAAATCAGAATTACCGGGCTTTATCACCCGTAAAATAAAGTGGAACTTTACAAAGTTTCTGATTGGTAGGGATGGTAAAGCGATTAAACGATTCGCGCCCCTCACTAAACCAGAACACATCGAGTCTGCAATTATTACGGCACTGAGCAAATAAACCTCGAACCAAAAAGCAATAAAGAGGCAATAGCCTCTTTATCTAAATTTATGCTTAGTCGTTCATGTACTCATCAAAGTCGTCTTCGCCTAAGTTTCTGCGCAAGCGTTTTTGCTCAAGATAGTCTTCCAACTTCTTCTTAACGCGTTGCTTTTTCTTGTCGTGTTGATTACGCCCGACCATTTCGTACTCGTCTTCAACAAAATCGTCATCTAGCGCATCATAACTAAATGTCTTACCCACAACCCACTCCATAAAGTGTTTGAGACCAATTCAGGAGATTAAAATTCGCTCTGTGAATTGGCAAAGATTAAAAAGCTCAGTGGTTATTTAGTATGTAAAAAACCACCAAAATAAAGCCACACCGCCATGCTAAAGTGGCGATATGTCAATATTGTGAATAAATAGCGCTAAATTTGATTTCTGAAAAGTGAGAGTTTTTTATCGTTTCGATAAAACACATTTATCCATGTGTGTTTTTTAGTTAATTTGACTAAAAAATGGCTAAAAAACCAAACAGCTTTCATTTTAAAAAACCACAAAAACAACATAACTCAATGAAAATAAACACAATAAAAACCTTGGCATTAAGTTTGATTATTTATTTTCGTCATTTCAAACAGGAAAGAAAAAAATGAAAAAGTTATTGTTAGTAAGTTCTTTATTTATCGCAACCAGCGCTATGGCTCATAACGATAATGATACGCATATTTCATTCAGTGGTGAGCAATGTGATGTTGAGTTCAAGAACGATGTTCGCATCACGCCAAACGAATTAGAAGTGTTCACTGCTGATAACAGCACAATGAAAATCATTGATCAAAATAACTTATACATTGATGGCGAAAACATCTCGCTGAATGCATCTCAACAACAAGCTATTGCAAATTACTCAGATAGCTTACGTAGCCAACTACCCGAAGTGGCAAACATTGCTCTAGAGGGTGTGAAAATTGCCGGTGTTGCAATTGAAGAAGTGGCAAACGCATTCAACATTAGTGGCTTTGATGACATCTCGGAATTAATGGATGAGATTAGTGTAGAAGTGCAAAATACCTTTTACCAACAAGGTGCATTCACCATGGGTCAGCAAAGTTTTGAAAAGTTTGGTCAAAATTTTGATGAACAATTCGACCAACAAATTGAGTCTGCAGTTGAATCGGCAATGATGCAATCAATGGGCAGTATTTTAGTTGCGCTAGGCTCTGAGCTTCTTGGCTCGGGTGGTGACATGGACACGTTTGAACAGCGCATGGAAAACATGGGTGAACAAATCGAAGCGCGTGTAGAAACACAAGCAGCGCAACTTGAAAAACGTGCCGACGCATTGTGTGGCAGCTTTGCCGATATTGCTCACAAAGAGCAACAGCTCGTTACTTTAGTGCCACAACTCAAAGAATACCAACTGTTCACGTTCAAACAGAACACCCTGTAATGCATTAACATCCCTGAACCAATCTACTTGGTCTTATGGCGCAGAGCTTGCTCTGCGCTTTTTTTATTTTTTTGCAAGTACGGTTAGTTGTGACAACGTTTTGACTGCGTCTTCCAAACGCTCTGACCAAGGCAAACCATAGCTTAATCGAAAACAGCTGCGGTATTTTTTCCCCGCCGAAAAAATAAGCCCAGGAGTAATACTAATCCCCGCATCTAATGCTAAATGGAATAGTTTAACGGCATCATATTGACTCCCTAAGTCCACCCAAATAACACACCCTCCCTGCGGGTTACTAATACGTGCACAACTTGGCATATATTGCTGCAGGCACCAAATCATTCGCTCTTTGTTAGCACTTAGTCGCTGGCGTAATAAACGAATATTTCTATCGTATTCACCACTGGCAATAAATTCATACAAGGTCCATTGATTGATCAATGGCGCTGAGCAGCTCAAGGCTCGTTTAAAACGTCTGGCTTGTTCAGCAAACTGGCCCGCAATAATCCAACCAATCCGATAACTCGGTGCAGCCGTTTTTGAAAATGAGGCGCAGGTGATCACCAATCCTTTTTTAGAGTAAGCCTGCGCTGGTGTAGCACGTTTTGCGGTGTAATGTAGATCACCGTATACATCATCCTCTATCAGCACAACATCACGAGCCTCAAGTAAAGCGACCAGCTGTTCACGCTTACTATCAGGCATAAAACTCCCCACAGGGTTATTCAATGAGGTAGAGAACACGCATGCTTTTATATCATGCTCATCTAGCGCCTGTTGTAAGTCATCTAACCAAATGCCTTCATCTGGGCATAGTGGGATTTCCAGCGCTTTCAAGCCTAAACTTTCAATTAACTCAATGATGCCAAAGTAACAAGGTGATTCAATCGCAATCACATCACCAGGTTTTGCCACGCATTTTAGTGCAATAGCAAGCGCTTCTTGTGCCCCATTGGTGATCACCAATTCATCGCTCGCCACACCAATTCCGAAATCTAAATAACGATGAATCAATTGCTTTTTTAACGGAGCAAAGCCATCCATCGGCCCATAATTAATTACCGTAGCTCCGGCCAATGTCATCACTCGGCGCATCGTTCGTGCTAATGCTTTATCGGTGGGTGCAGCAGCAATTGGATTAGCAATACCAAACGGGACAACATTGGCTTTGTGAATTGCGCTATAAACTTGCTCTATCAGCGCTTGCTTGTTGACAGTCATTGGCTCGCGGCTTAATTTCACGCGCTTGGGTCTTGATTGATTTAACTGCGATGATTTTAAAAAGTATCCCGACTTCTCTCTCGCTTCAATCAACCCTTGCCCCTCAAGAAGCTGATAGGCCTGCTTAACGGTAGGAATACTGACATTAAGCTTTTCAGCCATTTTTCGCAATGAAGGGAGTTTTTCACCGGGTAATAACGATCCCTGTGACGATAAATCTCTTACTAACTGAGTCACTTGCTGATACAAGAACTCACTGTTACTGCGACTGATCACTTGTGACATAGCCCACCAAACTGTATAGGTTGCATTTGTAGTTTTCTGTATATGTTAAGTATACAGAATCAACTTAAAATAAACACACTTACCCTATTTAGGCAATAAAGATGAAAAGCGCCGCTCTTTACCTTGCAACTGTATTGATCTGGGGATCAACGTGGCTGGCTATTGAGTTTCAACTAGGTGATGTCGCCGTTGAAATTTCTTTGTTCTATCGTTTTGCGATTGCCGCCATTTTAATGTGGGCATTTGTGTTATTTAAAAACCTGCCGATGCGTTATTCATGGCGTGATCATGGTTTTTTTACCCTACTGGCATTATTTAACTTTGGTTTGAACTACCTAACACTGTATTGGGCACAAAACTACCTTAGTTCTGCCATGGCCTCCATTGCATTCTCAATGCTATTAGTGATGAATATTATTAATACCCGACTGTTTTTTTCGAAACCAATCGCCAAGCGAATTTACGTTGGCGCATTGTTAGGCGTTTTGGGTATCGCCAGCTTGTTTTGGCCACAAATTCAGCAGTTCGACTTGAGTAATGGTACGTTGGTCGGGTTACTACTTGCGCTGTCAGGGACCTTTGTGGCTTCATTAGGTAATATGATCAGCGTCCGCAATTCTCAGCGTGATATTGGCGTTATGCAGGGGAATGCATGGGGCATGCTTTACAGTGCTATTGGCTTAGCCGTGTATGTATTAATAAGCGACGTGCAACTGACATTCACTGCACCTGCAAGTTACTGGGTATCGCTACTTTACTTAGCCATATTTGGCACTGTCATCGCATTTGCTTGTTATTTTGCGCTGTTGAAAAATATTGGTCCCGAGCGCGCCAGTTACGTCATTGTATTATTTCCTCTAGTGGCAGTCGTACTGAGTACATTGTTTGAAGGGTTTGAGTGGCAAACCAACACATTTATAGGGTTTAGTTTAGTGCTATTTGGCAATGCCATTGTATTAACGCCCACACAACGAATTAAAGCGTTTTTTGCTACAAGAAATAGCCTGCAAAATCGCTCTGTCCCCAGTTAGAAGTGATTATGTCACCTCTAACACCAAGCGCCTGCTAAAAATAGCAGGCGCTTTTTTATGGTAAATGAAAACGTAATGCTTGGTGATACATGACAACTTTTGCAGGTGTCACACCGACCAACTCGCCATCAGCCTCTATTAGCAAACCGGCAGTGTGTATTTCGGCACGAGACAAACGGCAGTATTGAAGCTCGTTTAAGTTATGATGTTTTACAAAAATGAGATGTAAAAAACTGCGTAAATTCTTCACTAAGTTACCTGCTGGCATGCGATAACACTCAAGCTCTCCATCATTCAATATGGCATGAGGCGCAATTTTTAAGCCTCCACCAAAATAATGATGGTTAGCAAATAAAGTCACTAAATTAGTGAACTCTTCATGCTTGTCGGCAAATACCCCTGATAAAGACTTTGCTTGAAAAGAAAATAACTGTTTAATGCCCTGCCATAGATAACCAAACGCAGTAAACCGCCCCACTTGATTTAATTGACTAACAACATCCGCATCAAAACCGACCCCAGCCACATTAATAAAATACCGCTGATTAATTTTCCCAACATCAATTAACTGAGTATGGCCTGAAAAGACAGCATCTCGCCATTGTTGCGGTTTAAAAGCAAAGCCTCGCGCAAAGTCATTACCGGTCCCTGCTGGCAATAAGGCAATTGAACAATCACAACCAAACAGTGCATTAATGGCTAAATGCAGTGAACCATCGCCACCAATAACAACAGCCTGATTAACGTGCTTTGCAAGATTCGCAATTGCTTTATGGTCACTTTCAAAGTGTCCCGTGGTAAAGAAAAGTTGCGGCTCAATGTGCCGTAATGTGCATTCGTTTAATAACCATTCAACACTTTGCTTAGTATTTTTTTTGTCACTTGGCTTTATTATTATTAACATCAACTGCCACTTCATCTTCTTAGCAAGAAACCTCTTTTTTATTCAAATTAAATTAATCTGAATAAATACTCAATTTAAAACTTTAAAAACGCATAAAACAAAGTTTCAAAAGCTAAAAACCCCTATAAACAAGGAATTTAGAGCGGATTGCTTTAGCATAATTATTCAAAAAACAATGAGACTCGTAACTTAACCCACCGTTAACAAGGCGCATTCAGATAAGAAAAAGTTATCCGGCAGACTCAAATTTTATCGTTTTATTTTTGTTCACTTTGCCTGCAAAATACCCATGTTTTCAACCAAACACAATCTGGAGCAAAGTAATGAACCCAATTAACACTTTAAATCAAAATGCTGCAACTCATGTTGCCGTAAAACCAACTAACCGCAAAGCAAAAATGTTGGCAAAACTAAATCGCTACGGCAAAAAGCTAGCGCTTGGCGGTGCAGTACAATATAAGTAATCCCCAACCATGGTTACTTTTTAGGTGCAGCAAACACCCAACCACTAACGAAGCATCTTCTTTAGCTCCTCGTTTGCTGCTCCCCCTCTTTTTAAAAGCACTAAAACAGCAAAAATTTAAAGCTTTTTACAAAAAACACCGTCTTTACGCTCAAAAAACAAGCAAACGAACTTTTTCCTATTTACACAACCGATTCAGCTAAGTATTATTCTCGCAACACTTTGTGGAGAGATGGCAGAGTGGTCGAATGCACCGGTCTTGAAAACCGGCAGGGGTTTGTAGCCCCTCTAGGGTTCAAATCCCTATCTCTCCACCACTTATTTTTATTTGTTGATAATTATCAGCAAGTTACAATCTGAATTATGCGTTGGAGAGGTGGCCGAGTGGCCGAAGGCGCTCCCCTGCTAAGGGAGTATAGGGTTTGTAGCTCTATCGAGGGTTCGAATCCCTCCTTCTCCACCATTTTATTATTAAAAACCGCTTTTTAGCGGTTTTTTTATGCCCAAAAACTTGCACCTTTTATTGTTAATCATGCATGCTAAGTCTCAGTTAAATTATCGGTGAGACGCCATGATCAGTTCAGCTTTGTTAACTTTAACATTACTGTTAGGCGCGAATAGCAGCCAAGCAACTGTCTATAAATGCATGATAAAGGGTGTTGCCACTTTCTCAGAGCAACCCTGTGGAAAAGACGCCACTATCATAAAAATCAACCTTCCCCCTAAACAACTCACCGATAATACAAAAAAACAGCCTGAGCTAAGCGTTGATGACTACCTACAAGTCCAAGAAATCGATCGCAAAATTCAACAACTAGAATTAGAACGTAAAAACCTAAAGCAACAACAGCGCGAACGAATAGAAAAACTTAAGTTAATGACTCAAGATGCGGCGAACAGATTAGGTGCAGATTCGATTGACGATGCAATAAGTAAACAAAGTAAGCGCATAAATTCATACTATGAAAACCAACTTACGCAATTTGAACAACAGATAAAACAATTAGAAGAGCGTAAAAAGCAACTCAATGGCACACAAACCCCCTAATTTTCCTAAACTGGTCAGGCATGATATAACAATTGAGACGGGTTAATTAAGGGAGCGAGGGTAATGCACATACACACAATCGAAGGCTATATTCAAAATATTTACTTAGTTGAATATCCCGACAAACTAATGCTACTCGATGGGTGTTGCCGCGCTGATGTCGACACCGTATTTAACTATATTACCGAACAACTCAACCGCCCTCTGACAGATTTAAAACTGATTGTTGTGACTCATATGCATCCCGATCATGCCGGTGGCGCCCATGCCCTAAGAAAACTAAGCGGTGCAAAAATTGCGACATCTAATGCACCGGGGCAATGGTATAAAGGCCTTGATGGTATTTTAATGCACTTGACCGATATCGCTCTTGCATGGTGGGTTGCAGGTCGGCTAAACAAAGAAAGACGCAACCTTTGGTATAGCCGATATCTAGATGCCGACTATTACTTAGCAACCGACTCTACCCTACCGGATTTTGATGACTGGCAAGCACTGCATACACCAGGTCATACCGACCGCGATATTAGCTTGTACCATATTCCCACAGAGCGAATTTACATTGCCGACTTACTCGTAAAAGTGAAAGGGCAGCTTATGCCACCCTTTCCTGTGTTTTATCCTAAACTGTATTTAAACTCTTTATTAATGCTAAAAGCCCTTAAACCTCAACGCATTATGTTTGCGCACAGTAATGAAATGCATATTGATGACATCGATTTCGAACACATTTTAGCGCTGGTACCGAAAAAGCCGATGACACACTGGCGTTCTGTAAAGGCAAAAGCGCGACAAGCACTTAATCTAAAACGCTTTTCACAGTCTTAATAAAGTCATTTATATCATTGTCGTCATTATAAACATGGGCTGAGACCCTTAGCCCTAAATGACGTTCATCAACAGCGATATTAGCCTCATGCAACGCCGCTTTAACCGCCTGTTGTTGACGACCAAAATGCATGATTGCCGTGCCGGAGCATTTATCTGCTGCACTTGGCGAACGCATATATTCACTCAGCTCAGCATGCAACGTAGCAAGCATTGCTAAGTTATGGGCGCGTACTTTATCAATGCCTAAATCGGCAAAGTAGCGAATACTATGCGCAGCTAAAATACACGGTGCGACTGATGGCGTTCCTCCCCAAAAACGCAGTGCCGTATGATGATAAGTAAAATGCTTGATATCAAACTCAAATGGATTTTGATGAGAGAACCAACCAACATCTTTTGGCTGACACAATGCAAGTTGATGACGATTGACCCACAAATAAGCAGCACCTGGGCCACCGCACAACCACTTAACACTCGAGCCAAGCATAAAATCGGGGTCAAGTGCTGTTAAATCCACCTCTAAAATACCTGCCGACTGAGCGATATCTATCAGGCTTAGCGTATTGGATTGCTTTGCAATTTGAATGATTTCAGCAATCGGAGCTTGCTGGCCAGTATTTGAATACACATGACTCACAAACACTAAATCGAACGCGTGCTTAGCCAAATATGATTGCCAAACCTGAGCATCGGTTAAATCCTCATCAGCGCCAATAAACACAATTTCAGCGCATGCAGGGAGCGCTTTTTGCATCGCAAATCCCATGCTAGGAAAATCACTTTCTGCCATTAATACTGTGCAGTTTGTCTGTTGCAAACGCGGATGCGACATCACTAACTTTGTTAAGCCACTCGATAAATTCACTTGTGGGCAAAATAGCTCTGCATCCGAATTAAACAGCCGCGCTAAGCTTGATGTAAATGCCTCAACGCCGTGTAACCATTGCTGCCAAGGCTCTTTATTTTCATTTTGCCAAGCGGCAAAAAAATGCTCATGAAAATACGGCTCTGCCGATTTTAAAGCGCGGCCCACAGAATGATTTAATAAATAGCTTCCTGGGGCGAGTATAAAGTCATGTTTACGCATTACTTAATCCACTGTTTTAGCTTAGTTAAATCATCGTAGCGAGTGCGGATATCGTCGCGTTTTGCTGCGGCTCGGCGATCACGTAATTGCTCAAGAGAGTTAAGCAACACATGTAACGGTGGCCCACTCGCCGTGACTTTATCCATATGTTGTTGCTGCATTTTTTGTGATGGCTGTGCAATGTACTTACTCACTAGTTGATTATGATGACCGATTGCTGTGTCACCATGCAATTTACAAACTTGAATAAATAACTTTAAGTTTGTTTGCAGCCATTCACTATCTCGTTCAGTTTCTGCGGCTAAAAAGTCATCCATGATACTCGTCATCCGCATGCTTTCACGCAATATTTGCTGATCTTCTGGCATCATGTATAAAAATTTATCCACCAGCATTTGCGAATAGCTTGGCTCGTTAGCAAAACAAAGTCCAAGCAACATATCAATCACATTAATGCCTGCAAAATCACCGGCATTTGCACCACGATAAACCTCTTTCCCTACGCGATAGGGTTTGTAATAAGGGCGCACACAGTAAAAGAAACGATCAGTATCGAGTTTGTTATACAGCGCATTATTTGACTCGATGACATCCAGTAATGCATGTTTGGCTACAGCCAATAAATCAGCGGCAATAGGGTGCGAAATTCCTAATGGTTGAATTTTTAGTAACGCATCTGCCGCACGTTTGTAAGCCAAAATTCCTTTGGTGTTGTAATCAACAAAGACTTTTTCATCTTCAAGATTTGTAAAGCGCTTATAAAGACCATCAACCGCTTTATTGTGGGTGGTTAAATGAGCAGTCGCAAAGCGTGGTGTAACACCAATGGATGCGCCAATGTGCATAGCAAGTGCCGACGCATCAACCAAGGGAGAAGTGGTTTCGCGTGAGGGTTCAGTAATTTCATGGCGACGACATGCAGCCATAAATAAGCCAACATTGCCTAATAAATCAAAGGCATTATCAAAACCTTCGTCAGTATTGCCTTCTGCTAATAAGGCACGAATATGCTCATTCCCTTCCTGCTCTAACTGGTGTTTAAGGTGTTCGCCAACGCCTTCTACATTCGCTTTATCGTCTTGTTGCCAATATAGTTTTTCTAGTTCGCTATTGATCTCAACAAATCGGGTACGCAGCCAGCTATCAAATGCCTTGGTGTTCTCAGTCACAGGCTTACTCCAAAATAAATATATTGCGATAATGTTAACAGAGTTCACTGAGTGCTAATCGCTAAAATATAAGCTAGAATTTGCGATAATTAGTGAAAATCACTCAAATAGAAATGAAACTAGACAAAAAAGACCAGCAATTACTCAACGCACTACAAGATAATGCACGTACATCTGTGTCTGAGCTTGCTCAATCAGTCAGCCTCTCTGACACTCCTTGCCTGCGCCGAATTAAGAAGCTTGAATCAAGTAATGTGATTAGTGGTTATCATGCTGCAATTAACCCCAAAGCGGTTGACTTAAATGTCTCTGTTTATGCGTTTGTACGCTTAAATCAAAACTCGGTTGCTGCTGCAGAGCAGTTTGAACAGCAAGTGGAAAAGCTTGAACACGTACTGGAATGCTCGGTTATTTCAGGCAGCTATGATTATTTATTAAAAATAATTGCCGCTGACTTAGAAAGCTACGAAAGTTTTGTAAAACATAAATTAGGCAGTATCAATTGTATTGCCAATATCGAGTCGACGGTGGTATTAAAGCAAGCATTCACTAAACGCCATTTACCTTTAGCGTGACGCTGCGTACTTGCAATACGACAATAAAGCGATAAGCTGAATACTTAAAAGGACTCTTATACAATGAAATTCATCAACTTAGTTGCCTTTATTCTCATTCTTTTTGGACTCGGCAGCCCCCCATTACAGGCACAGCAAGAAACGTGTTTAACCCAACTGGAAGATGAAAATCTCATGATGAAAAGTAAGCGCGAAGGGCTTTTCAGAGAGCCTCTTCCTCGTGCACACAGCACCTTTAGTTATAACACCGAGCAAGCGTATAGTGACTACCTTACAGCTGCTTACCTTGAAATTAGCAGCGAAAATCCCCGCGCAACGCTGCCTTGCCCAATCTATACAGACACCTATAAGCAACTCGTTGCGCAAGGATCACGCCCTGCAAATGCAACAGTAGCAGATTTAATCAGCCCTTTTGAGTTAACACAAAAACAGAGCCGTAAGGCAGTGCTATTAATCCATGGCTTAACCGACTCACCTTTTACCTACCATGATTTAGCTCAAGTGTATTATCAACAAGGTTATACGGTACGTACCCTGTTATTACCAGGGCACGGTACAGCACCAGGAGCACTCAAAGAGATTAATGCCGACGACTGGTACAAGGCGAGCACTTACGCTATTGAGCGCACGTTAAAAGATTTTGATCAGGTCATTTTAGGGGGGTATTCAACAGGTGCAGCAATGATCATTGATTATTTAACCCAAGGTCCCGTTGATAAACACATTATCGGCGCGATGCTGTTTTCACCCGCGACTGAGCCCCATAATAAAAATGGCTGGCTAGCCAAATGGGTTGACGCGATACCCTTTATAAACTGGATAGATAAAGATGCCGATCTCGATTTTGCAAAATATGAGTCCTTTCCATTTAATGCCGCATCAGCCAGCTATGAAGCCATGAAGCGCATCAGCTTAGATAAACTAAAACACCGTTCACTACCTGATGTTGCTTTTTTTAGCACCTTTAGCGATGTTGATACCACGATTGATAATCAAGTAACGTTTAAATTATTAGCTAAGCTACACAATCCCAAAACTCATAAAAACAGCCAACTTAATCGCCTTGTTTATTACGGTGATGATAAAAATATACCCAATAGTTTTCCAGCCGATTACCCGATAATTAGCGATGACTGCGACACCGAAGACTGTAAAAATATTCAAGGCATGTCACATATTGGTATCGTTAATAAACCAAGCAATCCACACTATGGCCGCACTGCCCGCTATCGAAATTGTGGCAGTTATTTAGATGACGATACCCTATACAAAGCCTGTAAATATCAGCCTGAAATTGTTATTGGTGAGCGCACAGCAGAGAATTTAGCGAAGTATAAGCCATTTGCAAGACTCACCTTCAATCCATATTTCGATAAGCTCAGCTTACATATCACAGACTTTATTAAAGACGTTGAAAGGGCCTCTGAACAATGAGCCAATTTAGTCACCGTTGGTTTAATCAAATAACGGATATTGATACGACAATTTGGCAGCGTTTTTTTCATGATACCCCCTTTACCGATCATGCTTTTTTAGCTGCGCTTGAGCACAGTGGCTGCGTGAGTAAAAACACAGGTTGGCAACCAATGCACCTGGCAATTTACCAGCAAAAACATATCGTTGCTCTACTACCTGGGTATATAAAGTATCACTCTTACGGTGAATATGTGTTTGACTGGGCATGGGCAGAGGCGTATCAACAACATGGTTTAGATTACTACCCCAAATGGTTATCTGCCGTGCCTTTTACCCCCATTGAAGGTCAAAGACTGAGCATTAACCATCCCAATCCAGACAGTGTTTATAATTATTTAACGCAAGTATTAACGAATACTGCGCACGATAGGCAATGGTCGGGCTGGCATATCAACTTTTGCCACCAGCAACAGGCTGAATCACTAAAAAGCGATGCTGTTATGCTACGTCAAGGCGTCCAGTTTCAATGGTTTAATCAAGCATACTCTCACTTTGATGATTTTTTAGACTCACTGACAGCACGCAAGCGAAAGTCGATAAAAAAAGAGCGTGCCAAAATCACTCAACAACACATAACCATCGAGTGGCGAGAAGGTAACACTATAAGCGCTCAGGACATGCAGCTCTTTAGCCACTTTTATAGCCAAACTTATATTAAACGCTCAGGTCACACAGGTTATTTAAATAATGCGTTTTTTCAACGACTACGAGATACAATGCCCACACAGTTAGTATTGATGCTTGCTAAACAGGCTGATGAAGTTATCGCTGCGACTTTAAGCTTTAAAGATAAACAGTGTCTGTATGGTCGCTACTGGGGCGCCAATGATGAAATCGACAGCCTGCATTTTGAGCTGTGTTATTACCAAGGGATTGAATACTGCATTGCCAATAAGCTAAAACAGTTTCACTCTGGAGCACAAGGTGAGCATAAGATAAGCCGAGGGTTTCAGCCCGTTTACACTTACTCAGTACACCATATTCAACAGCCTGATTTTGCTGCGGCTATCAACGATTTTATCGCCAGAGAGCGCCAACACATGGCACTCTATAAAGCACAGTGCGATACCCTACTGCCGTTTAAACAGCAGTAATTGGTTGTTAGCTGGCATTTGTACATCTTCAACAAACGTTAAGCCTGCCTGCTCTGCAAGTTGGCAAATAGCTTCAAAATCACGTATTGCACTGTTTGCATCTTGTTGCTTTAAAAAGGTATCAAATTCAGCGTTACTGGCACTTGTATAATTGCCTTGGTATTTAAATGGCCCATAAATACATAACTTTCCTTGGTGGGCTAAATGCTTTTCAACCCCTTGAAAGAAACGCTCAACCAGCGGCCAGCTAATAATATGCAGTGTATTGGCGGTATAGATTGCGTTCACGCTATCAACAGGCCAAGCATGCTGTAAATCTAGTGACAAAGGGGCATGCAAGTTAGCTAACGATGCTTCCTGATGCCACTGTAAAATACCTAAGTGATTCACCTCACGATCGCTACATAGCCACTGCAAATGCGTTAAATGCTTGGCAAAGTGCACACTATGTTGCCCTGTACCTGAGCCAATTTCGAGTACATTTTCTACATCGGCAAAAAAGTCTTTTAATACGTGAAGAATGGGTGATTTGTTATTTTCACAGGCTTGAGAGAATGGTTTTTCCATACCAGTTTTTGCACCATGTTTGGTAATTAATGCACAACAGTAAAGCAAAAATCCACAATAATGTCGCGCTCTATTGCATTAAAAATAATTTAAATTGATTTAATTCAAAGGATTATATTTTATAAACATGATTGGTATAGCTTATGCAAATTCAGTAATGAGTAAACCAATAGGAGCAATATAATGTATATCTCACCTTACACTGCTGTCGATGCAGCCATTGCCGCGAGCGAGCGTGCAGAAAGCGAAAAAGCCGCCTTAACAAGTTGTGATGACAGAGCAACCGTGATTGATCTTCTTTCTCAATGCAATAAAGAAAATGTACAGGCGCCGAAAAAACATGAAACAGACCAGATTTTTATTCTTGGTTATAATTAGATCTCTGCAGTTAATCTATTCAGTCTTAACACCATTATATAAGACTTGCACTAAAACCGATTAGCTGTAATGATAACTATTATCATTACAGCTAATCGGTTTTCTTATGTACTCTCACAATGCTATGCTCAATTATCAGCGGCAAATGAAATGTGTTTGTCAAAGACCGGGGCTTCATGCTCCAGCGTTGGTTGCGGGCTATATTGAAGCGGGATTAAACATCGCACGCTATTACGAAAAACATCAAAGCTTTATTTTACAAGAATTGTATTTAAGGCGTACGTTTCATGAACTACTTGAGAAAATGTGCGATTCTTTAGTTCACAATGCTATTCGTAAGCAATGTTTAGCTCAACTCTACAAACCGCAGCTCGCGTTAAAGCGTTACTACAAAACTCATAACTGTATTGAAAAATATTTTTGCTTAGAGCGAGAAGCCTGTGTTCTAAGTCAAGAGTTTAACCCTATTTAGGAGTGTTTATGAGCAAATTTAGAACCGAATCAGATAGTATGGGTGAGCTACACGTTCCCGTAAATGCCTTGTATCAAGCTCAAACTCAACGTGCTATCAACAACTTTAAAATTAGCGGCTTGACCATGCCGAAGCAATTTATTACTGCCCTTGCCTACATTAAGCAAGCAGCGGCGCAGAGTAATGCAGCGCTAGGACATTTGAGCCAAGTAAAAGCGAATGCGATTGAACAAGCCTGCCAAGCCATCATTGATGGTAAGCACTTTTCGCAGTTTCCTGTCGATGTATTCCAAACCGGCTCCGGCACCAGCTCGAACATGAATGCTAACGAGGTTATTGCCACACTGGCAACGACCCTTGCTAATGAGCCAGTACATCCGAATGATGACGTCAACATGGGGCAAAGTTCTAATGATGTGATCCCCACGGCAATTGCCGTCAGCAGCGCAATTAATATTATTTACGAGTTATTTCCTAAACTAGACAAGCTGAGCCAACGCTTACAGAGTAAACAAGCTGAAGTGGGTCATATTATTAAAACGGGGCGTACTCACCTAATGGATGCAATGCCCGTCAGTTTTGCGCAAACACTCTCAGCATGGCAATGTCAAATCGATAACGCAATGACAGGCATACGCCAATCACTTGAGCGTGTTTGCGAGCTGGCTCAAGGAGGCACCGCGGTTGGCACTGGTATCAATGCAGACCCTGCATTTGCTGCTACTTTTTGCCAACACCTAAGCGAAAACGTAGGTATCCGTTTCAGTCCAAGTAAAAACTTTTTTTACAACATTGGCTCACAAGATGCCATTGTTTCATTATCTGGACAGCTTAAGGTCTTAGCTGTGGCGCAAATGAAAATAGCCAATGACTTACGCTGGATGAACTCAGGTCCGCTTGCTGGTCTAGGTGAAATTGAATTAGAAGCTTTACAGCCCGGTTCATCGATCATGCCTGGTAAAGTGAATCCTGTGATCCCAGAAGCTGCCGCCATGGTCAGTGCGCAAGTCATTGGTAACGATGCCACCATTACAGTAGCAGGTCAGGCCGGTAATTTTGAGCTTAACGTGATGTTACCCGTGATTGCATTAAACATACTGCAAAGCATTGAGCTGTTGGCAAATAGTACTGAGGCACTTGCCGATAAAGCCATTGCCAGTTTCAGTGTTAATCAAGACAATGTTGATAAAGCATTAGCTAAAAACCCTATTTTAGTCACCGCACTTAATCCGGTGATCGGCTATACGAAAGCCGCTAAAATTGCCAAACTGGCCTATCAAGAAGGTCGCCCTATTATTGATGTTGCCGCTGAGCATACTGACATTTCACGCGAAGAATTGAATACATTGCTCGACCCTGCAAAGCTTACAAAAGGTGGCTTATAGCAATTAAACCTGTACACAATGTAGCTCTGTAATGACAGAGCTACTTACTGAAAGACAACGTTTTTATTGCCCCTCTGAGTGCAAAGTGTATGATGGTGAGTACTTATTCAACGATTTATAGGTCCATTATGCGCTTTTCACTTTTAGCTGTATTATTTCCCGCGCTACTTACCGCGTGCTCTGATGCAGCAACAACCAAACAAACCGAATTACAAGCAACAACCAGTAAACTTGAAAATGCACCTCAAGCAGTTGAAATCAGCAAGTCGGCACCCGAAAAAACAACAATTACTACTGCCCATCAACAGCTCAAACAACTCATTCAATACCCAAGCTGCGATAACAGCAGCCAGTGTAAAGTACTTCCTGTTGGTAGCCGTGCATGCGGTGGCCCAAGCAGCTATGTTGTGTATTCAACTAAAACAGCCAATAGCAGTGAAGTTGAGAAAATAGCCCAAAAAATCACGAGCCTTGAAAGCCAATACAATGCAGCCAATGACGTTATGAGTATTTGTCAGCATCTAACGGCACCAGGCACACAGTGTTCTGCAAATACTTGTGTTAAAATCGATGGCTCAGCGGCAAGTGTATACTAAGGAATAAGCAATAATGGTTCGTTCATCGACTTTCAATAAACTTTTCATCACCACAACGATGTTGGCAGCGCTTGCATTAACAGGCTGTGAGAGCACCTCTGTTGGCGGCTCTACAGGTGTTGATTTAAGTGATTTAAATGAACAACTGGACGAGATCGTAAGTAACAATAGTTGCAGTGCAAGCTTCCAGTGTAAGGTGTTAGAAGTAGGTGAGCGCGCATGTGGTGGCCCAAGCCGCTATGTGGTTTATTCAACGCTAAACACCCAACAAGAGCAGGCCGAGCAGCTGGCTGAGCAGATCACTTCATTAGAAAAAGATTCAGAACAACCGTTAAGTGTTAACGACTGCTCGCCAGTTTTGCCTGTACAATCTTTGTGTATTTCAGAGCAATGCCAAGCAATCGAAATTAAGTAAATAATGTCATAAGGCCGGATACAATCACCACACTGATGATACACACTCCGGCCTTATAGATGTAGTGCACATGCATCGTGTTGTGCACCCAGTAAGCATAAATGTAACGCACAAAGTAACTTGCGGCGGTGCCAAATAATGCAAAAATAACTAAATACGCAATTAAAATAATATCCACAACACGCCACTTCTTTAAAACATCTCCCTCTCAGTGTAAGGGCTTAATGTCACAAAGGCAAAACTACCCCCTTATTTACGTTGGCTGTGGGCAATCAATAGCTCCGCAACTCGCTGCTTTACCGCACGTTTATCATCTGCATCAACACCAAAACGCGCAGCTAAAAGAGCAATTTCTTCGTCATTTAAATTAAACGATAAGCGTTGTCTGGTTTTTTTAGACTTAACGTCGAGCTCAAGAATTTTCCGAATCATATCTGATGGGGTCAGTTCTTGATCAATTGCTTGCTTTTTAATTGATTTTTGTACTTCACTGCTTAGATCAAACGCCATTTGCGTGGCACGAACCGCTTGCTCCTGACGCTGCCATTTTGCTTTTGCATCACTCACTTGGCATCCCCAGGAAATAAATCAACAATATCACTAATCGGGCGTGTTAACGTGAGTGATACCTCGGTTTCACCACCTTCCCAAATTTCTATGTTCAAGCCATAACTCTCGTCATCCGAGCTTAAACAAATCATTTCGCATGGTTCACCGCCTTCATCTTCGTAGCGAGGTAATGGTTTATTGCGATAATCTTTATTATGGAAATAACATACATAAGGCACTTCAGTTTGCTTGTAGCTCTTAGCTAAAAAGTGGCTAAAACGTTCAGGGGTGTTTTGCACGCTAATTGTGGTTAACTCATCTTCATCGAAGATACGTGCAAACTCATCAAGCGTAAATATTTCGTCTACATCATCGCGTTGAATTTTAATCGCGAAGTTTGCCCATTGCTCACCATCATCAGATTCAATTTGCAAGAACACCACTTGGCCCGATTCACTCTCAAGAACGAGCTCATACTCAGCACTGCGTTGGTACTGATACGTTTGTACATCAATAACACGTAATGTCTGCCCCTTTAACCAGTTTGGATAAGCAAACGAATCAATCACGCTCAGCATATCACCTACTTGTAATTGGCTAGGTTCAGTTAATTGGCGCTCTGGGGCTTTTTTAGATTTGAAAAAGTTAAACATTGGCTGACTCCTTGTTGAAGCAAAAAAGGTAACCCTGTGCATGGGTTACCTTTTGTCTTTCCGCTAATAAAATTAGCTGTTTTGCTTAGCTTTAATGCGCGCCAAAATGTCTGCACTTTTAGGGTTAGTATCACCAATACCCGCTTCAGCCATTTTCGCTTTTAAATCATCGCCATTCGTATCCGCTTCTAACTGCTTAGCTGCACCAAGTTGATCTTGACGGTCTTGTTGGCGCTGTTTAATGCGCTCTAATGACTCACGCGCAGATGTCATTGATGAGCTGTTTGTATTCAGTGTGCTGTTTACTGCCATCGTTGCTTGTTGCACGCTTTCAGTTGTCTTAACCATCGTTAATTGACGTTGGTTCTCTTTAATCGACTTTTCAGCTTCTTTTACTTGCTGTTTTAGTGTCACAATATGATTACTAAAACCGGCTAACACGCCTTCATGCTCTGCTTTTTCTGTTTCAAAGTCACCGATTTTCTCAGCAATCTCAAGTGCTAATGCTTCATTGCCTTTTTCAAGCGCTTGGCCTGCATAGGCTTCATGTTCAGCAATAGAGGCATCTAACGCACTAATTTTGCGCTTTGTTTGCATCTCTTTTGCCATCACTTCTGTTAGGCTTTTTTTAGCACGTTGTAACGCGTTTTGTGCATCAGCAATTTCTTGTTCGAAGATACGGATACCGTTTGCATCAACAATCGCTTGCCCTGCTTCACGAGCGCCACCACGTACAGCTGTAAATAGTTTCTTTAAAATACTCATAATCTTAACTCCGGAAATTGCTAATTAATCGTTTAAATAAATCGTCACGGCTTCAAGTGCATCAATCGCATTATCAGCGAGTGTTACCAGCTCATGGGTAATATCATCAAACGATGAATTAACCGACAGTGCACCAAAAATAGCGTACTTATCATCAATCTTTGCAAATGCGCTTAATGGAATAGGCACGTTCAAACGTAATAAGGTTTCGTTTAACTCATCACGCATATCTGCTTTTACTTCGTCCTCTGCAAACAAGTAGCTAATACACAGTAGCTGCTCCTCGGTTTGCGTAACAAAGATAGGTAACTCATCATTCCCATCGACGATAACTTGCAATACATCTTGTTCGCCTGGGTTGGCAATCAAGAAAGACTCAAAGCTCACACCTTCTGTTTCAAAAGAAGCCAGTTTGATTGATAGTTCATTTAATTCCATGTCTCACCTTTTTACGTTTTGACATATTATGTCTGAGTTAAGATTTGCATAGCCGACATATTATGTCAACTATAAAATATCAATTTTTGTACAATTCGGTTTCAACTTGCCACGCTTGACGATAATAATCATACAGAGTTCCAGAACCTAATCTATTGACTTCAATTGTATTTACTTGTTCAAAATAATGATTCGGAAAAACAAAAGATGCCAATAAATACTCTTTACTTACCCAGCGAGAAGGTACTGGTAATTTGTCTGTTTCGCGAATTCGGCTACTCGCAGGCTTGCCTGTGGTGGTAGCAATAGTCCATCCCCATTGGCCAAATGAAGGGATATTTTGCTGGTATTGCTCTACGTAATTAAAACCGGCAGCCCTGACTGTTTTGGCAATGCTTAAGAACGCCTTTTTGGCGTGATAAGGAGACGTTGACTGCACTGCCATTGCACCATCTGGGGCTAATAACTGACGAACATGATTATAGAAATAATCACTGTACAATTTGTTTAAGTCAGGATGATTAGGGTCTGGTAAGTCAATTAAAATGGTGTCGAAACGCTCTCCTTTCGCAAGCATAGCTTCAACTTCCAAAAAGGCATCTGCAATACGGATTTGTGCTCGAGGATCGCTCATCGAGTGATTATTCAGCTCAATTAAGCGTTTTCTGATAGTCTCTGGCGCATCATAGTCGCCCACATCATTACCAAATAAGTTTAACAGCTGACCATCTAAGTCAACCAAGGTGACATGCTTTACTGGCCACTTTAAAACATCGCGAAGCGCCAACCCATCACCGCCGCCTATAATTAACACACGGTCATGGCGATTTGAAGCTAGCATCGCAGGATACACCAGCATCGAATGATAAATTTGCTCATCAACGCTTGAAAATTGCAAACGACCATTGAGGTATAAATCTGTGATCGCAGTTGGCTGATTGCGACTCAAACGCTCGGTTAACACCAAGTGCTGATACTTAGTTGCTTGCGAGTAGATAACTTTATCTTTATATAAAACGTTACTAAGATTTTTCATCCAGCTCGTACCAAGCACTAACACAAAAGCGAAAAATACTAATAGCAACACGTGACACATTAATAACACCTTCGCAAAACGCACGTGTTGATGGTAACGCCATAAAAAGATCAGCCCGGCAATAATATTAAACAATGCCGTCCAAGCAGCAGCCTGCATGATTGGCATTGCCAGCATAATACTCACCCAAATTGCAGCACCGACCCCAGCGCCAATATAATCAGCACCGTAAATTGTACCCGCGTTATTCTCTAAAAAACGGCCATAAACTTGCTGACGAATACGTGCTATTAACGGGATTTCCATACCGATTAAAAGCCCAAGCAACAGACCAAACACATAAGGTAAAAAACGAGACCACTCTTGTAGCTTTTCAAATACATAACCATCCAGTACGGTATCTGCTGGTAAGTTAAAGATGCTAGAGAAGAGATGAGGCAATGAATAACTAACAGCTATCACACTGGCAATTGCTAAAATACAACCCATACCGACTAAGGCAATGATACTTTCAAGCCATGCAAATGCAGTAAATGCGTCTTTAAACCAACGCGCTAAAAATGCCCCGATCCCCATTGCCACGATCATTGTGCCTATCATGGCATAAATGGCGCTCTCAACAGAGCCAAGAACACGCCCTGCATAATGCGATAGTAGATATTCATAAATTAGGCCGCACCCAGCGAGTACGGCCATCACAGTAATTAATAAAAAATCATGCCCAAGTAGAGAGGCTCTACTTGGCGAAGCCGCTGTATGTGACACTTAATTAAGCACCTAACAACGTGGCCATGGTAGAGCCTATAGCAAATGATACCGCAGCAGAAATTGCCGCTACACCGACATTCTTCTGGCGATTAACTTCATCAGAAATATCACACCCTGCTAAAATGATTTTAATCGTTAGTAAGTGCAATAAAATAAAGGCTACGATACTTAGCGCGGCACTCAATGCCCAATACCCTAAGCTTGCTCCAATATTATCCGCAGCGTACGGGGCTATGCCTGATGCTGCAGTAAGTGCTAATGCACTGCCCACTAAGAAGCCTGCATAACGAATTCCCACTGCTAAATTACCGTCAATCACCGCTTGCTGTAAGCAGTCACCACTGCGATTTGTACGTTTGAACAGCTGAACTCGGTATTGGCTCACCAACAACATGGCGATACTGCCAATCACAAATGCGGCTATTACTATCGGAAGACCATGCCACCCCTCAGTAGCAACCCAAAATAAAGCTGAACGAATAACAATGGCAACACTAACAACATGTCCAAAATCAATAAGTGCAGCTGTTGCATTACCTTTGACGATTTCGTCATGCAAACTCACTTTACGCAGCGCCACTTTATCTTGGAAGAAATGACCAAGCTTAATGAGCGCAATCGCCATTACACCATAGCCCACCATTTGTAGTGCTTCTTGTTGTAAACTGACTGCAAATGCACCACTGCTCACACCGCTAAGTACAATGGCTAACGCAACAAGCCCTGCTGCAAAACTAATACCAAACGCAAAATTGTCACGTTCCGTAATCTCATCATTGGCATGTAGATTAGATACCCAGCCTTTAATAAACTTTAAGCTTACAAATAAGGCGATAATGATTGCAAAGTCGATTGCTAAAGCTTGCAATGACCACGTTGTTATTCCATTAAATTCATACATGTGTTGTAACTCCGATGGTTATTCTTTTCACTACTTACCGCGGCTAATGCCACGTGATGTTCTGCTCGAGCTGTTGCGTAATGACCCGGAGCTTTTACTGTAACTACTACTAGAAGCATAGCTACTACGTGTGCGTGGCGGCGTATAGCTGCTACGGCTTAACCCTGATGCACCGCTTCGCTTGGTTGCATACGGGCTAGTGAATTGTTTACCTTGACGTTGATAAGACTGGCGTGTTCGTGTCTCAACAGTTTGTTGTGCCTTAATTTGTTTAGGGCTCGAATAACGATAACGGCCATAGTCATTGTAATAGCTGTATTTTCTGTTGCGGCTCCAACGACCATATTCAACACGATCAAACACATCACCGAGCATGCGATACATACCATACCAAACCCAAAAGCTAGTGCCGCTACTATTGGTTTGCCATTGGCCGTAATTAGGGTTGCCAACAAGCTGATTTCCCACACTTTCACCTTCTGCAGCCTCACTAATTGCCCCAACACGCGCAAGCGCACCGTTTGACATATCGGCGAGCATATTTATTGGGTCAGTTAAAGCGTCTTGGAATAAAGACGGTTTTGCGGCGTCACGAATTAAATCAAGTTGATGAAGGGTGTCTTCATAAGGCGGAATTAAGCTCGTTGCTTTGACATCCGCTAAACGCTGTTTAAGCCCACTGTAAATAGCACCTTCTCGGGTTGCATCAAGGCTAATAACACGCGCAATTTCAGAAAGTTGTGGTTGCTGCTCCGTGAGGACCTTTGCATACTGTTTAAGTAAAGTCGCATTACGAAGAGAGCCATTATCAAGCGCAGTACCCAACTGATTTAACTCTACTTCAGCTTTTTCTATGGATTGTTGTATTGTTTGTTTCAGCTGCTCTTCCTTCGACTCACAGCCCATAAGCAAGCTTACCAAACAAAACAGGCTAATAAGTTTCCAAGCTTTTATTTGAGACATTCATGTCACCTGATTGTGGTTAAAAACCCAATTAGTTTTACATAGCTCAGGTACTAAACCAAGATGAAAATTGCAACAAAGGGTAAATAGGGTGGTAATTCGTCAGGCAGCTTGCCAAGTGAAGACTCAATATTAATAGATGAGAATGAATGCTTGATAAAGTGGGCCTATTTTAAAGATTTGAGCCCACGACTCCATTCACTTTTGATTTGTACATCGTGATTAAACATCTGATTATAAAGCATGGAAACGGCTTTAGCAGTGAATATCAGTGATTAGGTGTGAAGGGCATATCAGACAATTTCGGCACTAAAGTGCCTCCTACGCGCTAATTATCTCAGTGTAGGTGAAATGAGCGATTTAAGAGAACCATCATTCTCCACTACTGTCATCATGATTATCGTGATTGAACATCGTGATTAAGAATCGTAGGAACGGCTTTAGCCGTGAATGTCAGTGGTTATGTATGAAGGGCATATCAGACACTTTAGGCACTCAAGTGCCTCCTAATACGCCTAGTTATTTGAACCAGAAGCGAAGTGAGCAATTTAAGGGAATCTTTCATTCTTGTCGTCATGATTAAACAACATGGGAATCGTGATTAAACATCTGATTATAAAGCGTGGGAACGGCTTTAGCCGTGAATGTCAGTGGTTATGTATGAAGGGCATATCAGATACTTCGGCACTAAAGTGCCTCCTACGTCTCTTCATCTTGCGCTTATGCCTACTAGGATATAGGTCGTAGGGGGTCTTGGTTGGGTGTTTTATTTTTCTACAGGCAACAAAAAACCCGACTCTTTCGAATCGGGTTTCTTTAATTAGGAGCCTGGCGATGTCCTACTTTC
>NZ_JBRJHH010000017.1:0-84596 GCF_053628915.1 Pseudoalteromonas sp. MBR-15
GCGCCAAAAGTTGTTCAGATATATTTGGGTTCAATGTTATTAACCGGTGATTTTATATAGCCTATATTAGATCAGATATTTAAGCGGAATGGTATAACTTGCTAATATTCTTCACTATTCATATTTATTCAGCTTCTTATTTCTGCATGAATAGCAAAGAATGACCGCTCCACAATAGAAAAGGACATGCGTTATGAGTACATTCGGTTCACAACTAAAACACTATCGTAGTGAGCTTAAACTAAGCCAACCAGAATTTGCTGAGCAAGTAGGGATAGAGCAAAGCTACTTATCAAAACTTGAGAACGATAAGTCAGTGCCTTCTAATGACACATTTCGCTCTATATTAGCCGCACTCAATTTAACCATTTGTGATTTTATGCAGCCATTAAAACACTCAGTAGATAAAGCTCGGCTGATTAATGTGCCTGATATTGAAGCTTGGTATAAGCAACAAACTAACAAACAATTTATTAAACAGCGTTCACTGATTTATAGCGCCATACTGATAAGTGCTTTAGGTTGTGCGCTATTTTATTTAGGCCATCAAGAAAAGTTATTTAACACAGAATTTTATGAGTACAAATCATACGGTGTAGTGAAAGATAATGAGCCGGATGGTATTTTTTATGATTGGCGGACACTACTCGTAGATAAAAGCGGGGAAAATATAGATGCAAAACATCGCGAAATGACTAACAGACGTGATTTTAAATTTATTATTTCACCTGACTATAAAGGCACTTCGTTCGTCGAGTCAGGCGAACAGGGCAGGCGTTTATTTAGTGTAACTTCAAAAACACCTATTATTAAGTCGCATAAAGGCCATGTATGGCTTGAGTTTGTTGGTATTTTATTGGTTGTGATAGGCGCGGGGCTTATCACCTTTGAGAGCAAACTGACAAAACACTCGTAATTAGCAGTGAATCCTGACGCTTGTTAATTGGCGTCAGGGTTGTGTGGAATAAGGTGCGAAAATTGTTGCTGGTGGATTTGTTCATATAGCGTTGCTGCATAGCTTTGTGCGTCTTGCAGACGGCGAGTACTAATGTGCTTTCTTAAATCATTTAGGGCAGCGGTTGCAGGCTCGTAACCTTGGCTGCTGGCGAGACTCAACCAGACTGAACCATGGAAAACACTGTGCGGCACGCCTTGGCCTTTTATAAAAAACAGCCCCATGTAAAATTGTGCTCTATGATTACCTGCCATTGCAGCTAAACGCATCCACTTAGCGGCAAGTGGCGCTTGTTCGTTTTTAAGATAATACAAAGCTTTGTTTAGTGTTTTTTCAACTGATTGCGTACTTTTTTGTGGCTCATCCCCTGTATCAGGCTGCGTTATAAAGGCAAGTACGTTGTCAAGTTGTTGCTCTAAATCTAAGCCTACTGGCGATTTATCAGACATAGTTTAGTTATTTTCTTGAAATAAAAGACCTTATTAGTTTAGAACATTGCAAGGTAAATTGTCCTCTAATTATGAGAAAATATGATAAAATTAGCCAATTAATCTTAACTTAAAGTTCAACATGTTCGAAAGACTTTTCAAAATACGTGAAAACAACACGTCAGTCCGCCGTGAAACCATTGCGGGTATCACAACATTTATCACTATGGTTTATATTGTTTTCGTTAATCCAGCGATGCTAGCAGAAGCAGGTATGGACCAAGGTGCTGCGTTTGTAGCAACCTGTATTGCTGCGGCGATTGGGTGCTTTATTATGGGGTTGTGGGCAAATTACCCATTAGCGTTGGCTCCAGGCATGGGCTTAAATGCATTTTTCACCTATGGTGTCGTACTTGGTATGGGTTACAGTTGGCAAGCAGCGCTTGGTGCGGTGTTTATGTCGGGATGTATTTTTTTATGCTTGAGCTTATTTAAAGTCAGAGAATGGATTATCGACGCGATTCCCTTGGTTTTAAAGCGTGCTATCGCAACGGGTATTGGCGCTTTTTTAGCGCTAATCGCATTAAAAAATGCAGGGATAATCGTCGCAAGTCCTGCCACACTGGTGCAATTAGGTGATATTACTGCGCCTGGCCCTTTATTGGCTATCTTAAGCTTCTTTGTGATTGCTGCGTTATTGTATCGTGATATGAAAAGTGGGGTGTTGATCAGCATCTTGTTAGTGACGGGCATCGCATTAGGTTTAGATCTTGTTGAATACAAAGGCATTGTTTCTATGCCACCTTCAATTGCGCCTACGTTTATGCAATTAGATTTTGCAGCCGCACTAGAAATTTCGATGTTGACGGTTATTTTTGCGTTTCTCTTTGTAGATCTATTTGATACGTCAGGCACGCTTGTCGCTGTAACACAAAAAGCGGGCCTTGCTGATGAACAAGGCAAAATGCCACGTTTAGGCCGAGCGCTGAGTGCGGACAGTACTGCCACGATTGCAGGCTCTATGCTGGGAACGTCGACAACCACATCATACATTGAGTCAGTGGCCGGTGTATCTGTAGGTGGGCGTACAGGTTTAACGGCGGTAGTCGTCGGAATTTGCTTTTTGCTTATGATGTTCTTTGCACCGCTTGCCAGTATGATCCCAGCCTACGCAACAGCGGGCGCGATATTGTACGTGGCCGTCTTAATGATGCAAAATTTAAAGCTGGTTAATTGGGATGACATGACAGATGCAATTCCTGTAAGCGTAGTGCTATTAATGACCCCGCTAACGTTTTCAATTGCGCATGGTATTGCACTGGGTTTTATTGCGTATACTGCGGTTAAATTAGTGTGTGGTAAAAAAGATGAAATCAGTGTGAGTGTATGGGTACTTACTGCGCTATTTATTATTAAATTCGCGTTTTTATCGTAATGAATGCAGACCAAAGAAAAAGTGGATTACCACTTTTTCTTTGGGGCAAATAACACATCTAAATCGTCTTGCTCTTGCTCTGCTTTTTTCTTTCTTGATGTTGCGTTCGACGCCTTTAGCTCCGTGCTGATAGCTTCTAAGTAATTTTCGATTTCCTGCTTTTTAGTATTTATGTAGTCATCGCTGTAGCTTACAGAAGCAAGTGTGGCTAACGCTTTTTCAAAGTACTGACGTGCTGAGCCAACCATGTTTGCTGCACGCGCTGAAATACCGCGCTTAATTTGGCTTTCAACATTGATTCTTAATTGCAACTTTTCTAAACGCTTATCCTCGGCCACAAATACCTGACTATCTACTTTGCCTTTACCATGTTCAGAGCGCAGTAATGCACGTAACTTTTTGATACTTTGGATCAGCGAAATTAATTGTTTGTCATTATCGGGTAATACAAGTGCATCAGAATTATTAGAGTCAATTGGCAAGGTCAAGCGCTGCTTAGCTTCGTTTAAGCGACTTTTTAGTTCTTTTGAGTTAGGTGATAGCTGCACCATGCTCGCTAATGCATCATAAACACGGCGCTGAATAATACGTAAAATATTTTCAGACATCG
This sequence comes from Pseudoalteromonas sp. MBR-15, assembly GCF_053628915.1. Taxonomy (NCBI): domain Bacteria; kingdom Pseudomonadati; phylum Pseudomonadota; class Gammaproteobacteria; order Alteromonadales; family Pseudoalteromonadaceae; genus Pseudoalteromonas; species Pseudoalteromonas sp. MBR-15. The sequence continues at coordinate 3,429 of NZ_JBRJHH010000017.1, forward strand.
GAATGTTTGTACTATTGAGCAGTACTTCTTCTGCTTCTTCGATGATTTTTTTCTGTTTTGTTAGTTCTTTGCGACGCTCTGACTCTTGTTTTTCTTTATGTTGTTGCACCGCGCTTACCCACAGTGCAATGACAATCAAGGCAACAATGAGCATAATGATGATAGAAACAATCATAGCTAAATCTCAGTTTTCACTATCTAATTTTTTTATCTTACATTAAAAATATTACATCTGGATAGTTTTGCGCATACTTATGTGCAATAAACTATCAATCAACCATTCTTTTTTATTAGGGTCGTGTTAAGCAAGCATGTTTATTGAGTATTTTATGAATAAACATCGCTACCGAGTCACAGTTGAATGTGGTAGCCTTAGAAAGAATCGCGATAAAAGTAAAAAATGACAGTGCGATGAAATATCACTTGGCATTGCGCTTAGCAGCCTTTATAAATAAAGAATAACAACGTTTACAATGCAGCCATGAAACTACAACAACTCAGATATATAGTCGAAGTCCAAAATCATAAACTCAATGTCTCTGCGACAGCTGAAAGTTTATTTACATCTCAACCAGGGATCTCAAAACAAGTTCGTATGCTAGAAGACGAATTGGGTGTTCAGATCTTTGGCCGTAGTGGTAAGCATTTGACACATGTAACCAGTGCTGGCAATGAAATCATTAATATTTCACGAGAAATCTTGTCGAAAGTTGAAGGTATCAAAGCCGTCGCAAATGAACATACTTTGCCAGATCAAGGTAAATTGAACATTGCAACCACGCACACACAAGCCCGTTATGCGCTGCCAAATGTCATTCAGGGCTTCATGAAAAAATACCCCGCGGTGTCACTGCATATGCATCAAGGCACGCCGCAGCAAATTTCTGATGCGGCAGCACGTGGTGATGCTGACTTCGCTATCGCGACCGAAGCATTACACTTATATTCTGACCTTGTCATGCTGCCTTGTTATCACTGGAATCGCAGTATTGTGGTTGCAAAAACACACCCGCTGGCGAAAAAAGCAGATAACCTGACTGTTGCCGATGTCGCGAAGTATCCGTTAATTACCTATGTGTTTGGCTTCACAGGTCGCTCTGAACTTGATAAAGCCTTTAGTGCACATGGGCTTGAACCGCATATTGTGTTTACAGCCACGGATGCCGATGTTATTAAAACCTATGTGCGTCTTGGCCTTGGGGTTGGCGTGGTAGCGTCGATGGCAATTGATCAAGTGACAGACAACGATTTAGTGTGTATTGACGCAAGTCATTTATTTGAAGCGAGTACCACTAAGATTGGCTTTAGAAAAGGCAGCTTTTTGCGTAGTTACATGTACGACTTCATTGAGCGCTTTGCCCCTCATTTAACAAAAGAATTGGTTGAACGCGCCAGTTTGCTGCGTAATCAAGAAGACGTAGATAAGCTGTTTGAAAATATTGAATTGCCAATCAAGTAGTGAAGTTATTAAATTAAAAGCCGCTTAAAAGCGGCTTTTTTGATAATGGGCATGTGTCATACCATATATGGTATTAATTAACACTCAATGATATTAACCGCTAAACCGCCGCGTGCGGTTTCTTTGTATTTAGTTTTCATATCATTCCCTGTGTCGAGCATGGTTTTGATGACTTTATCGAGCGTTACTTTTTGTTCACCAGAACCGCGCATAGCTAAACGAGAGGCGTTAATCGCTTTAATCGCCCCCATAGCATTGCGTTCAATACACGGAACTTGTACAAGACCGCCTACGGGGTCACAAGTTAAACCTAGGTTGTGCTCCATGCCAATTTCAGCGGCATTTTCTACTTGTACTACGTTACCACCCATTATTTCGGTCAGGGCGCCGGCAGCCATAGAGCAAGCAACTCCGACTTCACCTTGACAGCCAACCTCTGCGCCGGAAATTGACGCGTTCTTTTTATATAAAATACCAATTGCAGCCGCTGTTAATAAATAACGTGTCGCAATATCACGGTCTACTTCTTTGATGAAGGTGTTGTAATACATTAGAACCGCAGGAAGAATACCGGCAGCACCATTTGTTGGCGCAGTGACCACACGGCCACCAGCTGCGTTTTCTTCGTTTACTGCAAGCGCAAATAAATCAACCCAGTCCATAGCACGCAGTGGATCATTGTTTACTTCAATGTTTAGTTTAAGGTGTAAGCTGGGGGCACGACGTTTAACTTTTAAGCCTCCAGGGAGGATACCTTCGGTACGCATACCACGCTCTATACAGGCTTTCATTACTTGCCAGATATTAAAAAGCGTGTCTTTTACTTCATTTTCGCTGCGCAACGTTTTCTCGTTATGCATCATTAATGTCGATACACTAAAACCTGATTCGCGACATAACTCTAGCAATTCTTTGGCTGTATTAAAGGGATAGGGGGCTGGATTTTCTTCACGAACATCAAGGGCTTTTTGTTTTTCATTTTCAAACTCTTCATCTGTAACAATAAAGCCACCACCAATAGAGTAGTACACTTTACTAAAGAGCTTTTCGCCATTTTGACTTGCTATGATTTCCATCGCATTTGAATGCTTAGGCAAGGTTTTTCTACGATGAAAAACAATCGCACCTTGTTTAGGGAATTTCGCTTTGTGGCTCTGATTTAAGTAGATAACTTGTTCTTTTTCGATTTTAGCTAATATGTCATCAACTAAGTCAGCATCGATTGTTTCAGGGTCGTAACCTGCTAAGCCCAAAATAACGGCTTTGCCAGAACCGTGGCCGATACCTGTTTGGCCAAGCGAGCCAAATAGCTCAACTTTTACATCGGTTACCTGAGACAATAAGTTCTTTTCTTCTAGCTCATTTACAAATAAACGTGAAGCGCGCATTGGACCAACAGTGTGAGATGATGATGGGCCAATACCAATACTAAACATATCGAATGCACTGATCATAATTTGCTACTCATTTTTTATTAAATACGGCGTATTTTCTGCCTTTGAACGGTGTCACATAATAACGTGTATGTGAGCGTGTGTAACCCTAAAAGCATGATAATTAAACTGGTAGGGCGAGTTGTTTTATAAAGTTATTAATAATACTGGCTGTTGCTCCCCATAGAAGACCATGCGGTGTCATTAAGCCTTTTAAAACGAATGTTTTACCGTTTCGTTGAAAGCTTAGCGGTTGCCAGTTTCTGTGATCGCTTAAATGTGAAATAGGCAGTAAAAAGCTCACTTCGACTTCGCTGGGATCTGCCTGCCAACCGGTTCCCGCAGCAAGGCTGCATACATAGGGGGCAATCGTAAACCCTGTTAATGTTGAGTACTGATGAAGTTGCCCATGCACTGTAACATTATGTGCAGCAATATTAAGCTCCTCATGGAGTTCCCGCAGTGCCGTGTGCATTAATGACTCATCCTGCTTCTCGAACTTACCACCCGGTAAACAGATCTCCCCTGGATGGTGAAGTAAATGACGAGGACGCTTACACAATATTAAATGTGCGTCGTTTTCAACATCGATGAGCGGTAACATCACCGCACTGGCACGCTTATCCGCATTAATGTGAATTTGCTGTGCAGGCTCAGTGGCCATACTTAAGCTGAAGCGGGTGATTAATTGCTGGCTATTCAAGGTTATTACTTTAGTAAAGGCAATATTTTATTTACTTTATCGTATGTTTCTTGGTACTCCAAGTCGACCTGTGAATCTGCGACAATACCGCCTCCGGCCCAGCAGTATATCGTGCCCTTATGGCACACTAAGGTACGTATGGTGATACTCGTGTCCATATTACCGCAGGCACTTAAGTAACCAATTGAACCACAGTATACGCTTCGGCGATGTGGCTCGAGCTCTTCTATTATTTCCATGGCACGAATTTTAGGTGCGCCTGTGATAGAGCCCCCAGGAAATGCAGCGTGTATTTGATCTACAGCATCTTTACCGTGCGCTAATTCGGCTCGAACAGTGCTGACTAAGTGGTGCACCGCAGGGAAGCTTTCAATGGCAAATAAGGCGGGAACAGTAACCGAGCCCGGTTTTGCCACTTTGCCTAAGTCGTTACGTAATAAATCAACAATCATGACATTTTCGGCACGGTCTTTTTCAGACTGTTGAAGGCGCAGTGCTTGTGCCTCATCATCGGCGTGTTTGGCTAAACGTGGTAGTGTGCCTTTAATTGGCTTGGTTTCAATTTTTCCTTGGTTTATGGCAATAAAACGCTCTGGAGAAATCGATAAAATGGCGCCGTCTGGGTGGTTTATATAACTCGAAAAAGGTGCTTTGTTGGCGTCTCTTAAGGTGCGATATGCATGCCATGTTGAGCCTGAAAACTCAGCGCTAAAACGCTGTGCTAGATTAATTTGATAACAGTCGCCACTTTTTAAGTAGGCTTGAATTTGTTCAAACTTTTCAGTGTAGCTGGCTTTTGTCATGTTCGACTGCCAATCACTATTGAGAGTGAACGGTACAGAATCTGTGGGTGTTTGAGATAAAAAGTGTTGATATTGAGCTAAACGATTATGGTGTCGCTGAGCAACATAAAACCAGCTTTGCTGCTGTTTATCGAAAATCAGTGCATCAGGATATAAACCCAGTGCCATTTGTGGCATCGCAATATCATTGTCGGCATGCGATGGCATGGTTTCTATTACACGACCAAAATCGTATCCAAAGTAGCCCAGCCAGCCCCCCGTAAAAGGAAGCCCGTTTGGATTGGCTGTATTATCAAAATCATCAAGTGCTGATTTCATTAGCGTGAAGCAATCACGGGATTGCGCTTCGCCATTTAAAAAGCATTGGTTGTTGCTAACTTCTAATGTGTTTAATGGTTCAATGGCAATGATATCAAAACGACTGTTTACATGATTACTATTTGCTGAATCAAGTAACACGGCATAGGGCAAATGAGCAAAATGAGTAAAGAGTGAGATACAATCATCGGTTAAATCTAATTTTATGCACAAATTTTCATCGTTTATCATTTACATTGCCTTGAATAACTAGCCCGAAACGGGCGAGGAGGTTATCATAAGTTAAATTTGATTGGCAGCGTTATGATTTCCTTTATAGTGATGCCATGACTAACCCGTAGAGTAAATCTTCGTCACCGGTTTACTCAGGATCACGTACTAAGCGACGTGATAAAAACTTAAGGAACCCGTAATGAGTACAATTCGTCAGCAAGACTTCATTGATAGCATTGAAGATGCATTGCAATACATTTCTTTTTATCACCCTCTCGATTTCGTCCAAGCCTTAGAAAAAGCGTACAATAAAGAGCAAAGTAAAGCGGCAAAAGACGCTATTGCGCAAATCTTAATTAACTCGCGCATGTCTGCTGAAGGTAAACGTCCCCTGTGTCAAGATACCGGTATTATTACCTGTTTCGTTAAAGTGGGTATGGATGTTAAGTGGGATAAAACAGACATGACTGTTCAGCAAATGGTTGATGAAGGTACACGTCGCGCTTACTTAAACCCAGATAACCCATTACGCGCATCAATCGTTGCAGACCCTGCTGGTACGCGTAAAAACACCAAAGATAATACACCTTCTGTGGTTCATATCGACTTAGTGCCAGGTGGCGAAGTTGAAGTGATGGTTGCAGCTAAAGGTGGCGGCTCAGAAAACAAAACAAAAATGGTCATGTTGAACCCATCGGATGATGTTGCGGCGTGGGTTGAAAAAACACTCCCAACAATGGGGGCTGGTTGGTGTCCGCCGGGTATGCTAGGTATAGGCATTGGTGGTACCGCTGAAAAAGCAGCCGTGCTTGCTAAAGAGTCTTTAATGGATCCGGTTGATATTCACGAGCTAATTGAACGCGGCGCTGAGACAACAGAAGAAAAAATGCGTATTGATATTTTTGAGCGCGCGAATAAGTTGGGCATTGGTGCTCAAGGTCTAGGCGGTTTAACAACTGTTGTTGATGTAAAAATTAAAACGGCACCGACGCACGCGGCATCTAAGCCTGTAGTAATGATCCCGAACTGTGCGGCAACGCGTCACGTTCACTTTACCTTAGATGGCTCAGGTCCAGCAGAGCTTAAAGCTCCTAAACTTGAGGATTGGCCAGAAGTGACGTTCGAAGTTGGTGAGGGCACACGTCGTGTTAACTTAAACACGCTAACTAAAGAAGACACGCAAGAGTGGAAGATGGGTGAAACTGTGCTTCTCTCTGGCACTATTTTAACAGGGCGTGATGCGGCGCATAAACGCCTACAAGATATGATCCAATCAGGTGAAGGTTTACCTGAAGGTGTTGATTTCGATAATAAATTTATCTATTACGTCGGTCCTGTTGATGCGGTTCGTGATGAAGCTGTAGGCCCAGCAGGCCCAACAACGGCAACGCGTATGGATAAGTTCACTGACATGATGTTAGAAAACACGGGCATCATTGGTATGATTGGTAAAGCTGAGCGTGGTCCTGCAACGGTTGAATCAATTAAAAACAATAAGTCTGTGTACTTAATGGCGGTAGGCGGTGCTGCTTACTTAGTATCTAAAGCTATTAAGAAAGCGCGTGTAGTGGCGTTTGAAGATTTAGGTATGGAAGCAATCTACGAGTTTGAAGTTGAAGACATGCCTGTGACTGTCGCTGTTGACAGCGAAGGTGCCAATGCGCACACGCAAGGCCCAGCAATTTGGAAAGCCAAAATCGAAGAGCTTGATGGTAAATTAAAATAATCGTCATTAAATCGTTTATATGAAACGGCGCCCAAGCGCCGTTTTTTTCAGCTCTGACCAGTCTCTTTCTCATCCACACTTTTGACTTAAAGTGTGTGTTTTCAGGCTTTTGCTACTGAATTACTTTGTCACTTTTTCTTTACGCTATACTTGACCTTTACGTTCACGTAAAAAAGATTTTGTAGATTTACTTTTGTTTTGAATTAATCATGCTTTATGTGGATTTATATAGGTATATATTTCCTGTTTTAACGTGCTTTTTGCGTTGTTATTTCAATCGCGTAACTTAGCTTAGTTTTATCATCTCATATAGTGGCATGGGAGCAAACGAAGTGATAAAGTCTCGGCAATTTCAGCGCTCACACCCCAAAAAGGGTAAGAAAATTTCGGAGTATTTAACTGTGGCTGTATTTAATAAAGTCGACTTTGATAACCACGAGCAAGTGGTGTTTTGTTCAGATAAAGAATCAGGCCTTAAGGCTATTATCGCGGTTCACAATACCAAGTTAGGTCCAGCTGTAGGTGGCTGTAGAATGTGGGACTATGCGACTGACGAAGACGCAGTAACCGATGCCCTTCGTTTATCGAAAGGTATGACATACAAAAATGCGGTTGCACGTTTACCATTCGGTGGTGGTAAGTCTGTTATTATCGGTAATGCAAAAGAAATTAAATCAGAGCAGCTTTTCCGTGCGTTTGGCCGTCAGCTAGAGCGTTTAAGTGGTAGTTATTATTCAGCAGAAGACGTAAACATCACGTGCGATGACGTTGCAATCATGAATAAAGAAACTAACTATGTGCTGGGTCTTGAAGGTAAAAGTGGTAATCCATCACCTTTCACTGCTTACGGTACATTTTTAGGTATTAAAGCCGCGTTACAGCATCAACGTGGTCATCAAGATTTATCGGGTATAAAGGTTGCTGTGCAAGGTTTAGGTGCCGTTGCATATGGTCTTTGTAAACACCTTCATGAAGCAGGCGCAACATTGTTTGTTACTGATATTAACGAACAAGCTGTATCACGTGTTGTTAATGACTTTAATGCGACAGCAGTGGGTATCGATGAAATTTATGACCTAGATGTTGATGTCTATGCACCTTGTGCGTTAGGTGCAACAGTAAACGACATGACAATTCCACGTTTAAAAGCAACGATTATTGCTGGTTGTGCTAACAATCAACTCGCAGAGTCTCGCCACGGTGAAATCATTCGTGAAAAAGGCATTCTTTACGCGCCAGACTATGTAATTAATGCTGGTGGTATCATTAATGTGTATTACGAAACAGCACCAGAAGGCTACAGTGCAGAGGCGTCAACGAAGCACGTTGAAGGTATTTTTGATACGCTAACAGAAATTTTTGCTCGCTCAGAGAAAGAGCAAAAATCAACGCATTTAATTGCTGATGAGCTTGCATTAGAAATCATCGAAAACGGCTTATAATTTAATTAATTTGCTGTTTAAAAAGGTGCGCATGGCGCGCCTTTTTTTGTGCCCAAATAGGCTTCAATACCCATTTGCAATATTATTCCAAATAAACCGCTTAATTAAGCTTACAGCTATAACATATTACGCCAAATACCTTTATAGGCGACAACATGCAAACAGCCCTAAAAAGCCAATAGACTATCGCGGATTTTAATCGCAATTACATGACTTAATGAATGTATCTGGCTACACTGTTTTTTTATTTCACAGGGCCACCCAATGCATTCTCTTCCAAATGACTGTCACGTAATTGATCTTGAGTCATGGCCTCGTAAGCAACATTTTGCTTTTTTCAAAGAATTTAGTCTCCCTTACTTTAATGTTTGTGTGTCGCTCGACATGGCTGCACTTTATGAGCAGTGTAAGTCAGCGCCGTATTCATTTTTTCATAGCTATATTTTTCTGACTTTAGAGGCTTGCCACGATTATGCGCCCATGCGCCAGCGTATTATAGATTCGTGTCCTATTCAGCTATCAACTTTACGTGCTAGTGTGGTTGAGTTAGCTGATGATGATACATTGCGTTTCAGTTACTTTGAAAAACATGATTCTATTCAACGCTTTTCTGAGCATGCATTGCAGGTAGCAAAAGAAAGTAAAGGGCAACCTTTCTTCTCAGAAGCGTTTGCAGCGACAGAAGGGCAACCCGATCTCATTCATATTTCTGTTTTACCTTGGCTAAATTTCACGGGGTTTTCACATGCCGTTAGTGAGGGGCACGGGTTAGGTATTCCTAAATTGGTGTTTGGTCAATACGATAAGCGAACCGGCAAGATCCCGCTATCCATTGATGTCCATCACGCTTTAATGGATGGTTTACATGTCGCTCGGTTTGTTCAAATCTTGCAAGAAAAAATTAATGATTACTGTAATTGATTGTTGCTAAATGTGATTAAAGTGAGTAAGAATTGCAACTAATGTAGTAGTAATGGAAGTGTTGGTTGACGATATGAGCACCACACAGCATCACTGAAAAGAACAATAATTAAAGGTTAAGCTTTATGGCGCGGGTAGTTTGTCTCATTTTACTGTGTGTATGTTTTAGCGCTTTTGCAGAATCAACTCGCCTTTCATTGAGTGACTATTTTACTGAGACATGGAATACACGCTCAGGTTTACCTCACAATAGTATTAACAGTGTTGCACAAACGAAAGATGGCTATATCTGGATAGCAACGTGGGAAGGGTTGGCGCGTTTTAATGGTCGAGAGTTTAAACTTTTTACACGAACCGAGATCCCAGGATTGCCTGATTCAGGTTTAAGAAGTCTGATAGCCATGGATAATGGCGATTTATACATTGTTGGAGCACGAGGCGGGATTGCCGTGCGCTCACAGGGCCAGTGGCGGTCGCTTCCAAGTTCATCGACCATGATTAATCATGCATTGATCTCAGAACAAGGCGAAATTTGGCTCGCTCTTGAGGGACAAGGTATTGTGTATCGTGCATCAGAAAAAGCAACAGAACACACATTGGTTGATAAACTGAGTGCATACAGACTAATAAAAGACAAACAGAATGTCATTTGGGCTGCAACCAGTGATGGCTTATACAAAATTGAAGGTAAAAAGGTCAGTAAAGTTGGTCAAGAAGCCGGTTTACCTGATGTCTCTGCTTTTACGCTGTTATTGACTCAGTCGGGTACCTTAATTGTCGGCACAGAAAAAGGGGCATGGCAAAAGCAAAACGATAAATTTGTCTCTGTTGATGCAACGCTCAATCATGAATCCATATCGAGTTTGCTCGAAGATACCCAAGGAGACATTTGGTTCGGTACAATCAACAAAGGTGTTTTTAGATTGAGGCAATCAGGCCTTGAAAATCTCGATGCCGATGATGGCTTGCCGAATAACCGTATTCTGTCATTACTGCAGGACCGTGAAAAAAGCATTTGGGTTGGTACTAATGCAGGGCTATTCAGGCTGCGTGAAGCCCCGTTTACGAATTGGAGCCAAAGCCGTGGTCTTGCTTCAGATTATGTTCGCACCGTATTGTCTCATTCTGATGGTAGTTTGTGGGTAGGCAGTAGCAATGGTTTAAACCGAATTATAAATGGGGAAATAACCACCTTAAACCAAGCATATGAACGTGATCCCCTGTCAGTGCTAAGTTTAACTGAAGACAAAAATGGGGATGTATGGCTTGGCACGTACACTGGTGGCCTCATGAAAGTGGTGAATAACAAAATTTACCCAGTTAAGAATCGCACTAATGGGCTTCTTAATAATGAGGTACGGGCGGTATTATTCGATAGCTCACATAATTTATGGATCGGCACTGCCAGCGGCCTTACAAAGCTCACAGACGACGGACAAATTCATTCTTACACTACTGAAGAAGGCTTAGCTGGCAATTTTATTATGGCACTTGCTGAAGATAATCAAGGCCGGCTATGGGTTGGTACGGGTGTTGGAGTGTCTATTTTTGATCCCGCATTAAACACATTTTCTAACATAGAATTTCCTGAAAAATTTAGCACTGAATATGCGTTTGGTTTTTATCTTGATGGCGAAAAAATGTGGCTCGCAACGGATCGAGGCCTCATACGTTACGATTTGAAGATCGATGTTATGCATTTGTTTGGACGTGAACAGGGCTTACCCGTTGATAAATTATTTCAGGTTATTGAGCAAGGTGACTCGTTGTGGTTAACCAGTAATCGCGGTGTTATTCAGCTCAATAAAACCCAGCTTACTGAATTTTTAGATAACCCCACGGGTGCGGAGTCAGTTGTTGTTTCTATGCAGTTGTATGATGAAGGCGATGGCATGCTGAGCGCGCAAGCAAATGGCGGTTCTAACCCTGCAGCAGTGACGCATTCTGATGGTCAACTCTGGGTTGCAACGGCAAAAGGGGTTGCGATTGTAAAGCCTGAGCGACTTAAAGAGGCGAGTAAACGTCGTTTGTCAACGGTCATAGAAAGCTTTGAAGTTGATGGTAAGCCCGTTGCATTGCCCGCTAAAAGTGATGCACTAAGTTTACCAGCGGGTATTTCAAGGGTGTCATTTAATTATGCAGGCTTAAGTTTTATTATGCCGCAGCGTCTAAATTATCAAACTCACTTAAGTGGCTACAACGAAGAATGGGTTGATAGAGGCCGCTTAGCTATTACTGAGTATACAAACTTACCTCCGGGAGAATATACATTTAAGGTCCGTGCGGGCTATCCAAATAGTGAATGGCAAAACAATGAACAAACGTTACGATTCAGAATTGCGCCATATTTTTGGCAAAAGACCAGCTTTAAATTAGTGCTTATTTTGGGCTTATTTTTAATAGCCTATGCAATATATAAATACCGTTTATATCATTATAAACGCATTGAAATAGAGCTGACGGAGAAGGTCGAGCAACAAATGCACGATTTAAAGAACCAAGCAGATGCATTCGCGCATCTCGCTAATCATGACCAATTAACTCAGCTACCCAATAGACGAGCATTCGATAGTTGGCTATTCGAGAACTTTAGTCAGTTCCAACATAATAAGCAAAGCTTAAGTGTTGCGATTATGGACATTGACCACTTTAAATTAATTAATGACAATTTTTCACATTTGATTGGTGATCAAGTGATTTGTGAAATTGCCCGTTTGTTACGTATCAACTTTCCCGATGAAGGTTATGCTGCGCGTTGGGGAGGCGAAGAGTTCACTTTACTATTTCCTCATAAAGGTGCTGATGAAGCCGCGCGTTTATGTGAAATTATTCGCTTAGAAATCGCGGATTATAATTTTTCTGAACTTGCGAAAGAACTGTCTGTCACTGTAAGTTTCGGTGTTGCAGATAATGCAAATGTTACCGACTATGATCGGCTACTTTCTCATGCCGATACCGCGCTCTACCACGCTAAAAATAATGGCAGGAACAAAGTGGTAATTTACAATAAAGAAACATCAATTTTGTAGATTGGTCACAAATGGCTTTTTTATTCATTTTAAGTTCATTATAATAGTAGACCCCATAAGGGAAACAAAAATAATTAAATGGAGTTTTTATGTTTAAAAAACATACTATTGCACTCGCAATTTCTGCGAGTTTTTTATTATCTGGTTGTTTAGAAGTTGAAGACAATAATAACGATGAACTAATCAGTGCAATTGAAGAACAAAATAAGGCCACTCAAGAAGCTGAAACAGCGACTTTAACAGGAACGGTTAAAAATTACGTCACTGACAGTTTAGCGGCTAACGCACAAATTCAAATTAAAATTGGCAATACTTGGTCTGAGGCAGTTTCGCTGAGTGATGGCATGTTTGAATTGAAAAATATTCCAAAACATTCTGATTACGTGTTACTTGTGACAAGTACTGATGGTTCGTTTCAACAGCGTGCATTTTATGGTAACTCAGGCTCTGGAGTCAGCCAACTAGGCTCACTTTCAGTTACTACAACAGAGACCATTCAATTCACAGCATTGCTCGATGGTGAAAATACACCCATTAAAGACCTTCAATTTACTTATACTACATCATTAGGCCTGACAGATAGCACGTGGCAATCTCGCAATGAGCACTTTTTCAGTGCGACCTATAATGAGCAAACTAATCTTTACTCAATTGAGAAACCTGTCGGTTTGGGAAATGCAATTGCTCTTCATATCGATATGGATGTTGATAACGATGCTATTAATGATTATGAGCTTGTACAAAATTACTACGATCACAATTCTATCTCATTTGATGCGTTGAATGACGATACAACCATTTTGTTTAAAGATACAGATGCGACAAAAGAGTATCAATTACGTGTTAAAGTCATCGATGAAACTGGTCAAGTCTTTTCAAATATTGAATTAGTGGCATCAAGCAATGATTTTGAGTCTAATCCTTTGACCTTTGATGCGACAGAAAATGAGTATGTTTATGACTTTAAAGGCAGCTCATCACTTACTGTAAGAATGTCGGCTTTTACGGATGTAAATGGTCAGAATTATTTATCTGATTCATTTTCTGTTAGAGAAGTAAATGGTGAGTTGGTGGTCGGTAATATCTATAACCAAGGTAATTTCCAAGTCGAAGACGGTGTTGTGTCGGTGATTTTTAAGGCCAATAAAGGCACACAAACGACGCAAGTAGATTTGCTTAGCCAAACTGTTAATGCGTTGAATAATGGTTATTACTTGTTCTTCTCAAAACCAATAGAGCTTACACAAGATAGTTTTTCATTGGTGAGAAGCAATTCACTTACAGTGATCCGTGGTAATGAATCAACAACAGATTCAGTCCCTGCTGGCAGTACATTTTTTAATAGAAAGGATGTAGACATTACAACGACTTCATCATTGTCATTAAATGATACCTTTGTGGAAGTATTGCCTGAGCAAGCGCTTAGTGTTGGTCGTTATAAGTACCGTTTAAATTCAGTGATTGATAAAGAAACTGCTTTAACTGCTAATTATTCATTCGAAAATGAATTTACGGTTGCTGATAAAGCTGCGTTTTCAATCGAAGATGTTAAATTCGATAATAATAATGGTTTGAAAGCTGGCCAATTGATTCACGCTACTAACTCAGCGGGTGAGAGTGCAGTATCATCGAGTCGTGGTAATAACGTGAGATTGTATTTACCAACGTCTATTGCATCACTTGCCGAACTTGATATTACCTTAACGGGTTATACAAACAATGGCACTATGAATCCTGTTTACGAAGAGCTTACAATTGTCTCTGGTGAGTATATTTATAATGATAGTTTAAGAAACCTAGTTTCAATTGCATTAAATGAAACGGCCTATGGTGATTCGGGCAATGCAATTAAATATACTTCTTTACCAGATGGCTTAATGTATATGCATGGACTACCGTGGGATGTAACATACCTTGATGATAACGCGTCTGGTAACGTTAATACGATTACCTTCGACTATGAGTATCGAGTCAAAGGCAGTAAAGAAGTGGTAACTGGTTCGGCAACGGTTCCTGTCCTGTAACTTTTTACTGCAACTTAAATAAAAATGTGTGCAGACAATTGATCTTTTTTTGTTTGCACACATTAAAGTAACAAGATTATATTTTAGGCGATGATAATGCTTAACCTTGTTTTGTTACTTTTTTTGCTCATTTTTATTGTCGGTTACTGGCGCTGGGATGATATTCGAAATCATTTTTGGCATAAAAAGTACCTGACCTATTCCCTTACTTCAGAGCAGAAGTCATTGCTGTTGAAGTACATGCCTATTTATCAAAAAATGACGGACGCTGATCGTGAAAAATTAGAGCGTCATATTGTTTGGTTCTTAAATGAAAAGCGATTTATTGGGTGTGATGGCCTGCAGTTAAATGATGCAATGAAACTCATTGTTGCTGCAGATGCATGTGTTTTAGTGCTCAATAAGCCTTGGCCTTTATATCGTAATGTGAAAGATATTTTATTATATCCAAGTGCCTATTATGCACCACAAACATCACGCGATGGTGCAGGTCTTGTTAGTTATCACAATACCGTGAGACAAGGTGAGTCATGGCCTGGTGGCACCTTGGTCTTAAGCTGGCACGATGTGCTAGAAGGAAGCCGACTCCCTAGTGATGGCCACAATTTGGTATTCCATGAATTTGCTCATCAACTAGACCAAGAAACAGGAAAGACGACAGGCACGCCATTGCTTGCTAGTAATGCTGACTATCAACAATGGGCCAAAGTATTCAGTCGTGCTTTTAATCAGCTTAAAACACACATTGCTTACGGTATGCCCCATGTTATTCATAGTTATGGGGCGACCAATGAAGCCGAGTTTTTTGCCGTGATCACCGAAACTTTCCTTGAAAAGCCTGCTGCACTTAGGCAATTCGATCCTGAAATTTATCATTTATTGGTAGGCTATTATGAATTTGATCCCATTGCGTGGCATTAGTCGCCAATTTACGACTGTTTAACACGTAATGCTGGAATCTTGCTATGCTATTTGATGCAATCAATATGTGTGCAAATAACAAAACAATAACAAGTGAGAATTCCATGAAGAAAATGCTTCATACGGCTTTGGCTGTTTCGATTTCACTCGCCTTTACAGGGCAAGTAATAGCAACCGAGCAGTCAGGTGATGAAAAGTGGCGAGTTGATGCGCCAGCAGGTCAGTTTTTAGATGCCAAAATCAGTGTTGAACAAGGCACGTGGATGAATGTTGATATTAGTCCTGATGGTGAAACCTTGGTGTTTGATCTGTTGGGTGATATTTACACTATGCCAATCTCGGGCGGTACGGCAAAACAATTAACAAGTGATATTGCGTGGCAGATGCAACCGCGCTTTAGCCCTGATGGTAAATACATTGCGTTTACATCCGATCAAGGTGGTGGTGATAACATTTGGATTATGGATGTCAACGGTGAAAACCAAAAGGCCGTCACTGACGAAACGTTTCGTTTATTAAATAGCCCTGCATGGAGCCCCGATGGCGACTATTTAGTTGCGCGTAAGCACTTTACAGCAAGCCGCTCACTCGGTGCGGGTGAAGTTTGGCTATACCACAAAGCCGGTGGTAAGGGGGTGCAGTTAACGGCACGTGAAAACGATCAAAAAGATTTAGGTGAACCGATGTTTTCACCTGACGGTCGTTATGTGTATTTTTCACATGATGCTACACCAGGTAAAACATTCCATTACTCAAAAGATTCAGTTGCGGGTATCTACAAAATTAAACGCTATGACCGTGAAACCGGTGAAATTGAAACTATTATTGATGGAATGGGGGGCGCTATTCGTCCAACTCCCTCACCAGATGGTAAAAAACTGGCTTATATCAAGCGTGATGATTTTCAAACAAGCTTATATTTATATGACCTTCACACTGGTGAGCATACAAAGTTATATGGTGAGCTTGAGCGAGATATGCAAGAAACATGGGCAATACACGGTGTTTATCCGACCATTGCTTGGACGCCAGATAATGCGCAATTAGTGTTTTGGGCTGGTGGCACAATTCATAAATTAGATGTTGATGATAAATCAGTATCACGTATCCCATTTAAGGTAGAAACCAATAAACAAATTCAAAAAGCAGTGCGGTTTACACACAATATCGATAGCGATAATTTTGAGGTAAAAATGCTGCGCAATGTGCAAATTTCACCAGACGGTGAAACAGCCATTTTTGAAGCTTTGGGTCATATTTATAAGCGTGATCTTGAGTCAGGTAAAGTGAAACGCTTAACTAAACAAGACGATCATTTTGAGTTATTTCCACAGTTTTCCCGCGATGGAAAAAAAGTAGTTTATACAACGTGGGATGACAATGAACAAGGTTCTGTGCGTGTCGTTTCTGCAAGAGGCGGACGAGGTAATAAGTTAACAGAAGAACCTGGTAAATATGTAGAACCTACCTTTAGCCCAGATGGTAAAACGGTTGTTTATCGTAAAGCATCGGGTGGCAGTATCCTCAATCCAACTTGGTCATTAGAGCCGGGCATTTATTCTGTTAGTGCCAAGGGCGGTGAATCCTCACTGATCACTAAGTCAGGTTACCAGCCGCAATTTGGCGCAATGAATGACCGTATTTATGTAATGAGCCCATGGCCTAAACCTACGCTTAGTGTGGTTGAGCTTGAGTCAAAAGAAGTACGTAAGCTGTATGAGTCTGAGCATGCAACGGAGTTCAGAGTGTCGCCAGATGGTAAATATTTGGCATTTGCTGAGCGTTTTAAAGTGTTTGTAACCCCTTTTGTTGAACGCGGTAAAACCATTAATATTGGCCCGAAAGATAGTCAATTCCCAATTGAACAATTATCAGTTCGTGCGGGCGAAAATATTAGCTGGAGTGGAACCAGTGATAAACTTTATTGGAGTCTTGGTCCTGAGCTTTATTATGCAAGTTTAGCGGGTTTATTTGACATAAATAAAAACGCAGACACAGATTTTAAAGTGAAAAGTGGTGACAACATTGGCTTTACCAAAACAATGGCTGAGCCAAAGGGGATGTTTGCACTAACGGGCGCACGCATCATTACCATGAATGGTGAGCAAGTTATTGAAAATGGTGTGATTGTAACTGATGGAAAACACATTAAAGCAGTCGGAAGCAAAGACTCTGTAACAATTCCTAAAGGTGCAGAAGTTATTGATGTGACCGGCAAGACGATTATGCCAGGCATTGTTGATGCCCATGCTCATGGTGCGCAAGCCAGTGATGAAATAATCCCGCAACAAAACTGGAAAAACCTTGCAGGTTTATCGCTGGGTGTTACGACGATTCATGATCCATCGAACGACACCACCGAAATTTTTGCTGCGAGTGAAATGCAAAAAGCAGGCATGATAGTGGCACCACGCATTTTCTCTACCGGTACAATACTGTACGGTGCCAATATGCCGGGCTATACATCGCATATTGACTCGCTTGACGATGCTAAATTCCACCTTGAACGCTTGAAAAAAGTGGGGGCATTTAGTGTTAAGTCATACAACCAGCCTCGCCGTGAACAGCGTCAGCAAGTAATTGAAGCTGGGCGTGAACTTGAAATGATGGTTGTGCCAGAAGGGGGCTCATTATTGCAGCATAACTTGACCATGGTCGTTGATGGTCATACCGGTATTGAGCACTCAATTCCTGTTGCGAACATTTATGATGATATTCGCCAACTATGGTCGCAAAGTGATGTAGGTTATACACCTACGTTAGGTGTTGCTTATGGCGGTATTTGGGGTGAAAACTACTGGTATGATAAAACGGATGTGTGGAACCACCCACGCCTAAGTAAATTTGTGCCTAAAAACCAACTTTTACCACGCTCAATGCGTCGAGTAAAAGCACCCGATCATCATTACAACCACTTTAACAACGCACGCGTTGCTAAAGAGCTACAAGACTTAGGAGTATTGGTTAATTTGGGCGCTCATGGTCAACGTGAAGGCTTAGCTGCGCATTGGGAAATCTGGATGTTTGCTCAAGGCGGTATGACGCCGCTAGAAGCAATTCGTGCGGCGACACTCGATCCTGCTAAATACATCGGCTTAGATAAAAATATTGGTTCATTAGAGCCGGGTAAGTTAGCGGATCTTATCGTTATTGATGGTAACCCGTTGACGAATATTCGTGATACCGACAAAATCGACTATACCATGGTGAATGGTCGTTTATTTGACGCGGCAACGATGAATGAAGTCGGCGGAAAACAACGTGATAAATTATATTTTGAAAAGATATAAATAGCGTAAAGTGAAAAGCGGCCATTGAGCCGCTTTTTTTATGGTTTTTAATTTAGCAGGCGAGGGAATTGCTTCATACCAGACACTTTTGCTTGGCAAATCATTCCCTCAGTGAGTGTCATTAAATAGTGGCAAAGAGAATCAATTTTCTCGGCTTTTACGTCTTTACATTCTGACAAACGCTGTTTGATGAGTGAAGAAACAGCGGCTTTATGTGCTTTACATGCAAGGTTGACTGGGCTTTGCGGCGCTGAGTATTCTGCCGCTGCGTTAATGAACATACAGCCATTAAAGCTTCCAAGCTCTGCAACCTTAGAATGAAACCAATCTTCGAAGCTTGTAAATAAACGTTCTTGAAAATCGTGTAATGTCGTTTGTTGGTTGGTGGCGTTCTCTAGCCACGTGATGAATGTAGTATGCCGTTCGTTTAGGCACGCTAAAATTAATTCATCTTTACCTGCAAAATGATGGTACATCGTTTTTTTAGCTACATTTGCTGCACTAATAATTTCATTAATCCCCACGCTGTGAATGCCTTTATCGTAAAACAATTCGAGTGCAGTCAATGTAATGTGTGTTCTTTTATCCATGCTTACTCCTAGATAGAAATTCTAGCTTGACATAAGTAGACCGAGTTGTCTACCATTTGCGGGTAGACAGCTCGGTCTACCTTGAGCAATGGAGATATGATGGACAAAACAATTAACAAAGCGGTTATTGCAGGTGGATTTGCAGCGCTGGCTATTTTTGTACTTGCTTACTTACAGCAACGAGGGGATTTTGGCATATGGTTAATGGCTCCATTTGGAGCGACTGCCGTTTTAGTCTTTGGTGTACCTACAAGTCCACTTGCGGGGGCCAGAAATGTGATTGGTGGTCACCTTATAACGGCGTTTATAGGAGTCGTATTTGTAAATTTTGTTGGTGTCAGTCCTTTTGAGATTGCTATTGCCAGTGGGTTGGCTATTTCATTAATGATGCTAACACGCACAGTGCACCCTGCCGCTGGGGCAAATCCTATTTTAATAATGCAATCGTTGCAAAGCTGGGATTTTTTAGTAATGCCCGTATTAACAGGTACCGTATTTATTGTGCTTTGTGGTTTTGTTTCACAATACTTGATAAATATCTCGGTAACTGGGCATAAAAAAACCGCTAATTAGTAGCGGTTTTTTCCCAATGTGTAATTAGTTACACAACACCACGAGGTAAACGACAATCGTGGTCTTTTTCAGCTAGGTTAACAATCCACAGCTCTTCAGCTTTGAAACCATCATCATTCGCTTTCACTACGGTGAATGGTGACTTTTTAACTGACTTAGCTGGCGCAGCGGTTTTAGTTTTGGTTTTTTTTGCCGGTGCTTTTGGTGCTTCTTCTGCTTTAGGCTCAGCTGTTTTACCAGAAGTGAGCTCTTCAGTCAGCGCTGCAACATCAGCAAGGCGCAAATTTTTGCCACCGTCGATGCTATACCAACCAGGTTTTGTTGTGATTTCAGGTTTTTTACCATTCGCTGCTTCATAAGCTGCTTCGAAGGCATTTAACACTTCTGTTTTGTCTAGTTTGCTCATCAGAGACCCTATACGTTGTAAACACAGATTAAGAATATATATTTATACCTATTTTCAGCTTACTTTTCAATTTTTTGCGATTTTCCTTCCATTTTTGACTTATAAACGCCAAAATTTGCACAAATTTAAGGGGTAGAGGACGATTTCTATATGCAACGTAAACAATTTACTCAGTTATTAAACGACATTCTAAAACCCGACTCAATCGCAGATTTTTGCCCGAATGGGCTTCAGGTTGAAGGTGCAAACGAGGTAAAAAAAATAGTGACAGGGGTCACGGCAAGCCAAGCATTGATTGATGCGGCTATTGAGCACGGCGCGGATACTATTTTGGTTCACCATGGATATTTTTGGAAAGGTGAGTCTCAGCCAATCACAGGTATGAAAAAACGGCGTGTAGCGGCGTTACTTGCTCATGATATCAACTTATTTGCTTATCATCTGCCATTAGATGTTCATCCCGTCATTGGCAACAATGCGCAACTTGCACACTTATTAGATATTGAACTTAGCGCGGGCCTTGAAGCGGGACCAAACAGCGTCGCAGTAAAAGGATTTTTAAAAACACCTTTAACAGGCAAAGAGTTTGCAGACAAAATTAGCACAGTGCTACACCGTGAACCTTTAACGAGCTTAGTGCGCGATGACAAGATTGAAACCATTGCTTGGTGTACAGGGGGCGGGCAAGGTTATATTGACTTAGCTGCTGCTCAAGGTATTGATGCCTATTTGACAGGTGAAGCATCTGAGCAAACTATTCATAGCTCGCGAGAGCAAGGAATTGATTTTTTCGCTGCAGGTCACCATGCTACTGAGCGATACGGAATAAAAGCGCTTGGCGAGCTTTTAGTTGAGCAGCATGGTTTTGATGTTACTTTTATAGATATTGATAACCCTGTTTAATCTAACAGGGTTAAGTGATTACAACGCCTCTGGATCAATCCAGCGGCGTAATTTAATCCACAGACTGCCTACTTTTTCGTGGCTCACTCGTGTAACTGCAACGAGTACATCGGCACTGGGGATAAATTGTTTGTACATGGGAAATTGGCTGTAATCTTTATAATCTGTTGCTGCGGGTATTACCTCGATTCCTTGCGCGTTGAAGAGATCTTTTGCACGCGGCATATGGCTGGCAGATGTGACTAAAGCGCTCTTTTTGTCGACCAAATATATCGCCAGTCTTTTCGCTTCCTCTGCGGTGTCCATCGCAAGCGGGTTTTGCTTGATCCTTGATGCTGCGATACCTAATGTCGTGGCTGTTTCAAACATCAATTGGCTGTTTGTGGTATTGGCAAAGCCACCACCAGAGACAAATAAAATAGCATCCGGGTATTGATGCGCAAGTTTTACACCCTCTAATAAGCGGCTTATAGCACAATCGCCCAGTTGGTTATTAGCAACAAGTTGTGGATGCGGCATGATGGTACAACCTAAAACAACAATGTTATCAATCTGGGAGTGTTGGCGTTTATTAAATTGCCATTGTGGGTTATTACTTGAAGCAATCAGCGTTTGACCAACATAAGGGGTGCTTACAATTAGTAGGCTTAATACACTGATAACCCCTAAATAGAGCGCTTTTCGTCGTTGTGTTATCGCTAGAAATACCATTAGTAATGTTATTATGCTAAGCAACGGGAGTGGCATTAACAATGAGCCAATTATCTTCTTAATTTCAAACATAGTAAATACAAGTGATTGTAAGATATAACGATGTTAGATAGTTTATCTGTGTTTAGCGACCATTATTTAGTTTGCAAGTATTCAAAAAATGACGATATACAGGATTATCTTTCATATTTTTTTTCATTGCTAAGTACATAGGACGTGTAAGACCTAGAGCACCTAATGGAATTGATTTTATCAAGCCTTGGCTTTCATAAGGTGTAACTAACCAGTCTGGTAGCGCAGCAACCCCCATTCCAGCACTAACAAGCTGAAAAATTAATAAGCCTTGGTCAACGGTTTTAAGTGTGCCGTCAAAGCGTGCATTTTGTATAAAATGCTTAAAAATGTCCTGACGTTCACGTGGAATAGGGTATGAAATGATTGTTTCGTTTTTCAGATCCAGGGCGGTCACATAGGCTTTTTTTGCAAGCTCATGATCAGGTGCCACGATTAATTTTAATTTAAAGTCGAATA
Source organism: Pseudoalteromonas sp. MBR-15 (assembly GCF_053628915.1). Taxonomy (NCBI): domain Bacteria; kingdom Pseudomonadati; phylum Pseudomonadota; class Gammaproteobacteria; order Alteromonadales; family Pseudoalteromonadaceae; genus Pseudoalteromonas; species Pseudoalteromonas sp. MBR-15. The sequence goes on from NZ_JBRJHH010000017.1 coordinate 25,425, forward strand.
GATGTGCATATTCGAGCTGATCTGGTTCACGAATATCTGATGTAAGCACAAGATCGAGTTCGTCATTCATTAAATCAGGAATAGCATCGTAGCTAAAACCGCGTTCATAATCGACTTTAATGTCTGGCCAAAAATTATTAAATTCTTTAATTGTCGGCAACAGCCAATGGAAACAGGCGTGACACTCAACACTTAATCTCAAGTTTGATATTGGTTGATTAAGACTCTCTTTTAATCGACATTTTGTGGCTTCTACCCGAGGAAGCACCTCGTTGGCTAATTCAAGTAAGAGCATGCCCTGCGGTGTGAAACGAACCGGTTGTGTTTTCCGTTCGAATAGCTGGCAGTCGAGTTTATTTTCGAGATCTTTAATCTGATGTGATAACGCTGATTGCGTTAAGAAGAGTTCTCGGGCTGTATTAACTAAAGAACCGGTCTCTTTAAGTGTCGCAATTGTTTTAAGGTGCTTTATATCAATCATCTTTAAAAAATCTCATGAAAAATGTGAGTCAAACTCAGATTACAAACATACTACGCTTTCGTTTATATTTTTTCAACGTCTAGACGTCTAAAATGGCGTTGTTTTTTACTGCATGTTTACAATAACCTTTCTAAACAACAAATGACAGCGTTGTCAGTTTGTTTTTTTACACTTGCTGCGATATTTCCATGAATTTACCTCAAGTTTATAAGTGGCGAATTTAGCAGTCATAGGAAAAGCGACAAAAAAGAGAAAACTCAATAAAGGTATCCCGAGTGCCGCCAGTGCCAAATTTAGCTTTTGAAGCCTAAAAATGTGAACTGGGTATAAGGTGAACTCAGGTATAAAGGTAAACTTAAGGTATAGAGTGAGAAAGGTTAATGTGCTGTGTAGAGGGGAGTGGCATGTATATATTGCTCAATAGAGGGCTCTGTGTTCAGTGTTAGCAAGTTATATAAACACCGATATAAAAAGGTATACGTTGAGTCATCCCGTTGCTAGCAAGGCGTTTAATTTAGTGGCAATAAATGTGAGGTAAGAAAACCGCGTCGGTAGCAAGCACATTGTGTTATGTAGCTGTGTTATTTGTGTTTGGTAATCGCCTTTACATTGCTGTAACTCCTGCATCCATGGAGGCGTTAATCAGACATCCTTAACGCTGTGTATGTCAGGTTTAATGCCTGAAAATGATTGCGTATGGTTGCTAAAGGTTATTACAGCAAGCTTATCAATAAACAAATCCGTCTTTTTACAGTAAGGTCGTTTTTTTCATGGCTTATAAAGGCGAGTATGCTTTTTATAAGCCATGTAAAATAACGTTTTTAGCATCCTTTGCCGGCATTGGCCTTGCTTTTAAAAAGCCTTGACCAAATTTACACGGTGTTTGTTTTAAGATGGCTAGCTGTTGCTCAGTTTCAATTCCTTCTGCAACCACATCAAGCTGTAGTGATTGTGCTAAAGATAATATGGCATCTATTAATGGGTTATGTGATTTTGTAATATGATCAATAAAGCTCTTATCAATTTTTAAGATATGAATCGGTAATTGGTGTAAATAGCCTAGGGCAGAGTAACCTGTCCCAAAGTCATCTAAGCAAAGTTTTACTTCAAGGGGCGCTAACCCTTTTATTATTTTAGTTGCGAGTTCTAAATTACCTATTAGCCCTGATTCTGTAATTTCTAGACAGAGTGACCCTAACGGAAGTTTATACTTTTTATATAAAGCATGCATTTGGGCTACAAAATCAAGACTCGCAAAGTGTCTAGACGAGACATTAACAGTGACTCTGGTAAAGGGAAGTCCGTGTTGATACCAATGTGAAATTTGCTGAGCTGCTAAGTCGAGTAAATGCAGGTCTAAGTTGATGATTTGCCCTGTATCTTCTGCAACGGGGATAAAATCATTCGGTGCTACAAACCCTTTGGTTGGATGGTGCCAGCGTACCAGTGCTTCAAAGCCAATGACCTGTGCCTCTTGAATTGTAAAAATTGGTTGATAATACAGTTCAAATTCATTGTGTTCGATGCCATGCTGTAAATCATTTTCGATATCGGCATGGGTTTTTAGCTTTTTACGCATTGTGTTATTAAAAAACTTTACGTGTCCACGCCCTGAAGATTTAGCTTCGTACATGGCTGCATCAGCATGTTGCAATAATTTGTAAGCTTTGTCGTTTTCACTCTCACAAAATGCAACGCCAATACTGGTAGAAGCCTGTAATAAGTGGCCGTCAATATTGAGGGGATCAGCTAGTGCAGTTTGAATTCGCTCTAGGGCATCATTTATTTGCTGCTTATCGGTTATATTCTCCATAAAAATCGCAAATTCGTCTCCCCCTAAGCGGGCAAAAGTATCTGTGTTACGAATGGTGCCTTGAATTAACTCACAAATTCTCACTAAAAAATGGTCACCCACTTCATGACCTAATGAGTCATTAATACTTTTAAACCGATCAAAATCTAAGTACAACAACGCATGTTGGGTCTCTTTATTCGCACGTGCTAAACGCAATATGCCGTGTTTTATGCGTTCAATTAATAATGAACGGTTTGCTAACCCTGTTAGTTCATCATGTAATGCACGGTGCTCTAATTCTTGACGTGATAATTGACGGTCAATAGCCATGCTAATTTGGCGACTTACATAGGTAAGAAGCGCGCGATCATGCTCACTGTAGTGATAACGATCACTGTAGCTTTGCACCGCAATGACCCCGCTAATTCTGTCATTTACTTTAAAGGGAACACCTAACCATGATTCTGCTTGGCGACCCACCATTTTAAAATGGCCTGCATCAATATGTTGCTGGAATTCTTCCTTATTGAATAATAGAGATTGCTCTGTTGTGAGCAGATAATAGGAAGCCGTGTCTTTTAATAGATCCTTAGAGATTTTTTTGTGTGCGTTAGAGCGCACTCCTTCTTCGATAATATAAACGATATCGAGCACATCACATTTTTTGTCATAAAGCCCAATGAAAAAGTTATCAGCCCTGAGTAGCGTGGTAATAATGGCATGAAGTGACTCAAAAAAGCTGTCGAGTTCGCTAGATTGATAGGTAAGATTGGCTATCTGTAGCATACAATTTTCAAGTTTTTGCGCATCGTTTAACTGATTAACAGTTTGCTTTAAGTTTTTAACGGTTCTGACTTGGTCGATTTTTGCACTGAGTAAATGGGCAACCGTTGATAAAATCTCAAGGTGAGCATCGTTATAGTAATGCTTTTGCGGATGCTCGCAGTCAATGACCCCTAAGATTTTTTCTTTATAAACCAGCGGCACACATAATTCAGACAGGGCGGGGCGCGCATCTGCGATATAACGTTTTTCGTGTCTTACATCGCCTATCATTAAAGGTTTGCCAGTGGATGCAACATACCCGGTTATACCCTGATCAAAACTAATTTCTGTGCGGTCAATGTAATAAGAGTTATCACCGCTATTTGTTTTACCCATCGAAGCAACTTCTTTGAGGGTACGTGCTTCATCATCTGCTAAGTAAATGACACACTCAATGAACCCGAGTCTGTTTACAACATGTGATGTGACGTACTCAAGTAGCTCTTCTATGGTGTCTAACTGCATCAACGATGATGAAAACTGATTAATGATATGCAACTGATCTGTTTTGACTTCAAGTGCACTCGCGGTATCTAAATGTTTAGGCATAATAAAGAAAAATGAGCCAAATAATCTGTTAATTAATTACGTTAACCTACTATCAATATATCCACAAAGTTATTTTCAAAAAAAACTGAAACTGGTGTAAACTACGCACCTGAATATAAACGAAAGTAAGTCAATTAGTGATTTAACCTCGTTTAAGCTATCCCTCTAACTCTTAGCCGTGGAAACCAGCAATGTCAGATTTAAATACGATTCAAACCCTCACCATTACACGACCAGACGATTGGCATATTCATTTACGCGACGGTGATCAATTGGTCGATACTGTCCGTGATGCAAGCCGCTACATGGGTCGTGCGATTATTATGCCTAATCTTGTTCCACCGGCTACCTGTACCGATAGTGCATTGGCGTATTATGAGCGTATTAAAGCGGCTGGCCCACAGGGTGATTTTGAACCACTAATGGTGCTTTATCTCACTGATAAAACGAGCCCAGAAGAGATAAAAAAAGCAAAAGCAACAGGAAAAATTGTTGCTGCAAAGCTTTACCCTGCAGGTGCGACAACAAACTCTGACTCGGGTGTTACATCAATTAAGAATATTTACCCAGTTCTAGAAGCGATGCAAGACGTCGGTATGTTATTACTTGTTCATGGTGAAGTGACCGATTCATCGATAGATATATTTGACCGTGAAAAAGTGTTTTTAGAAACCATTCTTGCCGATGTTGTGAATGATTTCCCAAGCTTGAAAATTGTCCTTGAGCATATCACCACAAAAGATGCGGTAGAGTTTGTTAATAGCGCACCAGATAATGTTGCTGCAACAATTACAGCTCATCACCTTTTATACAATCGTAACCATATGTTGGCAGGCGGCATTCGTCCACATTATTACTGTTTACCTATACTGAAGCGCAATATCCATCAGCAAGCGCTGATTGCGGCGGCGACAAGTGGCAGTAAAAAGTTTTTCTTGGGAACCGACTCTGCACCGCATTATAAAGATAAGAAAGAGGCTGCTTGCGGTTGTGCGGGTGCTTATACCGCACATGCAGCGATTGAACTCTATGCAGAAGCGTTTGAGGAAGCGGGGGCTTTAGATAAGCTAGAAGGCTTTGCGAGTCATTATGGCCCTGACTTTTACGGTTTGCCGCGCAATTGCGATACCATCACGTTAGTGAAAGAAAGTTGGACAGTGCCTGCTACTTATAAATTAGGCGATTCGCAGGTAGTGCCTATTAAGGCCGAAGCGCAAATGGACTGGCAAGTAAAGTAAGATAAAATAAAGAAATAAAAGCCCATCAAAGTTGATGGGCTTTTTTCATTGTAATTTAATTGTTTAGAAATACGCCTGTCATATTTTTAAAACTGAAGGTTGACCTTAAAATAATTTTCGATTAATAGAGCTAAAAGACATTTATTGTGTTAGTCTTAAGTTGCTTTGAGTTTTTGCGTATTGAATTTACGGATAATGTGCGGCTTGTACGGTTACCGGTTGGTTATTAGTTCTTCCTGTACTTTACCCCAAGTTTATTGGGCATTCACTCAGGGAGGATAGAGCCATTATGGCTGAATTTTAATAATTGACTTACAGGAAAATTTGGTATGTCAAACACGGTTACTGGTAAAGTTAAGTTCTTCAACGAAGCTAAAGGCTTTGGTTTTATTGAACAAGAAAATGGTCCTGACGTATTCGTACATTTCAGTGCTATCACAGGTACAGGCTTCCGCACTCTTAGCGAAGGCCAACAAGTATCTTTCGGCATCAAACAAGGTCAAAAAGGCCCTGAAGCTGAGAACGTAGAAGTAGCATAATTTTTTATGTGAAACTTAGTACATTTTGGTGAAACAGTTTCTGTTTCACCAAAATTCATTCTTAATAAACACACTTCCTCTGCATAATTTAATCAATTACTTCTCATGTACCGAAATTATATTCCTCCAAAGGCATTAATTTAGGTTTTTTATATCAGCCATTCGGCTATAAGTTAAATAACTATTCCTTAAAAGCTACTCTCCATAACTAAAGTATTATATGCTTTGCGCAGGATCTATTTAATGTGACATTGATAGTTGTGTAATTTGGTAGTTTTTATCACTCAAGTTACGATTTCAAACTGGCGATAATAAGTTTGAAGATATTTTCAACAATCTGAAAATTTCCCGCTAAACTTAGTACAACTCGAACGTAGAAAAAATACTGAGTAATTCATACTTGTTTGATAAAATATAATGAAGGTTTGCTAATTGATGAGCATAGGAAACAATATTCTGCTGGTAGACGATCACCCGATGGTGGCAACAGCAATTAAAATGGTGCTAGCGAAGTCAACTCTCGTAAACGAAGTTCAAGCTGTTGCAAGTCAAAAGGAGGCGCTGCAGTTTTTAAAGAATAATAATGTTGCGCTAGCGATTCTAGATATTGAACTAGAAGACTCCGACGGCTTTAGTTTATACAAGCGAGCTGTCAGTGGCGGTTTTACTGGGAAAGTGTTGTTTTTGTCAGCTAAGCAAGACAAACACATTATTCGTACCGCTGCTAAATTAGGTGCACAAGGCTTCGTTAATAAAGCAGAAAGTTTAGAAGACATTTCGTCAGCTGTTGAAATGATTTTGCGAGGTTACACGTTTTTTCCACAAGACCACTTAGTGGCCTGTGAAAAAGACATTGATGAGCTGCTTACTGAGCGTGAACTTGCGGTAATGAATTATTTATTGCAAGGGCTATCCAATAAAGATATCGGTGAGAAGCTATTTATTAGCAATAAAACAGTGAGCACCTATAAAGCAAAGATTTTTGAAAAGCTTGAGGTAGACTCAATAATATCGTTGGCAAAGCTTGTAAAAGATCGCGCGGTATTCTAACCAATTTCTTGATGACACATAACACGCTCACTGTATTCATCCTTCCAGTCGGAAGGGTGAATTGCCTGCTTATTGAACATTAATCTCTTTTTAATGCATAAAAATTCTTCAAAACCGTTTTGTTCGAAAAAAAAGAGATTTTTTTTTTCACTTATCTTTACCTATTTAAACTTTTATTAAATGTTACATTTATGTTTAAGTTTGAATCTAATCTGAACGGAATGATTGCCAATCAAGGGTTATAGAACCTTAACGCGAACACCTCTGTTATATTTTTGTTAATTCATTGTTTTGGCTATTTTCATAGCAACGACGAGTGACCAAATTTTTCCGATGAAACCCGAACATCAAGTTGACAGACTCTAATGCATTTAGCATTATTGGAGGGTTGATATCTATTAAAAGATATCAGGGTTGTCCTCTTCGGAAGATAATTAAATTATAAAAGTAACATTACTTAATTGGTTGGGAACTATGTCTGTTAAAATCAGAAAGAGTCTTGTAGCATCTGCGTTGGTTGGCGCTTTTGCATTTGCAAGCAGCAATGTGATTGCAGATCCTTTGAAAGATGTGCAAGATGCAGGTCAACAAATTCAAAAGGCTGCTGTTAAGTCTCAAACTAAAATTGACAATGTATATGGTCAAACTCAAGAGCTAATCGCTGAGTACCGTAGCGTTGTTGATGAAACTGAGCTAATGAAGGTTTATAACGATCACGTAGCACGTTTGGTCGCTGACCAAAACGCTTCTATCGAATCGTTTGACCGTCAAATCGCAACAATCGATAACACGAAACAAAACGTTGTGCCTTTGATGTATCGCATGATCGATACGCTTGAGCAATTCATCAAAGCGGACGTTCCGTTTAATCTTGAAAACCGTCTAGCACGTGTTGAAAGACTTCGTGACATCATGGCGTCAGCATCAGTTACTACATCTGAAAAATTCCGCCAAGTTCTTGAAGCTTACACTGTTGAAACTGCGTACAGCTCAGCTGTAACTGCTGCTCAAGGTACTCTTGAGATCGATGGTAAGAGCATCAACGTTGACTTCGGTCGTTTAGGTCGTATTACTTACGTAGCTCAGTCTTTTGACCTTAAGCATGCGTGGGTATGGGATAACAACACTAAACAGTGGAAAGAATTAGGTGAAGAATACCTAAAACCTGTTAAAGAAGTTATTCGTATGGCGCGTAAACAAGCGACATTAGAACTTGTTAAACTACCAATCTTTGGCGCGGAGTAATCAATAATGAAGAAACTATTTAAAGGTTTTGCTGTTGCAGCAGTACTATCTGTTTCTGCAGGTACCGCGCTTAATGCACATGCAAACACTGATGCTTTAGACAAAATTCTTGAGCAAGTTAAGCAAGAACGTATCTCTGAAGGTAAATTAAATAAGCAACGTGAACAAGAGTTCCTTTCAGCTCGCGCTGACAAGCAAGCGTTACTTAACAAAGCGAAAAGTGACCTAGCTGCTGAAAAAGCGCGTGGTGACCGTTTAGCTAAAGAATATGCTCAAAACGAAAATACTTTAGCTGAGAAAGAGCAAGCTCTTTTAAATGCACAAGGTACGTTAGGTGAGATGTTCGGTGTTGTACGTCGTGCAGCAGCTGATGCAATCGGTTCAATCGAAGCATCACTTGTTTCTGCTGAAAAGCCAGGACGTGCTGAAGTACTTCGCTCATTAGCTGCAGCGAAAGAACTTCCAACAGTTCGTGAATTAGAAGAGCTTTGGATTTCACTTCAAACTGAAATGACTGAGTCTGCAAAAGTTTCAACATTTGAAACTGAAGTTGCTGGTCTTGACGGTTCATCTTCTGTGAAAAAAGTAACGCGTATCGGTAACTTTAACTTAGTAACTGATGATGGTTATTTAATTTACTCTCCAGAAACGAAAGCAATCCAACCTCTAGGTAAGCAACCTGATAGCTACATCCTAGCGGGTATTAGCGATTTAGAAAATACATCTGCTGACAACTATGCTGGCGTATACATCGACCCGACTCGTGGCGCGATCTTACGTATCAATACGCAGAAGAAATCGTTAATGGAATACTATGAGCAAGGTGCTGAAGTTGGTTATATCATCACAGTATTATTACTTGTTGGTCTACTAATCTTCGTAGTACGTTTCGTTGATCTTGCGCTTACTAGCACTAAGATTAAGAGCCAGCTTAAAAACCTTTCTACTCCGAATACAAACAACCCACTGGGTCGTATTCTTAAGGTTTATGCTGACAACAAGAATCAAGACGTTGAAAACCTTGAGCTTAAACTTGACGAAGCTATCCTACGTGAAACGCCTCGCATCGAAGCTGGTATCAACATCATCAAGATCTTGGCAGCAATCGCACCATTACTTGGTCTACTAGGTACGGTAATCGGTATGATTCTTACGTTCCAAACAATCACATTGTTCGGTACGGGCGATCCGAAGATCATGGCTGGTAATATCTCTCTAGCACTTGTAACTACAGCGTTAGGTCTAATTGCAGCTCTACCACTTATCCTACTTCACTCAATTGTTGCTGGTCGTAGTAAGTCGGTTTTACATGTCCTTGATGAGCAAAGCGCTGGTATCATCGCAGCTCACGCGGAGAAGGAGAAAGCCTAATGCTAGTCCTGATGGAGATCTGGGAATCTATCAGGGATTTTGTTGGCACAGGCGGCCAGGTTTTATACGTGGTCGCGATAGCACTCTTTCTTATGTGGGTTTTAATGATTGAGCGCTATTGGTTCCTACTAGCTGAGTTTCCTCGTATGACGAAGGATATTGTAGCTCAGTGGGATGCCCGCCAAGACACTACGTCTTGGTACGCACACAGAATCCGTGAAGCATGGATTTCTGAAGCGTCTGAAAAATTAGATCAGCGTATGTTGTTGATTAAGACATTGGTAGCTATTTGTCCTTTAATCGGTTTATTAGGTACTGTAACGGGTATGATCGCGGTTTTCGAAACCATGGCTACTCAAGGTACTGGTAACGCACGTTTAATGGCATCAGGTATTTCAATGGCAACAATCCCAACAATGGCTGGAATGGTTGCGGCACTATCTGGAGTATTCTTCAGCTCACGCCTTGAAGCGAGAGCAAGAATGGCGAAAGCTAAACTTGTAGATAGCATGCCTCATCACTAGAGAGAGAATTAAATATGGCACGTAAACAACGTTTTCGTGAAGAAGAAGAAGCAGCGGTTGACATGACGCCAATGCTTGACATCGTATTTATCATGCTTATTTTCTTTATCGTAACTACATCGTTCGTTAAAGAGGCTGGTATCGAAGTCAATAAACCTAAGGCAGCCCAAGCTACGAAGCAAAAAAATGCAAATATTTTTGTTGCTATTCGTGCTGACGGTGCGATCTGGATTGATAAACAACAAGTAGACGTTGAACGTGTTTCAGCTAAACTTGAAAGTTTATTAGCAGAACAACCTACTGAAGTTGTAATTTTGCAAGCTGATAAAGAAGCAAAACACGGCGTAGTAGTTAAAGTTATGGACCAGATCAAAGCGACGGGTGATAACCTTAAAATTTCAATAGCTGGAGATCAGTAATGATTCGTTTTCTGTTTTCACTGATTGCAGGTGGGGCAGTTACTTTCGGCTTGTTCTACTTCATGGCGTACCTCATCTCCGGTGGAGCTGATCGTGCGACTGAACAAAAAGAACAGATTGTAGTCGAAATTATGACGAATCCGCCTGAATCTAAGGTGCAGGAGAGGAAGCGTGTTCCGCCTCCGCCTCCGCCACCGCCAAAGCAGCCGCCTAAGCCGCAGCCGCCTCAGCCGGAAAACAGCAACCCTAACACTGGTGGTTTGTCATTTAATATGCCAAGCATCGATGTGGGTGGCACAGCTGGAGGCCTAAGTGGTCCAGGTGCATTTGGACGTGATGGTGATGCGACACCTATCGTTCGTATTGAACCAAAATACCCTACGCAAGCAGCGCGTGACGGTAAAGAAGGTTGGGTTCAACTTTCATTTACTATCAATGAAGTAGGTGGTGTAGAAGATGTTGAAGTGATCGACGCTGATCCAAAACGTATCTTTGACCGCGAAGCTAAACGTGCACTTCGTAAGTGGAAATACCGTCCGAAAATCATCGATGGTAAACCACAAAAACAATTTGGTCTTCAAGTACAACTAGACTTTAAACTTAACCAAGGCAACTAAGGAGGCGAGTAATGAGAAATTTATCTAAAGTAACAGCACTTGCGCTTCTTATGACTCTTTCAGGTGTGGTTTTCACTGCACCTGCTTTAGCAGCGCCAGATTACGCGAAGATTGAAGCGCGTAAAAAAGCAAAAACTAAAGTAATGGGTGAGCGCGTTGGTAAGAAAGTTATTAAAGCATTCGACCTGTACAATGAAGAGAAGCTTGATGAAGCGATTGCATTACTTAAAGAAATTGATCCATCGGATGAGTTTGATAAGGCAACTGTTGATCGCTACCTAGGTCAAATGTACGCTCAAAAAGAGCAGTATAAACTGGCTATCAAGCATGTCGCAGCGGCGGTGAAACCTGATGTATTAAACTTTGCTGACCAATCGCAAGGCTTAAAACTGTTAGGTGACATGTACGCGGGTACTGAGCAATACGCAAAAGCAAAAGATGCGTATTACGCTTGGATGGACTTCACAGGTGAAGAAGACGACAAAGTTTACACTCGTATTGCGCAAGCAAACTATGAGTTAAAACAGTTTAACGACGTTCTTCCAGCTGCAAACAAAGCAATCAAATTGGCGGAGGAGCCTTCTAAAGCTTCTTACCAATTAAAGCTAGCTGCCTATTTTGAACTTAAACAGTACAAAAACATGGTAGAAGTAGCGGAAGAGATTGTTCGTGTTTGGCCTGAAGACAAAAAAGCCTGGGTTGGTTTAGGTAAATACTACCTTCAAACTGAAGACTTCAAGAAAGGTCTAGCGACCATGGAAGTTGCCTATAAAAATGGCTATTTTGAAAACGAAGTTGAATACAAAGTACTTTCTAACTTTTACTCGTTAAACGAAATTCCTTACAAAGCAGCTATTGTGCTTGAAAAGGCAATTAACGAAGAAAAAGTGGTTCGTAACAAGCAAAATATCAGTGCAGTGGCATCTAACTATCACCGCTCAAAAGATATTGAGAAAGCAGCTAAGTACTATGAAGAAGCGGCTAAATTTGATGACGATGCAGAGCTTTATCGCAAAGCAGGTTCATTACTTTTACAATCGCAAAATTATGGTGCAGCCGTTGTTCGTTTGAACAAGGCATTAGAGTTAGGTTCTGATAAAACGGGATCTATCTATACAGACTTAGCTGAAGCTTATTACTACCAAGAAAAGTATAAGCAAGCGTATGCTGCTATTACAAAAGCAATGGATGATCCGCGCACGCGCAAATTTGCGAAGAGCTGGTCGACCTACATCAAAGATAAAGCCGCTCGCAACGGTGTAAAAATCTAATTGATGTTGTTTTAAAATAAAAAGCCCCTCTGGGGCTTTTTTTATGGAATTTTATTATGATAAGACAGATCGTTTTGTTGTTATTAGTCAGTGTCATGTTATCTGCTTGCAGTGAGCAAAGTGATCGCTTTAGCACGTATACCGAAGGACAACAGCAAATTGGCAATATAAATAATCTTTTATCAACCCAGCTAGACAATGGTGGCAAAACATATTGGCCATTTTCTGAAGCGTACTTACAGGCTCGTCATCTTGCTTATCAAGGCTTAGCAAATGTTGAGTTGAGTGATTCACAGCAAGCGCAGTTAAATTATTTAATTATTGCGCAGCGATATCCAGAACGATTTTTTGTATGGCCCGTACAGCGTGATGTGATAAGTAATGCTATAAAGCAAGATGATTACACACCGGAAGCGCTCGGCAAGTGGATAGAGCGAGTAGAAACAAAACTCATAGAGGCTGAGCAAAGTAATTTAAGGCTTAATAAGCTTGAGCTAAAGTTGTTACGCAGTATGGTGATATCTCACCTAGATAATAATAATGAAAATGTCGTGATGGCACTAACGAAGCTTAATCAATATTTAGCGCAATACAAGCCTCGAACAAAGCTGGGGTTAGTTGGGCTTGCGAATGGGAAGGATTGGTATCAAAGTAAACTTAATTATTTTGCCAATACAACAAAGCCACCCTTGTCATGGTTAAGTGAGATTCAGCACTTACTAAAAGAAAAGCCCACAGTCGATTTGTCATTACCTGTTTTTTCATCACATAACAAGCCACTCGTGTTGCAGTATTTAGAGGACGGCGATTTACATGCTGGGCTTGACTGGCAATTAGATTTCATTGATGTCAAACAAAGTAAACGTCAATTGAATCAAGATGAACAATACTTTTGGTCTGTAATGATGGAAACCGATTTAGGGATTCATTATCACACTTGGAATGAGCAACAAGCACGTGTAAATTTAATGAAGCGTTTAAGTGTTAATCAGCAGCAGGCTGATTGGCTAATCGAAGATATTGTACTTTATCCTGCAATGAGCTTTATTTTTGCGCGTTAACTAGGTTATCTATTCAACACTGCGCTTTAAGGAGCGCAGTGTCGGCAGCGTTGGCTTGCAGGGTCTGCAATTAAACGCTCATTATCAATTTTTTCCTCACAGTCACAGCAATAACCATATTGACCAATATCAATTTGGCACAGTGCTGCTTCGAGTTTTTCTAACCGAGATATCAATATTTGAAATTCGGGTCCGAGATTATTCGCTGTCATTTCTAACCAAACAGAAGGCGGGTTATCCTTAAGTTGCGAGAGTAGTTGCTGATGGTGACCTTGATTAGAACTAGCCAACATATCAAGTAAACGTTGTCTAACCTGCGCCAGTTCCGCAGATAGCTTTGTTTGGATTTCAGTATTGTTCATCGCGTTTGTTCCAAGTGGGCAATACTTTAATTATCCAACAAAAGCGATCCATTAGTTATGATTTGCATCAAAACTAGGCGCTTTGGCATACTTTCTTAGTACATTTGCAACGTCATCTTTCGCTTTTAAACGTCTAATTTCATCAAAAAGTGTATGTGCTTGTGGGTATTGGCGTTTCAGATAACCAAGCCACTGCTTAGTGCGAGAAGCAAAATATTTTTCACACTTACTCTCGTCTTGGTGCATTGATGAGTGAATAATGTGGTAAATAACATGTTCCCATTGCAGTGGAGTATATGTTTCATTGTTTACATGCGCTTTAATTTGCATTGCGAGATCTGGCATTGCCAAGGCGCCTCTGCCAAGCATTAAGTTTTGACATTGACTACGAATTTGGCACAGCATTGCGTCTTCGACTTGCCATATTTCACCATTAGCCACTACAGCAATATCTTTATTTTTAATTAATGGCGGGATTTTTTCCCAGTATGCAGGAGGGTTGTAGCCATCACGTTTTGTTCTTGCATGGATAGCGAGGCTAGATGCACCCGCGCTGACTACCGCATCAACGATTTCTTGGCTATTACCATCATCATCAAAACCCAGTCTAATTTTAGCGCTTACTTGATGTTTGCTATCTACAGCATCGCGAACCGTTTTAATGATGTCGTACATATGCTCCGGATCTTTCAATAGTACTGCGCCGCCTTTACTTTTATTGACCGTTTTTGCGGGGCAACCAAAATTTAGGTCAATACCGTGTGAGCCTAAGCTAATCGCCTTTACAGCATTTTCAGCTAATGCATCTGCAACTTGGCCAAGTAGCTGAATTCTCACTGGTGTTCCAGCACGGGTGTAGCCATCTGTTTTTAATTCAGGGCAGTAGCGATGAAATACACGTTCTGGAAGTGTTGCATCAACAACACGCACAAATTCAGTCACGCATAAATCAAACCCACCTATGTCAGTAAGAAGCTGTCTCATTTTAAAATCGACAACGCCTTCCATTGGTGCTAAAACTAGTTGCATAATACCATTAAACTTAATGAAAAATTGGACGCGTATTTTACCTGCAATTAGCAACTTGATAAATCGTAATTTGCTTTGTAGGGCGATTTACTAAAATAATTGCATAAATATGAAATTAATTTTTAATCGTCGGGTCTTGTTTAATATACCTTATAAAAAAGAGAGTCATCGTATGAACACAGTTAAGAAAAACTCAATTGCATTAACATTAGGCGCCGTTGTTGTGGGTGCATCAAGCTTTGTAGCCACCGATGTAAATGCAAACCCATTTGAGTTCCAACAAATGCAAGCGGGTTACCAGCTTGATGCTGCTGAAGGCAAATGTGGCGAAGGTAAATGCGGTGCCGAGAAAAAGGCAGAAAAAGAAGGCAAATGCGGCGAAGGTAAATGCGGTGCCGAGAAAAAGGCTGAAAAAGAAGGTAAGTGCGGTGAAGGTAAATGCGGCGCTGACAAAAAAGCAGCCAAAGAAGGTAAGTGTGGCGAAGGTAAGTGCGGCGCTGACAAAATGGCATCTAAAAAAGCAGCCAAAGAAGGTAAGTGCGGTGAAGGAAAATGCGGCGCTGACAAAATGGCATCTAAAAAAGCAGCCAAAGAAGGCAAGTGCGGTGAAGGAAAATGCGGCGCTGACAAAATGACATCTAAAAAAGCAGCCAAAGAAGGCAAGTGTGGCGAAGGTAAATGTGGCGCTGACAAAAAGGAATCTAAAAAAGCTGCTAAAGAAGGTAAATGTGGTGAAGGTAAGTGTGGTTCAAACCACTAAGCTTTTACTTAGCGAGTAAAAGGGCCATTTAGGCCCTTTTTAGTAGGAGATGATATGTCATTTGAATCGACCTTGGATTTTGGCCAAATTGGTTTAGGACTTCGACGTGAAATGCTTGATGATATGCTCGCAGATGTCCCAAAGCCAATTGATTTTTTAGAAGTGGCACCAGAAAACTGGTTGAAGCTAGGCGGTCGTTTTGCTAAACAGTTTAAGCAACTTACAGAGCAACATGCATTTATTTGTCATGGTTTATCGTTATCAATCGGCTCACCCGCTGCGCTGGATGTCGAGTTTGTAAAATCATTAAAAGCCTTTTTTAAAGAGCATAACATACGCTTGTTTAGTGAACATTTAAGCTATTGTTCGGGAGAGGGTCATATGTATGATTTAATGCCAATTCCTTTTACTGAAGAAGCTATTAAACATGTTGTTTCACGTATTAAACAGGTTCAAGATATTTTAGAGCAGACTATCGCTATCGAAAATGTGTCGTACTATGCGGCTCCAGGCCAAGAAATGACGGAGCTTGAATTCACAAAAGCGATACTTGAAGAAGCCGATTGCCAACTCTTACTCGATGTTAATAATATCTATGTAAACTCAATAAATCATGGCTACGATGCAACGCATTTTTTAATGGGCTTGCCTAGCCATCGAATAGCGTATGGACATGTTGCGGGGCATTATACTGAAGCTGAGGATTTATTAGTCGACACGCATGGCTCACCCGTTATAGACCCTGTTTGGCAGCTGCTAGAAAAGGCGTATGATGTGCACGGTGTGTTTCCAACACTGCTTGAGCGTGACTTTAATATACCGCCAATGAATGAGCTTCTTGCTGAGCTGGCAATTATTAATAACTTACAACGAGCAGCTTTAAAAACAAATCAACCAACGGTGAAACAAAGTGCCTAGTCATTTTATTGAAGTCCAACAGCAATTTATGGCGCATATCCGTGATCCTGTTCATAACGCAAAACCAGCTGATGTTGAAGAGCGACGAATGGCGATTTATCGTGACTTATTTTTCAATAATGTTGATGGTTTTGTAAGTTCAGCATTTCCTGTTTTAAAAAGTTTGTATAAAGAAGATGATTGGCAACAAAGAGTGCGGCAGTTTTTTAGTAAACATGATTGCAGTTCCCCGTTTTTTTTAGACATTGCAGGAGAGTTTTTACAGTTTCTTGCTGGCAGCTACACAAAGCAAAAAAACGATCCGCCATTTATGCTCGAATTAGCCCATTATGAATGGGTTGAACTCGATGTATCGGTGTCACATCAAGGTAGTCATGAAATAAATTTAGAAGCTAACCAAGTTGCGCGTGCAGGTTTATATTTAACCAGTTTGGCACGTAATTTAAGTTATCTTTACCCAGTACATACAATCAGTCAGGATCATCAACCTACAGTGCCTGCCAGCGAACCCTATTATTTTGTTGTGTATCGCGATAACAACGATGAGGTACAATTTCTCTCAACAAATGCAATGACCGCTTTATTGTTAAGTATTATCGAATCACAACCCGGTATTGATTTAGCTGAGGTATGTCAGCAGGTTGCAAAACATGCCCCACAATTTACATTAGAACAGCTGTATCAAGGAGCATTAAGTACACTGAGTTCAATGGCTGAACGAGGCGTCATTGTCACTCAGCGAGCACCTTAAAAAACAGCATAAACGCTTTATTGATGTAAGCACTTCGACTATTATGTGCGCTTTGTTTTATCGTGCTTAATAGAAAGGTAGTAATTATGTCGAATGATAAAGACTTTAAAGATCCGTTCAACGCAACGTATTTTATTGCGTTCCTAGCAGTGTTTGCTGGTATTGGTTGCCTTAACGCTATCCTAGGCTGGATCACCGCTTTATCTTAATATGCGTATGCAAATTTAAGACATCAGGCTGCATTATGCAGCCTTTTTTGTGCTTATTTCAAAACTTGCTACCGACTTTTAAATAAGGCGATGTTATACTCGCAAGCTTTGTTATATTAACTATTGAGCAGTATAAATTATGACTCAAGCAACTTCAGCGCTCATTAAACAGAGCATTGCAACTATCGCTGATTACCCTAAGCCAGGTATTATGTTTCGTGACGTAACAACCTTAATGGCAAACGCAGACGCTTTTAAAGCAACAATTGATAGCTTTATTTCTGCGTACAAAGATCAAGGATTTACTAAAATCATTGGTACAGAATCACGTGGCTTTATTTTTGGTGCACCCCTATCTTATGCGCTGGGTATTCCGTTTATTCCTGTGCGTAAACCAGGCAAGCTTCCGCGTGAAGTCATTTCGCAAAATTACCAATTAGAGTATGGTGAAGATACACTTGAACTTCATACTGATGCTATCGTTGCAGGTGATAAAGTGTTATTAGTAGATGACCTACTCGCGACAGGCGGCACAATTGAAGCAACGGCTAAACTTGTTGCTAAATTAGGTGGTCATGCAACCGATGCTGCTTTCGTTGTTTCATTACCAGAGCTTGGTGGAGAGCAGCGTGTTGCACAAATGGGCATTAAAATTCTAAAGTTGGTTGAATTCGAAGGCGAATAATTAATGAGTTATCAGGTTCTAGCAAGGAAATGGCGACCACAAACCTTTCACGAGTTAGTGGGACAGTCTCATGTTAAGCAAGCGTTAGTGAATGCATTAACACAAAACAGACTTCATCATGCTTATCTCTTTACTGGAACCCGTGGGGTGGGTAAAACAACCATCGCACGTATATTTGCTAAAAGTCTAAACTGCGATAAAGGGATTTCTGCAGAACCTTGTGGTCAATGCTCAAGCTGTACCGACATTGAAGCGGGTCGCTATATTGATTTATTAGAAATCGATGCGGCATCGCGCACCAAGGTAGAAGACACCCGTGAAATCCTTGATAACGTGCAATATGCACCAACGCGAGGTCGTTATAAGGTTTACCTTATCGATGAAGTTCACATGCTTTCAAAGCACAGTTTCAATGCGCTACTTAAAACATTGGAAGAGCCGCCAGAGCATGTGAAATTTTTATTAGCCACGACCGACCCACAAAAACTGCCAGTGACAATTCTATCGCGCTGTTTACAGTTTAATTTAAACGCGTTATCACAATCAGAAATTCATGATCAACTTGCTCATGTTCTTAATCAAGAACAATTAAGCTTTGATGATAAATCGTTGTCTATCCTTGCTAAAGCCGCCGATGGCAGTATGCGAGACGCCTTAAGCTTAACCGATCAGGCTATTGCTCAGACAAACGGTAATATTAATCATCAAGCTGTTCAAACCATGCTTGGTTTGATGGATACACATTACAGTCAAACCATGTTAGCAGCGGTTTTATGCCAAGATGGTGATGCACTTCTGGCCGAAGTGAAAGCGGTTGTCAGTCGAAACCCAAATTTTGTCGCCTTATTGGATGATTTAATTGCACTTACTCACCTTATTCAGCTTGTGCAATTAGTCCCCAGTGCCGCTGCACTTGATGAGACTAACCGAGACTTTATTGAGCAGGTTGCACAAACAACCGATGCTCAACAAATGCAAGTGTATTACCAGTTGCTGTTAAATGGTAAAAAAGATTTGCAATGGGCACCGGATGCAAAACTAGGGTTTGAAATGATCATGTTGCGTTTGTTGGCATTCCAACCTACACAATTTGCGCAAAGCCAAACACCGACAAATAGTCAGCAGCAGGTAAAACCAAGTGGTGCAGGTGCACTACGTGATATCTTAAAAAAATCATCAGCTCAGCGTGAACAAGCAGCATCCGAGCAAACGTCTACGGCAGTAAACCAAGCACCTTTGCAGCCACAGCCAATAAAAGCCGAGCCTACGGTTACACAATCGGCAGCACCACAGATTGACCTAAAACCTGAACAAAAAGTCGATAATACAGCTGAGCAGTCACAACAACCTAGTCAATCTTTTGATACGTCAGGGAGTTCTGACAAACAGTCAGCGGCTTCTTTGTATCAACAAAATAGTACCGATACGCCTGATATGCCAGCGACAGAATACTATGATGATTACGATGCTCAAATGGACTCATCGCTTGCAGCGCAATATGATGATGTGATGAGTAGCGCTTATGATCAGGGTTTTATTGCTAACGAGCCAGATGTGCAACCACTGCCGCAGGCAGAGCAAACAGCGCCTGTGCAATTACAACAGCAGCAAAGCTTGGCTCAATCGGCAATTGCACGTATTTTAAAAGATCGTAATATTTCTGGTGCAGGGCGTTTAAGCGGTGCTGCAAGTCAAACTGACATAAAGCCAGAGCCCGCGGAATCGACAGTACATGAACCAACGCAACATGGTTCAGCATCAACGAATTTTCAACCTCAGCAGCAAACAGTGGTTGCTGATGTAAAAAAGCCAAGCCCCCAGCCGACGGGGGAGAGCAGTCATAAAGTAAAAAAAGTCGACTTTAAAGCAAAGCATCAAACCATAACAGAAAATTTAGCCCCTGAGTTGCTTGAGCAGATTAATCCACAAAAAGCACCGGAGCCTGTAGCAGAAGAGCCTAGTATTCCTGTTCCTGATGATTTTGAAAGCCCGATCAGCAGTATTAAATTTGCACACGAACAAGATGAATGGGCTTATTTAATAAAACGTATGGGACTAGGTGGGCGTATGCGTCAATTTGCGCTACATTCTATTTTCACAAAGAATGATCGTCAGCTTCATATTGAAGTCGACTCTTCACAACGTCACCTCGACAGCGCCGTACTAAGACAAAAACTCAACGCAGCGTTAAGCGAGATTTATGGCCATAATGTAGAGCTCAATATCGACTTTGCAGATGGGGTGATAGATTCGCCTTATTTGATTCAGCAAAAGATTGATGCAGGCCGCCATCAACAAGCAATAGATGTAATAAATAGCGATGAGAACATTGTGCAATTTCAACAATTATTTAGCGCAATAATCGACGAAAACAGTATTCAGGCATTGTAATTACACACAATAGCCCTTATCTTCATGCCAATTAAAGTAGTTTAGAAAGAGAGACAGTTATGTTTAAAGGTGGAATGGGTAACATGATGAAGCAAGCGCAGCAAATGCAAGAGCGCATGCAAAAAGCCCAAGAAGAAATCGCAAACCTAGAAGTTGTAGGTGAAGCAGGTGCAGGCCTAGTTAAAGTAACGATGCTAGGTAACCACAATGTACGTCGTGTAGAGCTTGACGAAAGCCTAATGGAAGACGACAAAGATATGATCGAAGATTTACTTGCAGCAGCATGTAATGACGCTGTACGCCGTGTTGCCGAAGAAACACAAGAGCGCATGAGCAAAGTAACTGGCGGTATGCAATTACCACCAGGTATGAAAATGCCATTCTAAGTGAACATTTATGCAACTATCGCCTAGTTTAACACAGTTAATTGAAGCACTGCGCTGCCAACCGGGTATTGGCCCGAAGTCAGCACAGCGTATTGCTTTTCATTTACTTGAACGCGACCGCCAAGGGGGTAAACAACTTGGCCACGCACTCACAAAAGCAATGGATGAAGTAGGGCACTGTCAGTCTTGTCGTACCTTCACAGAGCAGCCTGTGTGCGATATTTGTTCAAGTGTTAAACGCCAAGATAGTGGTTTATTGTGTGTGGTTGAATCGCCAACCGATGTACTTGCTATTGAACAAACCGGACAATATCAAGGGCTTTACTTCGTTTTAATGGGTCACTTGTCACCAATTGATGGCATAGGGCCCAAAGAAATCGGCCTTGATATCCTAGAGAGTAAACTGCAAAACGGTGGCATTAATGAGGTGATCCTCGCAACCAACCCAAGTGTTGAAGGTGAAACCACAGCCCATTATATTGCAGAGCTTTGTCACAAATACCAAGTGAATGCTTCACGCATTGCTCACGGTGTGCCAGTTGGTGGTGAGCTTGACTTGCTTGATGGCATGACCCTAATGCATGCCTTTAGCGGGCGACGCGCAGTAAATCAAAACTAATACCCAAAACGGTATCAAAAGCCTGCTTAATGCAGGCTTTTTTGTGTTTTATCTCCAATTTACCTGCAAATTTAATTTTTTGCCTTGAAGTTCCTAAAGCCTGCCCCATATATGAGTCATAGTGCAGATAAGACACTTTGTTAATTGGAGATTTACACAATGACTGCAGCACAAAAAGAAACATTAGGCTTTCAAACAGAAGTCAAACAACTATTAAACCTGATGATTCATTCTCTTTATTCTAATAAAGAGATTTTCCTACGTGAACTCGTATCAAACGCGTCAGATGCGGCAGATAAATTACGTTTCCTTGCGCTTTCAAATGGCGATTTATATGAAAACGATGCCGACTTAAAAGTACGTATCAGTGCCGATAAAGATGCAAACACAGTAACCATTACTGATAACGGTATCGGTATGAGCCGTGAAGATGTAATTAACTCATTGGGTACGATTGCAAAATCAGGCACGGCAGAGTTTTTTCAAAACTTAACGGGTGACCAAAGTAAAGATTCACAATTAATTGGTCAATTCGGTGTAGGCTTTTACTCAGCATTTATCGTTGCGGATAAAGTAACGGTACGCACTCGTAAAGCAGGTGAGAGCCAAGGTATTGAATGGCAATCAGCTGGTGAAGGCGAATACACGCTACAAGAAATTGATAAGCCAACCCGTGGTACTGAAATTATTCTTCATTTACGTGAAGACGAAAAAGAGTTTGCTGATGAATATCGCTTACGCAGTATCGTTACTAAATACTCTGACCATATTTCAATTCCTGTTGAAATGTACAAAGCAGAAGTACCAGAATCTGAAGGTCCTGATGGCGAGAAAATCCCAGCACAGCCAGGCGAATGGGAAGGTATTAACCGCGCAACGGCACTGTGGACTCGCGACAAGTCAGAAGTAACAGACGAAGAATACAAAGAATTCTATAAACATATTGGTCATGATTGGGAAGAGCCATTAAGCTGGGCGCATAACAAAGTTGAAGGTAAAACAGAATACACTAGCTTGTTATACATCCCGAAAAAAGCACCATTTGATTTATGGAATCGTGACCGTCAAACAGGTTTAAAACTGTATGTGCAACGCGTTTTCATTATGGATGATGCTGAGCAATTTATGCCAAGCTACCTGCGTTTTGTGAAAGGTCTACTTGATTCAAATGACTTACCACTTAACGTATCGCGTGAAATCTTACAAGATAACAAAGTGACACAAGCAATCCGTAAAGGGTGTACATCGCGTGTCCTTAAAATGCTTGAGCGCATGGCTAAAAACCGTGAAGAAGATTATCAAACGTTCTGGAACGAGTTTGGTCAAGTGTTAAAAGAAGGCCCAGCAGAAGACATGGCAAACAAAGAAGTTATTGCTAAGTTGCTGCGTTTCTCTTCAACACACACAGACGAAAGCACACAAAATGTATCGCTTGATCAATACATTGAGCGTATGAAGCCAGAACAAGATAAGATCTACTACGTGGTTGCTGATTCATTTGCTGCGGCAAAAAATTCACCGCACCTAGAGATCTTCCGTAAGAAAGGCATTGAAGTATTGCTACTAAGTGACCGTGTTGATGAGTGGATGATGAGCTACCTAACAGAGTTCAACGAAAAATCATTCCAGTCAATCACTCGTGGTGACTTAGACCTTGGCAACATGGATGATGAAGAAACCAAAAAAGCGCAAGAAGAGTCAGAAAAAGAAGTGGCAGGCTTAGTTGAACGTATTAAGACAGCCCTAGGTGATAGTGTTAAAGATGTACGCTTTACGCACCGTTTAACCGACTCGCCTGCCTGTGTTGTTGCTGATGAGCATGACATGAGCTCGCAAATGCAAAAACTAATGGAATCAGTAGGTCAAACAGTGCCTGAGCAAAAGCCAATTTTTGAGCTTAATCCAGAGCACCAACTTGTGAAGCATTTAAATGTTGAACAAGATGAAGACAAGTTTACTCAGTGGTCACATGTCTTACTTGACCAAGCATTATTAGCAGAGCGAGGTACCTTAAAAGACCCTGCAGGCTTTGTAACTCGCTTGAATAAACTAATGCTAGATTTAAGTAAGTAAGCGTTTTTACAGTTTGAATTAGAAAAGGAAGCCCAGCTTCCTTTTTTATTGCCGCTAATATAGGCAATTGGTATAAGTTACTTGAGGTATAGCCTCAGTTGTGGAAGAATTCAGGCTCTAAAAACAAAACTCCACTGATCGACCATAATTAAAGATTAGTATCACACAGAGGACAATGATATGCGCATTATTCTTTTGGGCGCGCCGGGTGCAGGTAAAGGTACTCAAGCTCAGTTTTTGATGGACAAATACGGTATTCCACAAATTTCTACGGGCGATATGCTGCGTGCAGCAATCAAAGAAGGTACACCGCTTGGTCTTGAAGCTAAAAAAGTAATGGATGCAGGTCAATTAGTATCTGATGAAATCATTATTGGTCTTGTTAAAGAGCGTATTGCAAAGCCTGATTGTGAAAAAGGTTTCTTGCTAGATGGTTTCCCACGTACTATTCCTCAAGCTGATGCAATGAGAGAAAATGGCGTGGTTGTTGACCATGTTATTGAATTTGATGTTGCTGACGAAATCATCGTTGAGCGCATGGGCGGTCGTCGTGTACACCCAGGTTCTGGCCGTGTATATCATGTTGTTTACAATCCACCAAAAGTAGATGGTAAAGACGATATCACAGGTGAAGACCTTATTATTCGTGATGACGATACTGAAGAAACAGTACGTAAACGTTTAGGTATTTACCACGACCAAACTAAACCACTTGTTGACTATTACCAAGCTGAAGCAAAAGCGGGTAACACTCAGTACCACAAACTGGATGGTACACAAGCTGTTGAAGCAGTAAGCCAACAACTTGGTGAACTACTTGGTTAATCTTAGGATTAACTAAGCAAAAAAAACCGCCTGTTGGCGGTTTTTTGTTTTTAGTATCGCTGAGGTTATAGCTTTTTCAGTGCATCAATTGCGCTGTCGTAATCGGGCTCTTTAGAGAGGTTATCGACAAGTTGTTTGTAAACGATTTTGTGTTCCTTATCTAAAACGAACACTGCACGGGTTAATAACCCCATATCCTTAATGATCAAACCATAGTTTTGACCAAAGTCACGCCAAACAGAGTCAGACAATGCCGTGACCTTATCGATATTTTCGGCTTTACAAAAGCGTTTTTGCGCAAAGGGTAAATCAGCACTTAATGTTAGCATTGCAATGCTGGGAAATTCAGAAGCTACTTTTTCATTAAAATGTTTTGTTTGAATACTGCAAACGCCCGTATCAAGGCTTGGCACAACACTTAATAATACGGCTTGCCCTTGATAGTCGTTGAGAGTGACAGGGGTGAAATTACCATCTACGACCTTGAAGTTAGGGGCTTGCTGACCTACTTTAACACCTTGTCCAAGTAATGTGACGGGTTTCGATTGTGCAGAAACTTTGCCAGCATCTAAACTATTTTCTACTAAATTATTGGCATAACTGAATGTACAAACTGCTCCAAGAGCAAACATAAGAGGGCGTAACAACATTACTTCATTCCTTCAAATTAACGCATTTAACATCAGTGTATTATACTGAACCAATAGCTCCAAGGTTTACCACAATTTAAAATTGTAAATAACCTGTAGTTTGATTAACATGTGTGCGTAGTCCGATTTTTGTTTATAAAAATAATAATAAAGTTAGTGCATTTTGTATTGGCTAGTTCAAAAGTGCGTATTTAGAGAGAATATATGTCAACATCGGTATTAGTTTGTGATGATTCAAAATTAGCGCGTAGACAATTAGCGCGCTCTTTACCTGATGATTGGGATATAAAAGTCGAATTTGCTGAAAACGGCATTCACTGTATTGAACAAATTAAGCGTTTACAGCCTGAAATTTTATTTCTTGATTTAAATATGCCCGAAATGGATGGTTATGAAGTGTTGCAAGCCATTCAAGATCAAGGCTTACATGTATTAACCGTTGTCGTCTCGGGCGATATCCAGCCAAATGCGCATCAACGCGTGCTTGAACTTGGCGCAATCGATTTTATTCAGAAACCCTGCTCAGCAGAAAAGCTCGCGAACATTATTGAGCATCATGGTATTAAAGACAAAGCCATGCGGGAGCGCTTAGCAAATAAGCTAGGTGAGCAAGTCGACCCCGATGTACGTGACATATACCAAGAACTCACCAATGTTGCTATGGGCCAAGCAGGGGACTTATTAGCACGTTTATTGAATGTGTTTGTAAAGCTTCCAATTCCGAACGTAAATGTACTTGAAGTCAATGAGCTTGATATGGCCTTGCGGTCGATTGATGCCAATGCCTCAACGTCAGGTGTGTGCCAAGGCTTTATTGGCGGTGGCGTGTCGGGTGAAGCGTTATTGCTGTTAAATGATTCGAGTTTTAAAGAAATTGCTTCGTTAATGAATTACGAAGGAGAGCTTAACAATAAAGTTGAGCTTGAACTGTTAATGGATGTCAGTAACATCTTAATAGGCGCTATTTTGAGTGGGCTGTCAAAGCAACTTGATATGCGTTTTAGTCAAGGTCATCCGGTGGTGTTAGGTCAGCATTGTGATGTGTCTGATTTGGTTAAAGCCAATAAATCACGTTGGCAACGAACTCTCGCCATTGAGATCAGCTACGGCATTGAAAATCACAACATTAATTGTGATCTTATGTTGCTGTTTACTGAGGACTCATTAAAAACTTTAAAATATAAAGTAGCTTATTTATTAGAAGACTAAACTATGCCTGCAGCCGATTTTAATATGAATGAACTCCATTGGTTAATGGATATGTTTAATACCGTTGATGTAGGCCTTGTGGTGCTTGATAGAGACTATAAAGTCTGCATTTGGAATGGTTTTATGGAAAACCATTCGGGTTTATTGCCAAGCGCGGTAAAAGACAAAGACTTATTTGATCTCTTTCCATCAATTGATGAAAAATGGTTTCGTAGTAAGTCTGAATCTGTGTTTATTCTTAATAATCGCTCGTTCACGATTTGGGAGCAGCAACCCTATATTTTCCGTTTTAAAAACTACCGTCCAATTACCGGTAAAGCGGATCATATGTATCAAAATGCTACCTTTATCCCGCTCACCACAACGACCGGCGAAGTATCACATATCTGTATTATTATTTACGATGTGACCGATGAGGCGGTGAATAAAAAAGAACTTGAAGACGTTAATGCGAAGCTCGAACAAATGAGTCGCACTGATGCATTGACACAGCTAACTAATCGCGGATTTTGGGAGCAAAAACTACGTAAAGAATACATGCGTATTTCCAGAAGCGGTGGCTGCAGTACGTTATTAATGTTTGATATCGACCATTTTAAAACCGTTAACGATGAGCATGGACATCGTGCTGGTGATGAAGCACTGCGTCATATTGCTGATTTATTAAGAAAAACATTACGTGAAACTGATTTAGCAGGCCGTTATGGTGGTGAAGAATTTGCCGTAACTTTGCTTGATACGGATCATGAAGGTGCAATGATCTTTGCAGAGCGTTTACGTGCTCTTATTGAAAATTCATCAATTTATTTTGGTGATAAACAAATTAAACTCACGGTGAGTATAGGCTTTGCGTGCTCTGATGAGAAAAAGTTTGAGCGTTATGAAAAGTGGATTGAAGCAGCTGATCAAGCCTTATACCACTCTAAACAAAATGGCCGTAATAAAGTGACGGCTTATTCAGACTTATGACACCAATTGCAAAACAAGACTTAATCATTTTGAGGCATTAAACCTGTCGCTACCTGTGTTAAAAATGTCTGATTTACGACTGCATGGATGTAGGCGCAATTGCCGAGAACATCTAAATAACGACATTTTTGCCGTGTTATCAACGCGGTTTTATTGCCTCAAAATAGACCACCTAATTAAGCTAATTGATATTAAGTCTGGCTTTAGTTATCGAAAGGAGGGATCACTAAAATATCCGTTTTTAGTAATTTCATAACCTTTTCTGCTGTATTACCAATAAGATGCCCTTTAATTCCTGTATTACCCACCGTACCCATTATTACAAGGTCTGCACTGAGTTTTGCGGCGATACTGGGGATCACTTGCTCGACGATACCTGCCTTAATTTCTAGCTTTTCTTTGAGGTTATATGACTCAATCAGAGCGCGTTGGGCACTGGGGAGTTTTTCATAAGCATTAATAACTTGCTCATCAGAAAAAACTAACCCCAAATCGCGTAAAAAGGGCGATACATGCACGGTATAACAAGCAAAAAAATCACTTTTATAATCAGCGGCATACGCTAGACCCATTTTTATCATTGCTTCGTTAAGGCGATATTTAGTGGCTTTCTCACTGCCTAAGTCGAGCGCAGCGAGCACATTAGTATTGTTTTTCCATTTGTTATCAGCAGCTAAATAAAGCGGTAGGGGGCTGAAGCGTATAAGCTGCCAATCAAGCTCACTAAACTGTGTTTCTGCATCAATATGACGCGTTTTAATCACAAGCTCATACGCTGACGTATCAAGCTCATTAGCAAGCCACTGCTCAGGACTTTCATGCCAAAGCGTTTGGAATGTGTAGCTACCTTGCTCTAAATGGCTGTCAATTAAAGGTGATAGTGTGTCACGAATTTTACCTAATTCTTTATCCTGAATAGCAAGTGCTTCTTCGGGTGGAATCGAAAATAAAATACTGTTGGTATCTTCATAGCTAAATGCGACGATATCAATATGCCTAACTCCCTTCGCTTTTTGTTTGGCGTGAAGTATCGAGGTTTTGGCATCGGCGATAGCGTCGATGATGACCAGTATTTTTTTATCCATGTGACCTACTCTGTTGTGTGTCGTGCATCACTTTTTGGGCATTCACCAAGTAGTGAAATTTCACCGGTTGAAGATTCTTGTTCCAGTTTTACCTTAAACCCCCATAACCTGTAAAGGTGTTTCAGCACTTCATCTTTTGAGCCAGCTAACGGAATGTTTTTATGAGGTACATAGCGTAAGGTTAAAGAACGATCTCCTCTAATATCAACATTATAGATTTGTATATTGGGTTCATGATTGCTTAAATTATATTGTGCAGATAACGTTTCACGTACTTGTTGATAGCCCACTTCGTCATGTATCGCGCCGACATTAAGGGTTGGCTCTTTTTCATGATCAATAATAGTAAATAGCTTGAAGTCACGGATAATTTTAGGTGATAAAAACTGGCTAATAAAGCTCTCATCTTTAAAGTTTTGCATGGCAAAATGCAGGGTTTCTAGCCAATCGGCTCCAGCATATTCAGGGAACCACTTTTTATCTTCATCAGTGGGATTTTCACAAATTCGGCGAATATCAACCATCATATTAAAGCCCAATGCATAGGGATTAATACCAGAATAATAATTGCTGTTATAAGGCGGCTGATAAACCACATTGGTATGGCTTTGTAAAAACTCGAGCATAAAGGCATCGGTGAGTTTTCCCTCATCATACAAGTGGTTTAAAATCGTATAATGCCAAAACGTTGCCCAACCTTCATTCATCACCTGCGTTTGCTTTTGGGGGTAAAAGTATTGTGAAATTTTTCGCACAATACGGATTACTTCACGTTGCCATGATTCAAGTAGCGGGGCATTTTTCTCTATAAAATACAGAATATTTTCTTGTGGTTCCTCAGGAAATCGACGCTCGTGTTTTTTCGACTCTTGTTGAGATGTTGGAATAGTTCGCCATAATTCATTCACCTGCGATTGCAGATAATCTTCGCGTTCTTGTTGACGCTTTTGCTCTTCATACAGCGAAATTCTTTGCGGGCGCTTATACCGGTCAACCCCATAGTTCATTAAGGCATGACAAGAGTCGATAAGGTTTTCTACCTCATTAATACCGTACTTCTCTTCACAGCGCGCAATATAATTTTTCGCAAATAATAAGTAGTCGATAATAGAACCTGCATCGGTCCAGGTTTTAAATAAGTAATTACCTTTAAAAAATGAGTTGTGGCCATAGCACGCGTGCGCCATCACGAGAGCTTGCATTGGCAAGGTGTTTTCTTCCATTAGGTAAGCAATGCAGGGGTCTGAATTTATAACAATTTCGTACGCTAACCCCATTTGCCCGCGTTTATAATTTTGCTCTGTTTGAATAAACTTTTTACCGTATGACCAATGACTATAACCGATAGGCATGCCTACACTTGAGTAAGCATCCATCATTTGTTCAGCAGTGATCACTTCTATTTGATTCGGGTAAGTATCGAGCTTATAGATCTTTGCGACTCGCTCAATTTCACTTTGGTACTGTGCTAATAAATCAAACGTCCAATCAGGTCCGTCACTAATACGTTTATCGGCCATATTTTACCTCACTCGCAAGGCTATGCGGCGCCTTGCTGCTGACGATTCTTTTTAAATAATTCACGGAAAATAGGGTAAATGTCCTCTACACCACGAATATGTTGCATGGCAAAGTTGTCGTGTGTTTGTGCTATAGATTGATACTCACGCCATAAACTTTGATGCGCACGCGCCGTAATTTCGATGTACGCATAGTAACGTACTGCTTTGAGTAATTTATTGCGGAGTATTTCACCGCAATGAGGAGAGTCATCGGCCCAGTTATCACCATCAGATGCCTGTGCAGCATAAATATTCCACTCATCTGCATGGTAACGTTCAGCGATAATTTCATTCATTAATTTCAGCGCGCTCGACACTATAGTGCCACCGGTTTCTTGTGAGTAAAAAAACTCCTGCTCATCAACTTCTTTAGCTTGTGTATGGTGGCGAATGTACACGACTTCGATATCTTTGTAGCTGCGAGTCAAAAACTGATACAGCAAAATATAAAACCGTTTTGCCATATCTTTTGTTGCTTGATCCATCGAACCTGACACATCCATAAGGCAAAACATCACGGCTTTACTCGTCGGGTGGGGACGTTTTTCGTAATTGCGAAAACGTAAGTCGTAATTATCAATAAACGGCACGGCTTTTATGCGACTTTCAAGCTCTTCAATTTGACGCTCAAGCAGGGCAATGGCGGCTTTGTCGGGCTCTTCCTCTGCTTTCAAAAGCGCTAATTGTCCTTGAAGTTCGCTCAGATGTCGTTTTTTGCCCGCTGTCATTGCAACACGGCGAGCGAGCGAGCCTTGTAATGAGCGCACTATATCAATATTACTGGGCATACCATCGCTACAAAAACCAGCGCGATGCGTTTTCATTTGCACGAGTTTATCAAGTTGATTTTGCTGTAAGTTTGGCAGCTCTAAATCTTCAAATAATAAATCTAAATACTCGTCTTTAGAGATAGAAAAAACAAACTCATCTTGGCCTTCACCCGAATCACTTGCGTCACCTTCGCCACTGCCACCCCCTTGACCGCCTCCTTGCGGGCGTTTAATTTTATCGCCCGTTGAGAATTGGTCATTTCCTGGATGTATTTGCTCCCGATCGCCCCCACGTCCTTGATGAAATACAGGCTCACTAATATCGCGCTGTGGAATAGAAATACTCTCGCCACTG
This sequence comes from Pseudoalteromonas sp. MBR-15, assembly GCF_053628915.1. Lineage (NCBI taxonomy): Bacteria > Pseudomonadati > Pseudomonadota > Gammaproteobacteria > Alteromonadales > Pseudoalteromonadaceae > Pseudoalteromonas > Pseudoalteromonas sp. MBR-15. Next base: position 56,018 of record NZ_JBRJHH010000017.1, read on the forward strand.
CTCGTATCGGTTACGCTGCGTTTATTAATGGCATCAGATACGGCTTCTTTAATCTGTTTTTTATAACGCCTGATGAAACGCTGACGGTTCAACGTACTTTTGTTTTTTCCATTCAGGCGTCGGTCTATAAAATGCGCCATAACAACCCCCTTGAAACAAACGTTTTTTACTGCGATTTTCTAACGCGTAAATACCATTCAGAAAGTAAACGTACTTGTTTTTGGGTGTAGCCTTTTTCAACCATACGGTTGACAAAGTCTTCGTGTTTTTTCTGATCTTCGGCAGAAGTTTTCGCATTGAAAGAAATAACCGGAAGCAGATCTTCGGTGTTCGAGAACATTTTTTTCTCAATCACTGTGCGAAGTTTTTCGTAACTGGTCCAAAGCGGGTTTTTGCCTTGGTTGTGCGCACGTGCGCGCAGTACGAAATTGACAATCTCGTTACGGAAATCTTTCGGGTTCGAAATACCTGCTGGCTTTTCAATTTTTTCGAGCTCTGCATTTAATGCTGCTCGATCAAAAAGTTGGCCTGTATCTGGGTCGCGATATTCTTGATCTTGAATCCAAAAATCAGCATAGGTTACGTAGCGATCAAAAATATTTTGTCCGTATTCAGAATAAGACTCTAAATAGGCAGTTTGTAGTTCTTTGCCAATAAACTCGACATACTGCGGGATTAGATAGCCCTTTAAGTGACTTAGGTAGCGTTCTTCCACATCGGCTGAGAACTGTTCGCGCTCAATTTGCTGCTCTAAAACATAAAACAAGTGAACAGGGTTTGCTGCGACTTCTGTGGTATCAAAGTTGAACACTCGCGATAAAATTTTAAAGGCAAAACGTGTAGAGAGCCCAGTCATGCCTTCGTCAACACCTGCATAATCACGGTATTCTTGGTATGACTTCGCTTTCGGGTCGGTGTCTTTTAAGCTTTCACCGTCGTAGACACGCATTTTTGAATAGATGCTTGAATTTTCTGGCTCCTTAATACGTGAAAGAGTGGTAAATTGTGCCAATGTTTTTAATGTGCCTGGTGCGCATGGCGCATCGTGAAGTTCACTGTTTTCAAGAAGTTTGTTGTAAATTTTCACTTCTTCAGAAACGCGTAAGCAGTAAGGTACCTTAACAATATAAACACGGTCCAAAAATGCTTCGTTGTTTTTGTTATTTTTAAATGTTTGCCACTCAGATTCATTCGAGTGAGCTAAAATCATGCCGTTGAAGGGAAGGGCACTAATACCTTCGGTGCCATTATAGTTACCTTCTTGGGTGGCCGTGAGTAGCGGGTGGAGTACCTTAATAGGTGCTTTAAACATTTCCACAAATTCCATCAACCCTTGGTTCGCTAAACAAAGTGCACCTGAATACGCGTAAGCATCAGGGTCATTTTGTGCAAAATGCTCAAGCTGACGAATATCGACTTTACCGACTAATGCCGAAATATCTTGATTGTTTTCATCGCCCGGCTCCGTTTTGGCGATCGCAATTTGATTCAAAATAGAAGGGTAGCGTTTTACCACTCTAAATTGGCTTATATCACCATTGAACTCACTTAAGCGCTTGGCTGCCCACGGCGACATCACTGTTTTTAAATAGCGAGGCTTAATGCCGTATTCTTTCTCGAGTAGTTCAGCATCTTCGTTTGGATCAAACAAAGCGAGAGGGTGATCATTGACAGGGGACCCTTTTATTGAATAAATAGGCACTTGTTGCATCAGGTATTTTAGTTTTTCGGCAATAGATGATTTACCCCCGCCCACAGGGCCAAGTAAATACAATACCTGCTTACATTCTTCTAAACCTTGCGCAGCATGCTTTAAGTAAGAAACGATTTGTTCAATGGCATCTTCCATACCATAAAAATCGTGGAATGCAGGGTAGCGTGCAACGACACGATTGGAGAATAATCGGCTGAGCCGCGCATCGGTCGATGTGTCAATAATTTCAGGCTCACCAATGGCCATTAACAGGCGCTCAGGTGCGCTTGCGTAAGCTGATTTGTCCTTCTTACAGATCTCGAGAAATTCCTCAATACTGTATTCTTCTTCTTGCGCTGCTTCGTATCGTGATTGGTAATGCTCAAAAATACTCATAGAGACCTCCGAAAACCCGCTAAAATGACGTGTAATTAGATTAAGAAAAAAGCAAAGGTTAATTAAAGCTTAGTCACGATTTTGAATTTTTGCGCAAGAAAATTAAGAATTTAATTGAAAAAAGATCATCTTGGTACGCATTTATTATGGCGCTTGGGCTGCGGCTGAACAGTGATATAAAAAAGGCAATAAAAAAGACGCCGGAGCGTCTTTTTTTAATTACTGCAAGTTAAACAGAATTAAGCGAAGTTAGCGTTCGCGAAATCCCAGTTAACAAGTGCCCAGAAACCTTTTAGGTAATCAGGACGAACATTACGGTAATCGATGTAGTAAGCGTGTTCCCACAGATCCACAGTTAGGATTGGTGTAACACCTTCATCAGTTAATGGTGTAGCAGCATTTGATGTGTTAACGATATCAAGTGTGCCGTCAGCTAGTTTAACTAACCAAGTCCAGCTTGAACCAAAGTTGTTTACAGCTTTGTCGTTTAACGCGTCTTTGAATGCTTCGAAAGAACCCCATTTAGCGTTGATAGCGTCTGCAATAGCGCCAGTTGGTTCGCCACCACCGTTTGGAGATAGGCTGTTCCAGTAGAATGTGTGGTTCCAGATTTGCGCAGCATTGTTAAATACACCACCTTCTGAAGAACAAACGATTTCTTCTAGAGATTTGTTTTCGAATTCAGTGCCTGGGATCAGACCGTTTAATTTCACAACGTATGTGTTGTGGTGTTTACCGTGGTGAAACTCTAGAGTCTCTTTTGAAATATGTGGCTCTAATGCATCGATTGCGTATGGTAGTGACGGTAGTTCAAATGCCATTTTTTATCTCCATCTTCTTGGTTGATAGTCCACTCAGTTATAGGTAATAGCGAGGTAAACAGCGTACTCACCTATACCAAATGGTATTATAGTGTTACTATAATTGTTGAGTATTTTACTCAAGTTTTAGCAAACAGCAATGCTATTGCTAAAGACTCTTTAAAATTGTGACTGTGATAGTCCATTTTAAGTTATATATCTGAGGCCACAGTGAATATTTTTCAAGGCCAGTGTAGTAAGTCAATGTCTTTTGAGGTTGTAAATGGAAACCATCGATAAAATTAAACAGCAAATTTCTGAAAACCCAATCCTTTTATACATGAAAGGATCACCAAAATTACCTAACTGTGGTTTTTCTTCTCAAGCATCACAAGCTTTAATGGCGTGTGGTGAACCGTTTGCTTACGTTGACATTCTTCTTAATCCAGATATTCGTGCAGAGTTACCTGCTTACGCTAATTGGCCAACATTCCCACAACTTTGGGTTGAAGGTGAATTAATTGGTGGCTGTGACATTATCATCGAAATGTTTCAACGTGGTGAATTACAACCATTAATCACAGAAACAGCAGCAAAGTACAAAGAACAAGACGCTGAGTAATCTTACTTAGTTTGCCGAGAAAGCCGCATAAGCGGCTTTTTTATTGCGCTAAAATCACATGCACACTTAAGCCACCTTGCTCGCGGTTATGAAGGCTAATTTGCCCGTGATGTGCTTCAACTATTTCTCGGCACAGCGCTAGCCCTAAACCACTGCCTGTCGATTTAGTGGAGTAAAAGGGGATCAGTGCATTCGCCATTACAGTTTCGCTCATGCCTTTGCCTCTGTCGCTCACAGTAATGTGGGTGCTGGCCATTTCTTGTTGAATACTCAGACTGATGTCTTCAGGTTTAGTACCTGATTCGTACGCATTTTTTAATAAATTAATCAGCAGTTGCTCAAGCTGAGTATGATCGGCTTGTGTGTTTACGTTATCGCCAAGAGTAATATTGACTTGCCATTGGCTTTTTAATTGCTCGACGATTGATGGCCAGTTAATCGCTGATAACTGAGGAGTGGGTAATTTGGCAAATTTACCATAGCCTTGAACAAATTCATTAAGGTGTTTGATACGGTCTTCAATGGTGGTGAATACGCGTTTTAAACGTGGCTCGTCGACTTCTTTTGTTAATAACTGTGCGCTGTGGAGCATTGATGACATTGGGCCCAGCGAATTATTGAGTTCGTGGCTGATGATTCGGATTACTTTTTTCCATACTTCAACCTCTTGGCGGCTGAGTTCCCGTGTGAGCTGTTTGAACACATACAGTTGGTGGTATTGATTATTAAGTAATAAGCGGCCCGTTGCCATATGCCAAGTTTGTGATTCTTGTTCCGTTTTATCGAGGGTAAATAAGCCATCAATCCCTTTGTTGATAGCACGTGTCAGTTGTTCAGAGCAGGTACTAATCACATTTTCTAGTTTAAGTCCTTCGATAGCTGATTTTGCTTCAAACAAGCTACGAGCACTGTGATTACTGTAAACAATAAAACCTTGATCGTTAATAAGTAGCACCGCTTGCTCAGAGCTTTGCAGTACTTTGTCGAGCATTAATTCACGTTGGTATATCCATTGCTTTTCTTGGCGAAGTTGCTTTGCTGTTTGGTTATAAAGTCGGCATAAGTCACCCAGTTCATCTTTGCTATCATAGGCCAAAAGGGTGGCCAGTTCACCGTCTTTAAAGTTAAGCAATCCAGATTCAAGAGACGCAATACCGTCAGCTAAAGGGCGGCTTAACTGGTACGCCAAAAGGCCAGCTAGCAAGGCGCAACCAATGACCGCAAGCAAAGTATAAAACCCAGGAAGAGCAGCAAAATAGCTTACCAGTAATAGAGGGACTACCGCTGCAACAACACACAATAGAATAATCTTATTTCTTAACATTAGTAATCTATCTTAAATTTATCGAGTCTGCGATACAGCGCTTGTCGGCTAAGACCAAAATGTCGCGCAACTTTAGCAATCACCCCTTGGTGTTCGCGCATTGCCAGTTCAATATCGTGCTTTGTCGGTTCACTTTTTATTGATGTGGCTTTAGTGGTATCGACGTTTAAGCCAAAGTCGGCAAGTTCAATAGTGCCAGTTGGTTTTAATACGGCAGCCCGTTTACACGCATTTTCAAGTTCACGTACATTACCCGGCCACGGATGGGCAAGCAGGGCTTTCTCGGTGCTTAGAGACACACTGCGATGTGGTAAAAAGTGTGCCACTAGGGCAAGAATATCATCGGGTCTGTCAGCTAGGCTAGGCAGGTTTAACTCAATAACATTGAGGCGATAATATAAATCTTCCCGAAAATGACCCGCTTTAATCGCGTGCGTTAAATCTTCGTTTGTTGCTGATATAACCCGCACATTTACTTTTCGAGTTTGCGTTGATCCTAAACGCTCAAATTCGCCGGTTTGCAGAATACGTAATAATTTCATTTGACCGGACAACGGTAGGTTGCCTATTTCGTCTAAAAATAATGTGCCCCCATCGGCGGCTTCAAAACGGCCAATGCGTTGCTTGGTGATACCTGTGTACGCGCCAGCTTCAGCGCCAAACAATTCAGCTTCAATGAGTTCATTTGGCAATGCACCGGCGTTAACAGTGATAAAAGGATGGTCTGCAAGCAGAGAGTTGGCTTGGATTATCTGTGCTATGCGCTCTTTGCCACTGCCATTTGGGCCAGTGATAAGCACTGATATGTCTGACTTTGCCACCTGAATAGCAAGATTAACAATATGCTCCATCGCTGTGCTTTTATAAATAAGGCCGACAAGATTGGCAGTTTTAATAGAATCTTCGCGTTCTTGCTGGTGGCGTGCGAAAGTTTCATTTTGTTGTTTCGCTTTACCAAGTTCGAGTAAATTATTGATACAAGTAAGCAGTTTTGTATCGTCCCACGGCTTTGGTAAATAGTCTGCGGCACCCGCCTTTACAAGTTCAACAGCTGTTGCAAGCTCTGTCCATGCGGTGATTAAGATAATAGGCAGTAATGGGTTTATATCGCGTAAGTCATAAAACAGCGCCTTGCCTTCTTCACCCGAGGTGGTGTCGGCGGTAAAGTTCATATCTTGAATAACTAATGAAATACGCTGGTATTGTACTGCTTGGATTGCTTCAAATGGGGTGCTTGCAGTAACCACGGTAAAATTGTGGATCTCTAATAATAATGACAAGGCGTCTAATATCGCGGGGTTGTCATCAACAATAAGTATTTTTTCCATATTATTATTTTTTTGCTGTTTTCCTAAATATGTTAAGTAAGTCCGGTGCAAGGGCCAACTTAAGTGTGTACTTATAAATGCTACACTGTAAATCCAGTGTAGCATAGCTTGGGAGAACTAAATGGTGCGTGTTGCAATGCTGGGTGAAATGTTCGCAGCTCGTTTGGCTGGCGCAAGAACCGCAAGCAAACTCATAATAAACACAGCGCTTGCAGTGGCAATTACATAACGCACATCTAACTGAGCAATCGAGAAATGTTGCATCAGTAATTGGCCTAAATACATCGCTGCTATCATGCCTATTACTAAACCTACACTGCAAATCATGGCATTTTCGACTAAAAAGTAGCTAATAATGGCGGACTTTCTTGCTCCAAGAGCACGGCGAGTCCCAATTTGTTTCGTGCGTTTACTAATATTAAAGAGTGTAAGACCAAAGATACCCAGCGCAGTGACCAACACTAAAATTGTGATTAAAACAATTAACATACGCATCATAAGCGTGTCTTCAGCCATGTACTGCTCTTTGTCTTCATCAAGGCCGCGAATGCGCGAGATAACGCGTTTGTTGTAGTTTTTAAGCATGGCTTCTTCAACACGGTTCATTACAGACTGGCGTTGCCCAGGCTCTGTTCTTACGACAAAGCGTGCATTGCTACCTGCTTTAATGAACGGAATTAATGCCACATTATCTGGGCGACTATCTTTAAGCCATGGGCCTTTCATTACATCGACAATACCAATAATTTTTAAAGGAATATCACCAAAGTAAATAGATTGACCTAAGCCATTACCATCAGGGAAAAGCTCATCAGATAGACTTTTACTCACCACGATGACCTTCGAAAGCTCATCGTAATTCTCTGTTACGATCACTTCGTCTTCGCTGTAATTACGCCCAGCAATTAAGTTAACACCGTACGTGTTAATACCGTGCTCGTCGATAAACATATATGAGCTACGTGCCGATTTACTCTCTTGTGGCGCCGGTTTTAAACTAAAGTCAGATGATGAACCACTGCCCGAAAGAGGTGTGGTACTAGAGTAAGCAGCATCAACCACCCCAGGAATTTGACGTAACATAGCTTCATCAAGCTCGTATTGTTGGCTTGGCGAGGTGTCTTGTCCGAACATCATCACATTAAAAATAAAAATGTCTTGTTCTGGGTAGCCTGTTTCTTGGCTTAAATAGCTAATTCTATCTTGAATAATAAACGCGGCGTTACTGACGATTGCTGTGGTAATGGCAATTTGAATTAGTAACAGAATAGCCCCTACCTTTGAGCGGCATAAGGCATGAAATATAGGTTTAATTTCTAACATAACACAGTTCCTTATTGGCTCTTAAGGTAAATAGCAGGGTTGGTTTTACACACCAGCCACGCAGGGTAAAGACCTGCGATTACACAGGTACTAATTGCTATTACAGGGGCGCTAAGTAACATGGTTAAATCCATGGTGGCTAAGCTTTGATAGTAGCTGTAGCTTTGGCGCACACCTAAAAGTCCCACTTGGGCTAAAATAACCCCGAAAATACCGCCTAAAAACCCGAGCATGGCCACTTCGACAATGTGTTGAAAGAAAATTTGGCGTTTGCTTGCGCCTAAAGCTCTGCGTACGCCAACCTCTGGCGCACGGCGAAGAAATTTAGCCAGTAATAAGCCTAGAATATTTGCCAAACATACCGCTAAAAACATAAAGCTTAGGCCAACGAGAATTTCGTTATCTTCACTTACCACATTGTTGTATTCCATCCACTCGTTTACATCACGCAATTTCGCTTCAAGCTTTTCGCGGTTAAAGCGACCACGCTTTTGCTGTTCTTGCATATAAGCCATTAAGAAATCTTCATACGCTTGCTTTTCTGCGGGTGTTTTTAGTTCGACCCAAAATTGCAGCCAAACTAATTCAGAATTAAGCTTGTCGTTAAACGTATTGGTTTTTTCGTGCTTCCAGCCGTTTGTATTGCCCCAGTTTTCAAGCTCACGTGCTTTTAATAAGCTAAAAGGCAGGTAGAGTTGTTCGGTTTTATTAAATGCGCCGTTATTTAAATCGTAATATTTGGTCGTAATATTCCAGTCATCCATAACCCCAACCACTTCATAGCTTGCATCATCAAGGTAGATAATTTTGCCAACAGAGTTTTCTCCTGCAAATAGTTTGTCGTTGAGCTTTTTACTGATAACGACTACAGGTGCAGCAGTTGCTTCTTGTTGCTGACTCCACACGCCACCGTATAAAAATGATAAGTCAAACATGTCGAAGAAGTCGGGGGTTGTTAAACGCGCCTGACCAATAAATGGTTTTACGGTATCGGAGTCTAAATAAACAGAAAATCCAGTGCGCACCATCGTGACGCGCTTACCACCGGCTTCTGCCTTATTTAAATTAACCGCGTCTTGATAGGTTAATTGCATTGGTAAATTATCTTTTGTCCACCAAGTTGAACCCTCGTCCATTATTTGCAATTGCACACTGTATAGTTGGCTACTCTTTTGCGGGATCGGATCGGCAGACATCATGTGATACACCGACAAGCTCGTCATTGTTACACCAATGCCAATGGCAATCGCTAATACCATTAAAAAACTCACTAAGGGCGTGCGCTTAAAGCTTCGCCAACTTAAATCTAGATAATGAAGGAACATGACTATACTCCTGCCGCTTTGAGGTTTTGCGTGCCTTGGTAAAGCGTGAAATCGGCAAGTTGACCGTCCACCACTTGGATATTTCGCGGGGCTCTTCGGGCAAGTTCAGGGTCGTGAGTAACCATGACAATGGTGGCGCCATCACGATTAATTTGTTCGAGTAATTCCATTACTTGGCGCGCCATTAAGCTGTCTAGATTACCCGTTGGCTCATCGGCAAGTAAAAAACGGGGTTCACCTGCAAGTGCTCTGGCAATGGCCACGCGTTGCTGTTGCCCACCTGAAAGTTGTTGCGGTAAATGCTTAGCACGTGACGCTAAACCTACTTGCTCTAAACATTGCTCAATACGACGTTTACGCTCAGCAGCTTTAATTCCTCGATATCGCAGAGGTACTTCAATATTTTCATATAGATTTAAATCAGGTATCAGATTAAACCCCTGGAAGATAAAGCCTATTTTTTGGTTCCGTAAATCAGCACGCTGATTATCGTTAAGACCACCGACATCAATACCATCTAAAAGATACTGGCCTTCTGAAAACGGTTCTAGCATACCGGCAATATTTAAAAAGGTCGTTTTGCCTGAACCACTCGGGCCAGTAACAGCAATAAATTCACCTTCTTCTACATGGAGATTGAAATCACGTAATGCATGAGTTTGTACCATGTCTGTTTGATACACTTTGCTGATGTTGTTCATTGTAAGCATAATAATTATTCCTTGTTGCTGTTAGCGTAATACGAGAGTCGGTGCTTGTTTATAACGGTCGTAGTTAGAGATGATTAGCTTATCGCCTGGTTTTACCCCTTCTAACAGTTCAACGGCATTGATACTGCTAGCACCTGTTTTTATATCGATTAAATAGGCCATGTCGCCGTCTACTTTATAGGCGCGGGTACCGCCTTGTTGTAAAAACGCACCACGCTTAACTTGTAAAACATTGTCGCGGTTCTCCAAAAGAATGCGTGCGGTTAAACGTTGGTTTTGGCGAATGCCGGTAATTTCTTTATCGAAGCGAACACGTGTTGTGACTTCACGGTTATTCACCTCCGGCGAGATTGCTGATAATGTCCCCATGACTTGGCGGGCACCGAGAGTTAATTCTACTTGCATGCCAAGGCCTAGCTCATTGGCATAGCTTTCAGGTACTTGCAACTGTGCTTCAAAATTACTTAAGTCAACCAGTGTCATTAATGGTTGGCTTTGTGTAACCGCTTCTTTAGGTTGCACGAGTAAATTACCTACAATGCCACTGACGCTGGCTTTAATTGTTAACTCATTAACTTGGCGTAATAAGTCATCCACAATGAGTTGTTGACGAGCAAGGTCTCGCTCTGCAGCTTTTAGCTCGAATGCCAGTGTGTCTTTAGCAAGGCTGACTTCTTGTTCTGCATGCTTGAAAGAGAGTTTCGCGCGAGCTAAATCGTCAACGGCTTTTTCTAAATCGATCTGACTTATAAGGTGCTTCTCGATAGATAATTGCGCGCGGCGGTTTTCTCTATCAGCGGCATTTAGCTCTACCTGTGCCAAATCAAGTGCTTTTGTTAAGCTTAATTTTTGTCTACGTGCTTCAAGTTGCTTTCGTTGTAATTCGCCATCTAAACGCGCCAACACAGATTGTTGTTGTTTTAATTCATTGGTAAGCTCTGGGCTTTTAACCACAGCAATAATTTCGTTTGCTTCAACTTTGTCGCCAGCCTTTACGTTAAGATCGACAAAGCCGCGCTCGGGGCTGTAAACTTTAGGTGCATTAGCCGCGACAATTTTCCCGCTTGCTGCCACATCTCTAATTAAGGTTTGCTGAGTCACTTCACTTATTTGTAAGCTGGCTTTATCAACAGACACACTCCCATCGTTGCTCGCAAAGAGTGCTTGAAAGCCAAGGGCACTCACAATAAGAATACTCACAGTGAACAACAGTGGTTTTTTAATGTTTCTTTTTTTAGCCACGGTTATATCTTGGGCACTGGTATCTTTAATCATCATACTTCCTTACGATTCTCAAAAAATATAATCATGAAGCCAATGGCAATCATGGTAAGTGGTGATGTCATAAACAAACTCATAGTGAACATGTTTCGATCCTCTAATTCGATAATGTCCTATCTATACCAATAGTGTGCCAATATTTAACTTGCTGATTTTTAATGTTTTTATTTTTATTTGAGGTTTTTATTCTGTCCGCGGACAGAAAAAGTGTCCGCAGCGGACACTTTTTAAAGTGCATTGGTTGACGCAGAGGTAAACACCTAAAGGTAAGTAAGACTAAGGTCGGCTGCTAAAAAGTGCTATTTGTAACTAAGCTTAATGTATTGGTAAATATTTAAGCAGCTAACAGCTGAGAGAGCGCAAAATAACTGCATTACTATGCATGATTTGAATATTTATGCAAAATGAGTTGTCAGTTTACGTTAACGTAAACTATCCGTTTTCAGGATTGTTTTTTACAAACTGTTAAAATTGACACCAGTGTCATAAAAAAATAATGGTTAAATAGCGTCTAAATGTAAAAAAATAGCATAGACTTTGAAGTGCGTCCTCAAGTGAGAAATATTCATAAATATGAATATGTATTCAAAACTCTATTGACTCATGGTTTATTTGGCGATAGTTTTGTTCGTCTGCTAGCACTGTCACAAAAGACTGAACCGCTAGTCGTTGTAGCAAGGGGAGGGGTCTATGTTATACGACTCAAAATTAGAAAAAGATAATTGTGGCTTTGGCTTAATCGCCCAGGTCAATGGTCAGGCGAGTCATCGCTTGATTCGAACCGCAATCACAGGCCTAGATCGCATGGAACACCGTGGTGGTATTTCTGCTGATGGTAAAACAGGTGATGGCTGTGGTTTATTAATGCAAAAACCCGATAGTTTCTTTCGTGCAATTGCCAGTGAACACGATTGGCATTTAGGGAAGAACTACGCAGTCGGCATGGTGTTTTTAAATGCCGATCCCGTGCTTGCACAGACTGCTAAAGATGTTTTGAGTGAAGAGCTCGAAAAAGAAACCTTAAATATTCAAGGATGGCGAGTCGTTCCGACAGACGCATCTTGTTTAGGGCCAATTGCAAAAAAACAACTACCTGGCTTTGAACAAATTTTTGTCAGCGCACCTGAGGGCTGGCGTCCAAAAGATTTAGAGCGTCGTTTGTATGTTGCGCGTCGCCGTGCAGAAAAGCGCCTAGAAAATGATGAGCATTTCTATATTGCGAGCTTGTCTGGCTTGGTAACGGTTTACAAAGGCTTGATGATGCCTGTGGATTTACCGAACTTTTACCTCGATTTAGCTGACATGCGCATGACGAGTGCGATTTGTGTATTTCATCAGCGTTTTTCTACCAATACGCAACCTCGTTGGCCATTGGCGCAGCCGTTCCGCTATTTAGCGCACAACGGCGAAATTAATACCATCCAAGGTAACCGCCAGTGGGCACGTGCCCGTGCTTATAAATTTGCATCTCCACTGATCCCTGATTTGCAATCAGCAGCCCCATTTGTCAACGAAAGTGGCTCTGATTCATCAAGCTTAGATAACATGCTTGAATTGTTCTTAGCGGGTGGTATGGATTTATTCCGTGCGATGCGTATGCTTGTTCCGCCTGCATGGCAGAAAAACCGAGCCATGGATGACGATTTACGTGCTTTCTACGACTTTAACTCTATGCATATGGAACCATGGGATGGCCCTGCTGGTATTGTTATGTCTGATGGTCGTTTTGCGGCCTGTAACCTTGACCGAAATGGCCTTCGTCCAGCGCGTTATGTCATTACGCAAGATGGATTTATTACGCTTGCTTCTGAGGTGGGTATTTGGGATTACGCGCCAGACGAAGTCGTTGAAAAAGGACGAGTTGGTCCGGGTGAATTATTAGTAATTGATACTCACCAAGGTAAAATTTGGCATTCTGACGAAATTGACCAAGATCTTAAATCACGTCACCCGTATAAAGCGTGGCTAGAAGCTAACGTTAAGCGTTTGACTCCGTTCGAAAAACTGGCTGAAAAAGATGCAGGTAATCGCTCGTTTGATGACGAAACACTGCTGAAATATCAAAAAATGTTTGGCTTTACTAACGAAGAACTCGACAGTGTTGTTCGTGTCATGGGCGAAAACGGTCAAGAAGCAACGGGCTCAATGGGTGATGACACCCCATTTGCCGTGCTGTCTGAAGGGCACCGTTCATTATTTGATTACTTCCGTCAAAAGTTTGCACAAGTAACCAATCCACCGATTGATCCTCTGCGTGAGAATCATGTTATGTCACTTGCCACGTGTATTGGTAGTGAGCAAAACGTGTTCAATGAAACCACGGGTCATGCGAAACGTCTGCAATTTGAAACACCGATATTGATGTACGCAGACATGAAACAGCTGTTAAGTGCTGACCAAGCGCATTACAGCTACTGCAAAATCGATATTACTTACACAGCCGAAGAAGGCCTTGAAAAAGCGATCACACGTATTTGTGACGAAGCGCAAGAAAAAGCCGCATCAGGGTGTGTGATGTTAGTCTTGAGTGACCGTAACTTTAGTGAAACGCACCTACCCATTCCTGCTGCAATGGCGGTAGGCTCAATTCAAAAACGATTAGTTGATAATAACTTACGTTGTGAATCAAACATCATTATTGAATCAGGTAGCGTGCGAGATGCTCATCAATTTGCTGTGTTATTAGGCTTTGGTGCGACGGCGATTTACCCTTATTTAGCCTATGAGTCGCTGGTTGCAATGAGCGATAAAAAGATTATCAACAAGAGCTATTGTGAAGTCACGTTGGCGTATCGTAATGCGATCAACAAAGGCCTTTACAAAATCATGTCGAAAATGGGGATCAGTACGGTTGCCTCATATCGTTGCTCGATGCTGTTTGAAGCGGTTGGTTTGTCAGAAGCGGTTATTGAAACCTGTTTCAATGGTGTAGCAAGCCGTATTAAAGGTGCGTGTTTTACTGACTTTGATGATGATCAACGTAAGCTTCATAAGCTTGCATTTAGTAAGCGCAAGTTATTAAGCCATGGTGGTTTATTAAAGTATGTTCACGGTGGTGAATATCATGCTTACAACCCTGATGTGATCCAAACCCTGCAAAAAGCAGTGCGCTCGGGTGAGTACAGTGATTACGTTGCCTACGCTGATTTAGTTAATAACCGCCCAATCACAAATTTACGTGACATGTTGGCGCTTAAAATTCCTGATGCCGGAATCAGTATCGATGATGTTGAACCAGCAACAGAGCTTTATAAGCGTTTTGACTCGGCGGCAATGAGTATTGGTGCACTATCACCTGAAGCACATGAAGCATTGGCTATTGCCATGAACCGCTTAGGTGGGTGTTCTAACTCAGGTGAAGGGGGTGAAGATAAACTTCGCTATGGCACCGAGAAAAATTCACGTATTAAACAGGTTGCCTCAGGCCGATTTGGTGTAACACCGCATTATTTACGCAGTGCTGATGTGATTCAAATTAAAGTAGCACAAGGTGCAAAGCCCGGTGAAGGAGGTCAGTTACCGGGTGAAAAAGTAACGCCTTATATCGCTAAACTGCGTTACTCAGTACCGGGTGTAACGTTGATTTCACCGCCACCGCATCATGACATTTACTCTATTGAAGATTTAGCCCAGCTAATTTTTGATTTGAAACAAGTGAATCCTGAAGCACTAATTTCGGTGAAATTAGTGTCTGAACCCGGTGTCGGTACGATTGCAACGGGTGTAGCAAAAGCCTATGCAGACCTCATTACGATTGCGGGTTATGACGGTGGTACAGGTGCAAGCCCGCTTACTTCTGTTAAATATGCAGGCAGTCCTTGGGAGTTAGGCCTAGCTGAGACACAACAAGCTTTGGTTGAAAATGGCTTACGCCACCGTATTCGATTACAAACGGATGGTGGTTTGAAAACCGGTCTCGATATTATTAAAGCCGCTATTTTAGGTGCTGAAAGCTTTGGCTTTGGTACGGGTCCTATGGTGGCACTGGGTTGTAAATACTTGCGTATATGTCATTTAAATAACTGTGCGACCGGTGTAGCAACGCAGGACGATACACTTCGTCAGAAGCACTACCATGGCTTACCAGAAATGGCGATGAACTACTTTAAGTTTATTGCACAAGAAGCGCGTCTAATCATGGCAAGCTTAGGGGTAACCCATTTAACAGATTTAATTGGTCGCTTAGATTTACTTGAGGCGATTGAAGGCAAAACGCCGAAGCAAAAGAAAATTGATTTATCGTCAGTTGTGGCTGTGCCGAACAACCCAACCGGTGAAACCTTGTATTGCAGTGCGCCAAACAGCTCGCACTATTTAGGTCAGCTTAATGAAACCTTGCTTGATAAAGCCAAGCAAGCAATTGATGAAAAATCGGGTATTTCATTAGTGAGCCGCGTGTGTAATACAGACCGCTCTGTGGGGGCGATGCTATCAGGATACATTGCATCTAAGCACGGTAACCAAGGTATGGCTGCCGATCCTGTATCTATTGAGTTACACGGCACTGCAGGTCAGTCGTTTGGTGTATGGAATGCTGGAGGCCTAGAAATGACGTTAGTGGGTGACGCTAACGATTATGTTGGTAAAGGCATGGCAGGAGGCAAACTTGTCATTCGCCCACCGATGGGATCATCATTTGAAAGCCACAAAGCAACCATTGCAGGTAATACGTGCTTGTACGGTGCTACTGGCGGCAAATTGTTTGCAGCAGGGTGTGCGGGTGAGCGTTTTGCTGTTCGTAACTCAGGTGTGCAAGCGGTTGTAGAAGGTGTGGGCGATAACGGCTGTGAATACATGACAGGCGGTGTTGTGTGTGTCCTTGGCAAAGTCGGTATTAACTTTGGTGCGGGGATGACGGGCGGTTTTGCTTATATTCTTGATGAAAGCAATGACTTTGAAAAACGCATTAACCCTGAGCTTGTTGAAATTGTTACGCTGGAAGATTTAGCGTCTCATCAAGAGCATCTTCGTGGTCTTATTGCAGAGCATTTAGAGCTAACGGGGTCTAACCGCGCTGAGCAGATTTTAGCGAACTTTGATTTATACATTCCGATGTTTAAATTGGTGAAGCCAAAATCAAGTGATGTAAAAAGTTTACTCGGACACCGAGCACGCAGTAGTGCAGAGCTTCGTGTTCAGGCTCAGTAAGGGGGTAGTATGAGCGAAAATGTATACCAGTTTATCGATGTACAACGTGTTGACCCGCGTAAAAAACCGATTTCGGCACGTAAGCAATCATTCGTGGAAATTTACGAGCCGTTTTCTGAGACGCAAGTAAATTCACAAGCGGACCGTTGCTTAGATTGTGGTAACCCGTATTGTGAGTGGAAATGCCCAGTACATAACTATATACCGCAATGGTTAAAGCTAATTCGTACAGGCCGTATATTAGAAGCGGCTGAGCTGTCACATCGTACAAATAGTTTACCTGAGGTGTGCGGTCGAGTGTGTCCACAAGACCGCTTATGCGAAGGCTCATGTACACTTGACGAAGAGTTTGGTGCTGTAACAATTGGTAATATTGAAAAATATATTACAGACACTGCTTTTAAAATGGGCTGGAAACCAGATATGTCTTATGTGGTTTGGTCTGATAAAAAAGTGGCGATTATTGGTGCAGGTCCAGCCGGGTTAGGTTGTGCTGATATTCTAGTGCGTAATGGTGTTAAACCGGTGGTATTTGACCGTCACCCTGAGATAGGGGGGTTACTTACTTTCGGTATTCCTTCATTTAAGCTTGAAAAAGAAGTGATGCAGAAGCGTCGTGAAATTTTCACTGAAATGGGGGTTGAGTTTAAACTAAACACGGAAGTCGGTGTTGATATTACCCTAGATGAAATTCTTGCTGAATATGACGCAGTCTTTTTAGGCGTAGGGACCTATCAAAGTATGCGCGCAGGATTTGAAAATGAAGATGCCGATGGCGTACATGACGCTTTACCGTTCTTAATTGGTAACACAAATCGTGTTATGGGCTACGCTGAAGACAAGCAAGCTTATATTGATATGGCCAACGAAAAAGTGGTTGTATTGGGCGGGGGTGACACCGCAATGGACTGCGTAAGAACGTCAATTCGTCAAGGTGCAAGCAAAGTAACATGTGCTTATCGCCGTGATGAAGAAAACATGCCAGGCTCTAAACGTGAAGTTAAAAATGCCCGCGAAGAAGGGGTTGAGTTTACTTTTAACGTGCAACCTAAAGGCATTGTAGTTGACGAGCAAGGTAAAGTTGCAGGCGTAAGAATGGTCAAAACGCAACTGGGTGAACCAGATGAAAATGGTCGCCGTCGTGCTGAAGAAGTGGCTGGTTCAGAGCATGTGATAGAAGCCACTAAAGTGTTAATGGCATTTGGTTTTAAACCGCACAAAATGGATTGGCTTGAACCATATGGCGTTGAAATTAACCATTGGGGTGGTATTAATGCACCTGAACAAGGTGAATTTACCCATCAGACAACGAACCCTAAAATCTTCGCTGGTGGCGATATTGTTCGCGGCTCAGATTTGGTGGTAACGGCTATTTTTGAAGGTCGCAATGCGGCAGAAGGAATTATGGATTACCTAGAGGTGTAATAGCTATCTGCAATACTCCCCATTCATAATTTTGTATAGATACTAAAGCAAGCCTGCGGGCTTGCTTTTTTTGTGCCTGTAAAATATTGATTGCGTACGCAGGGGCTATTCCTAAAGCCTTATGAGGGTTTTCCCCTATATCGGTGAGTGTCACTCGCTGCGAGTATATGTTCTGTAGTTACAAAAAAGTAACAAACTAATCCAGGAGATAAACCAATGCGAACTAAACTTTCTAGTATACTCATCGGTCTTGGCATGGTTGGCAGCTTTGCCACCCAAGCACAAGCCTTACTAGGTCCAGAATTAGCAGAAAAATTATCAACAACAAGCCTAACTCAAAGCCTTACTGAACCAAGTATCAAAGTCATTATAAGCTTTAAAGATAAACAGCAGGTTTATAATGTAATGCAGTCACTCGGTGTACCGTACTTAGCCTTAAAAGAATTACCCATGGTTGGCGCTACGCTGACTCCTTCACTCGTCACACAGTTACAAAATAACCCTGCCATTGAAAGTATTTATTATGATGCGCCACTGCACTATTACAACTATAACTCGGGTGAGATCACTGGCGGTCATTTTGTACATGATAACTATTTATTTACAGGCAAAGGTGGCGTTGTGGCTGTACTCGATTCAGGAGTCGATGCGACACATCCCGATTTAGCTTACGGTGATAAAACCATTCAAAATGTAAAACTAATAAACGATCTTGATTTATACGGTTTGACCGCCGATATCGAAGGGTTACCAAACACCGATACATCATCAGGACATGGCACCCATGTTGCTGGCACTGTTGCGGGCAGTGGCGCTGCTTCTGCGAATGATCCTACACGTGCTAATTTGCATGATGGCATTGCCCCAGATGCAAAGATTGTCGGTATTTCTGCTGGTGAAGCCATTTCAATTTTACATTCTTTAAAAGGCTTTGATTATGCATTAGCCAACCAGCACAAATACGATATTGATGTTATTACAAATAGTTGGGGAGGGGGAGCAGGAAGTAACTTCGACCCTAATAACCCTGTGAACAAAGCATCATTTGAGGCATACAAACGCGGCATGATTGTCACTTTTGCTGCGGGTAACGATGGCGACGGTGATGATACCCTCAATGTGTATGCCGTCGCTCCTTGGGTTATTGACGTCGCAGCAGGCACGCCGAATAGAATGCTGGCTGATTTTTCTAGCCGTGGTGTGCCAGGTGATGCGATTAAAACACCCGACATTACAGCACCTGGCTCAAGCATATATTCGACGCGAGCACTCAATACCCCTTTGCCCGCTTTAGGACCGGTCATCGATTTAGATAACCCTGATTATTATGTTTACTATGCGACGATGAGTGGCACGTCGATGGCAACCCCTTTTGTTGCAGGTGCTGCGACTGTGCTGCTTGAAGCAAACCCGCATTTATCGCCTGATCAAATTGACGAAATTCTAAAAGCCAGTGCCGATGACATGTTTGATGAAACTGGGCGACAGTACCTACCGCACGAAGTAGGGGCGGGTCACATTAATGTGAAAAAAGCAGTTGAGCTTGCATTACAAACTGAAGGTAATATGCGCCAGTTTTTAGCTGGAGACACTGAATTTTCGAGTCAAGGTGCTTGGCAGCAAGCAGACAACACTGCTGATAAAGTCTACTTTGCCGGCAAGTGGTCAGAAACAACGGATAGCAGTGCTTATAACGGCACACTGGCAAAAGCAAAAGGGCCTGGAAATATTGCTTATGTTGGCTTTAAAGGTGAGCGTGCGAAAATACACTTTGCGGCAACTAACCGAGGAGAGGTCAGTATATTAGTTGATGGGGTCGAGTATGAATCGTTGAGCGTCAGTGGTGAAAAAGGCGAAGCCATTACCGTGGCAATTAACCAATTAGACGACTCAGCACATACACTTGAAGTGCGCACTATATCAGGACAAGTCGCATTAGATCGATTCGAATTTGACGGTATTGTCACCCAGCCCGGTGTGTCATTTACTACACAGTTAATGCCAAGTATTGAGGGTACAATGGGACCATCAGTAAGTTTAGATCTTGCTGGGCTTGGTGTTGACCCAGCCTATAGCATTATTGAGCATTTAGTTTCAGTACCAGATAATGTTGTGGGCGTGACTGCGGTCTTAAGTTGGCAACCATTTGCAGACCTTGATTTTTCAATAGCAAACAGTCAGGGAGAAGACCTCGCAAGCTCTGCGACACTTGATAACCCCGAAACAGCACAGTTATCGGTTACAGAAGCTGGAGACTATATTTTCAAAGTAAAAGGGTATACCAGCGTCGTGACTAATTATCGTATCGACTGGCAGATAGTCACTCAAGACTAATATAAGCAGCGGGTAAACATTACGCTTACCCGCTAATTTCTTTAACTACGTTACTAATATTATAATTGCTTATTCTTATTAACTGACCCTGTTTAAAGCTATGTGTAACGATGGCTAAAAATCAGTAGGTTTTTTTAAATGAGAGAAAAAGCCCGACAAGTTAAAACAGACTACCAGCAGCCTGATAACGTGTTTTTTACTTTATTGCTGTGTTGTTTTAATAAAAAGTAAGCAAGGCTTACCACGATAAAATGACAAATCATTACAACAACAGACCAAACAGAAATTGTCTCTGATTGCTGGCTCACTATTACAAACAGTATGAGCATCATTGCTGCAGAAGCATATAAATATGTTTGTAAACGTTGTTTAAACCTTAGGTGCTTCCATCGGCTCCATAGCACCAAAAGTAGCGCCACGATAGGAAACGCAAATAAAGTGCATTGTAGTAGAGCGAACATATAATTTTGTGACACGACAGGTGTATATGACACAGAGGCGTGCAGTAAAGGTGAGCTTAAGCTCAATAATAACCCGCTTGCTAACCCAAACTTACGTTGTTTATTCATTGTATAATCCGGTCGAAGGCTATGCACAATAGCCTTAATTACTTACTAAAACGTTAATGTCATTAAGTGCGAGAGTGGTTATGCATGCGCACTAATCAGCTCTTTCGCATTTGCTCTGGCCATTTTGCTAATATTATCGCCAGCGAGTAGACGGGCAATTTCATCTATTCGTCCATCTTTACTGAGCTTATTCATTTGTGTGTAGGTTTCACCATTTGCAATTTCTTTCGCAACAAAAAATTGCTGATGCCCAGAGCTAGCAACCTGTGGCAAGTGCGTAACACAAATAACTTGGGTTGATTTGCCAAGCTGGCGCAATAACTTGCCAACCGCTGAGGCCGTTGGGCCAGAAATACCCACATCGACTTCGTCGAATATGAGTGTTGGCGTTGTCACGCGCTGGGCGATAATGACTTGTATCGCTAAACTGATACGCGAAAGCTCGCCACCCGATGCAACTTTCGATAAAGCTTGCATTGGTTGCCCAGGGTTGGTCGATACCAAAAACGCCACGGTATCAAATCCCATTGCACTGGGGGCTTTATCACTCGTTTGTTGAATATCAATCGCAAACTGGCCATTTTCCATTGATAAGTTAGCCATGCTATCGCTGATCAATGTGTTGAGTGTTTCGGCATAACGCTGGCGGCTATCACTTAAAACCTGTGCAGCGTCTTTATATTCATCAAGGGCTGTATTTATCTCGGTTTCTAGTGATGCTAAGCGGTCACTATTGTAGCTAATTGAAGCAAGCTCTTTCGCAATTGATTGGTGAAATTCTACCAGCTCTTCCGGTTTTATATGGTGCTTGCGTGCTAAATCCATTGCCCCAGTTAAACGAGTTTCTACTTCGTCGAGGCGAGCAGGATCTAAATCTGTTATATCTACGTAGCTGCGAATTTCACGGCTTGCTTCTTCAACCTGAACAGCGGCTTCACTTAAAAGCGCTGCAATGCTAGATAGGCTATCATCGTAGCCAGCAAGTTCAGCAAATTGCTGTGCACTGTGTTGCAGCATTGAGCATGCACTTTGCTCATCACTTTCGTATAAGTGCTGAAGTTCACGTTGGCACGACTCTAAAATAGTTTGGCTGTGGCTTAACTTATGGTGCTCAGCTTCTATTTCTTCAAACTCACCGGGTTGTAAGGCAAACTCGTCTAATTCAGCAACTTGGTATTCAAGTAGCTGTTTCTGAGCCGCTTGTTGCGCTTGTTGTTGTTCTAAGTGGTTAAACTCTTTTACTAGCGCCTGATATGCTTTAAAGCGTTCTTTAACATTGGAAAGCAGGTTTGTATGGCCAGCATATGCATCCAGTAAATGCAGCTGATGCTCGGCTTTTAATAAATGCTGATGCGCGTGTTGACCATGAATAGAAATGAGGTATTGCCCAAGCTCTTTAAGCTGCGCAGCAGTGACAGGGCTGCCATTAATATAGCTTTTACTCCGGCCATTTTTACAAATAACACGGCGCAGTAAGCATTCACCTTCTGCATTAGACAGTAAGTGATGTTCTAAAAACTGTTGAGCAAGGGGTAATTGGGTAATATCGAATTGCGCGCAGATTTCTGCACGCTCAGTTCCTGGACGAACAGCACCCGCATCGGCGCGTTCGCCTAAACACAACGATAGGGCATCAATAGCAATTGATTTCCCTGCACCTGTTTCACCTGTAATGGCTGTCATGCCATTGTGCCACTCAGTACTCAAGTTACTTACAATGGCAAAGTTTTTAATTTCTAACCCGATTAACATACTGTTTATCCATCCAGCTAATTAACTGTTAATTTATACAGTGTTTTCGGGTTTTGCAAATTAAATTTTTATGCTTTTGTTAATTCTGATATCTGTTTTTCGTGATTTAATTCATCAGGCATTGATGGACTCTGGCTTTGCGCAGGGTCATCATGTTGATTAATAGGTGGCGCGTATTTAATAACTTCAATTAATGAGGGTAATACTTCTTGATAAAACGCTTTATTGTATTCAATGCCATTATAAGGAAGTTGTGCCATAAAGTATTGTAATCTATCGGCAAGTTGGTCATGTTCATGCGGGCTTTGTGCTTTGTTTGCTTCCATGATTATGGTGCTGATAAACAACTCACTAATAAACTCTAAATGCGTTAGATTTTCTTCGTTGTGAGCTTGAACGACAAAGTAATTACTGGTGATTTGGTTCAAACGTGCAACATTTTTAGGGCGAATGAGCTTTGCTTCACTAAATTCGATTAATTTAATTTTGAAGTCGTTATTGATCTCTTTGACACGTTGATGAAAGCGTTTTTTTTCGGCTTCTATCGCTTTGCGACGGTTGCTTTCGATGATCCAATAGCAGCCTAGTAGAGTGATCAACAACAAAAGAGCAAGAAAAACTATATAGCTCATTTTTGCTTAGGTTCCTTAAATGTGTACTACGGTAAAGTGAATTATTTTGCGCTAATAGATTTCACTTGGCAATTATTTAAGAAGAAAATTGCTGTTTAAAATAAGCGGCTACCCCAGTTCAGTTTTTTTCGCAGTACATTGTAATAAGAATATTCTTTTGGATGAATTAAGCGTAACCGTTTGTCAGCTTTTTTGATAACCACTTCATCGCCAGGTAAAACGGCCAAAACAACGTGGCTGTCACAGCTCACTTGTAAGCTGTCGGTATTTTCTAAGCTGAGTTTAAGGCGTACCTCGTTATCTGCATCAACGACTAAAGGGCGACTCGAAAGAGTATGAGGAAACATGGGTACTAACGAAATAGCATTCAGTTCTGGTGTCAAAATAGGCCCGCCCCCAGAGAGAGAATAGGCCGTTGACCCCGTCGGTGTAGATACGATTAAACCATCAGAGCGTTGTGAAAATACAAAATCATTATTTATGAAGGCTTCGAACTCAATCATGTGAGCGACTTTATCGGCATGGAGTACCGCTTCATTAACCGCTGAATTTGCGCTTTTAAGTTCAGCATGTCGGTATACTTCTACTTCTAGCAGGAAGCGTTTTTCTTCAATGAATTGACCGCTTAGAACCTGCTCTAAACTTGCTT
The DNA here is from genome assembly GCF_053628915.1 of Pseudoalteromonas sp. MBR-15. NCBI lineage: Bacteria > Pseudomonadati > Pseudomonadota > Gammaproteobacteria > Alteromonadales > Pseudoalteromonadaceae > Pseudoalteromonas > Pseudoalteromonas sp. MBR-15. The sequence goes on from NZ_JBRJHH010000017.1 coordinate 79,329, forward strand.
CAAAACCTTCTGGGTTTAAGTCGGTTAAAAATCCGAGGTTACCACGGTTTACGCCAATCACTGCAACGTCAAAACGCGCTAAAACACGTGCAGCACCTAACATGTTGCCATCGCCACCGACAACGATGGCTAAATCAGCACGCTCGCCTAACTCAACGAGTTTAACGAGGTTGTTTGCAGGCACATCTTCTAATTGCCGACCCGTTCGTTGCTCAACGAGCACCTCAAAACCTAACGCTCGTAAAAAGGTGTGTAATCGCTGTAGCGTTGTAGCCGCGGCGCTGTGGTTAGGTTTACCAATTAAACCTATGGTTTTAAACGGTGAGTCCATGGTACGTGCACTTAACTATTTCATAGGGATAGATTACATTAAAAATTAATGCTTTGAAAATAACTTGAAATAAACTTGCAGTGCCCAAATATCTTAGGGCAAGAGTCAAGATGTAAGAATTATGAAATTAAACCCCCGCGATCAACAAATTTTTTCAGCCGTAATGAGCCTATATTGTAATGGCGAGGGCCAACCAGTGGCTTCAACGCGAATAGCAAAGCAAAAGGGCATGGCTGTGTGCTCTGCCACAGTGCGAAATGCAATGGCAAGGCTTGAAAAAGAAGGGTTGCTTTATTCGCCACATACCTCGGCAGGCCGCGTGCCAACAAATGCTGGGTTTGACTATTGGTTAACCGAATTTTTCTCTTTGCCCGAAATTGCGACGTATTGGCAACCTCAACAAGCACAACTTGTTGAGCTGGCCCACGGCTTGAGCCAACGTTATAAAGTATGTTGTTGTGTTGGTTTACCGCAAGTGAGTTCGCAATTGGTTTTTAGGGTTGAAGTGCTTGACTTTGATGGCAGTGATTGGCTTATTTTACTGATTGATAGAGCAGGGCAAAGTCACAATATTTGTATTAGTAAACCTGAGGACGCCAGTGATTCGGTTCGCTATCAGTTTGCAACGTGGCTTAATACGGTGTTCAGTCAACAAACTCTGATGGAAGGTCTTTACCGTATGCAGGCAATGGCGAATACTGCACCGCGCAACTGCCATGACTCGTTGACCCAATGGACTCGCCAATTGAGCCAGAAACTGGGGTCTGATAACAGTATTGTGGTAGGTGAAAATTATTTATATAAGCAAGTAGACTGTCAAACGAGCTTAAATATAGGCGTCTCATTTCTAAATTTTGTTGAAGATAAGCTCGCATTTAGAAACGGTTTGTCGGTATTAAACACAGAACAACTTCCATTTACCGATTGTGATGAGTTAATGGTGATCAGCCTTCCTTACTTTAATAACCTCGAATATCAGAGTCGTTTTTGTGTTATTTGTCCAAAATCAGCACAAATTGAAGCAATCATCCAAGAATTTGAGTTAATCGGGTCATCAACCTCTTGAATCTTTTTATTCAATCCCCATAATTACCGCAGTTGTAAAGAATTGGAGCATTTAAGCTATGTCTGAGCAGACAAAATCACCAGAGCAAGAAGTTGAACTAAACGAAGAATTTGAACAAATGCAAGCGGATGTTGACGCAGCCGTTGAAGCAGCAGAGCAAGTTGAAGGCGAAGAACTAAGCCCTGAAGCTGAAATTGCACTACTTTATAGTGAACTAGAAGCTGCAAAGCAAACTATAAATGATCAAAAAGACAGTGTAGTACGTGCCGCAGCAGATGTTGAAAACATGCGTCGCCGTGCCGCACAAGATGTTGAAAAAGCTCACAAGTTTGCACTTGAGAAGTTTGCTAACGAATTATTACCCGTGATTGATAATTTAGAGCGTGCGATTGAGTTTTCTGACAAAGAAAATGAGCAGCTTAAGCCTGTACTTGAAGGTATCGAGATGACGGTAAAAAGCTTCAACGATGCCGTGTCTAAGTTTGGTGTAGAAATTGTTAACCCACAAGGTGAGCAGTTTAATCCAGAATTCCATCAAGCGATGTCAATTCAACCAAGCAATGATGTAGCACCTAATACGGTACTTGCAGTTATGCAAAAAGGGTACACGTTAAACGGTCGTTTACTGCGTCCTGCTATGGTAATGGTATCGAAAGAAGCTGAATAAACGCTTTTTAGAGAAAAATGCCTGTCATAGACAGGCATTTTTTTTGTCTAATTTTCGATGCCAAAGCTGCACAAGTAGTATAAGGATAAGCGCACTGAACATCATGGCTGAAAATGGCACCGCACTTTGTGGGTGAATAAATGCGAGGATAGGTCCTACGAGTGCGCCACTGCCAAAACGTAACGTACCAATTACCGCCGTTGCAGTCCCTGACTTTTCCTCGAATTGCATTAAAATCAATGAGTCGGCATTACTTGCCACAATCCCCAAACTCATCATTAAAGGCGCTATGCTTGCGACGATAAAATACAGCGACAAATGCATTAAACTAAACAGCAGTAATGCTGAGCCCGATGCAAAGCCAATACCTAAGCCTATAAACAGTAATTTGCGCGATCCTAAGCGTGGTACAAGTCGGGTATTCATAAAGTTACCGAACATTAAGGCAAGTACGTTAAAGGCAAATAAAATACCGAAGAGTTGTTCATCTACTTTAAAAAAGTCCAAATAAACGTAAGGCACAGACGTTAAAAAGCAGAAAAATGCGAACGAGGCAAACATAGAGCTAGCGATGTCGGCACGCGCACTTTGACGTGAAAAGACGGTTTTATAGCTGTTAAAAAATAACGCTAAACCACGTTGCTGACTTTTGAAAATAGGGATATCAATTAAGTAAAGTTGCACAAGTGCTAAAATCGCAAAGCTATACGCAGCTAACACTAAAAATATAACCTGCCATGTCGAAATGCCCATAATTAAAGAGCCAAGCGTGGGGGCGATAAGGGGCGCTACCATCATGATCATCGATACATACGACATCCCCTTTGCCGTATTCTCACGGTAAATATGACGAATAATACCCGGTACAACCACGGTTGCCGCGGCACCAGTGAAAGCCTGTACTGCCCTAAGTGACCAAAAAAGCTCTATGTTATGGCAAAATGCCAGTGCTAACGAACTTAAACCAAACAGCGCTAAGCCTACTTTAGCCAGTAATCGTCTACCAAGCTCATCGGCAATAGGGCCAAAAAATAGCATACCCAGTGCATAGCCAGCTAAATAGATACTCAATGAAATTTGTACATTTGGCATGGTTGTTTGTAAGTCATTGGCAATGACCAACATCGCAGGTAGATACAAATCAATTGCCAGCGGAGTAATGGCGACAATACTTGCCAGTAACGGCAATAAAATGCGTTTATTTAATGTGTCGGGGGAAGGCATTGGAAACTCATTTATCAATCAATAGACCCCTATTGTAGCAGCGAGTGGTTCGTTGGTGAACTTAGTTTGCCTGCTAACTAAAAGATTTAACTGAAAAATCACATTTGCACGGTGGGAAATGTATTTTCATATAAAATTAATGAATGCTTTGCTATATTAGCAACAATTGCACTAATAGTATTTGTAAGGATTCACATGAAAAAGTTAATGATGGTCGTGTTAGCCACCGCTGTTTTAGCAGGGTGTAAAACGTCTCCAACGGGACGTACACAGATCGCGCTCTACTCAGATCAACAAATGAGTCAAATGGGCCAAGCAAGCTTTGCTGAAATGAAGAAAACACAGCCGATTAACTCAGACCCAAAAGTTAATGCGTATGTAAAATGCATCGCAGACGATGTGATTTCTGTTTTGCCGCGTGAATATGCTCAACAAGCATGGGAAGTGGTGGTGTTCGAAGAAGATTCTGCGAATGCGTTTGCATTACCAGGCGGCTACATTGGCGTACATACCGGATTATTAAAAGTAGCGGTTAACAGGGATCAACTAGCGACCGTGTTAGGCCATGAAGTTGCACACGTTATTGCTGAGCACTCGAATGAACGTGTATCGCAAAACTCTTTGATTCAAACAGGTTTACAAGTCGGTGGTGCTGCGCTTGATATGGGTAATGTGCAATATCGCGGTGAAATTATGCAAGCACTTGGACTCGGCGCACAATTTGGTGTGGTGTTACCTTTTAGCCGCTCACATGAATCTGAAGCTGATATTGTAGGTTTAGACTTAATGGCAAAGGCCGGCTTTAACCCAGAGCAGTCAGTGTCATTATGGCAAAACATGAGTGCAGCTGGCAGCAGCGGCACACCCGAATTCATGTCGACTCACCCAGCACCGGGTAATCGAATTAAAGAGCTACAAAAACACATGCCAACGGCTTTAAAAGCACAACAAGCGGCAAAAGCGCAGGGCAGAAACCCACAGTGTAAACTGTAAATTAGGACTATTTTCTTAGCTTTATACTTTAAACATAAGCCTAATCAATATATGGTTAGTCTTATGTTTTCAAAATAAGTACAGAGCATTTAGGGATGAAAAAAAAAGCTTTATCAGTAATTGTTTTAGCTACCGTTGTAACAACGTTAATATTTTATGTAACCAATACTGAAACTTCACACACGAACGAATCAAAAAAAACCGTCAATACAACAAATGACATTAGCTCATTAGATAAAAATACCGAAGCGACTTCAGAAAAAAAAACCTACAAAAAACGCCCTTTTCCAAATGAAGTTCCAGACGAACAACTGTGCAGAGATTTAAATCTTAAGCAAAGCAATTTACACTATGATTTTTCAGATGAGATAGAACTTAAAGCACTGCACGCTTTCAAAAATGGTTATTCAGCAAAGCAGGTTGCGGATGCAATTTGGTTTGTTAGCAGTTGGTCACAAGCGCAAGATTGGTATGAAAGGGCTATGTTGCATGAATCCGTTTCTGAATTGATACCAGTTATAAAATCATTGCCGAATAATGAACGGTTTCTTAGTCAATATAATTTTGTTAATGGACCAAATTCATCGGCGACGGAAGTTTTGGATTATAAGGGTTCATTAGACAGACTTTGGGCAGACTTACCACTTGAGGAGCTTAATCGGAAGATTACATCGACTAATATTTCATCGGTCGAAACTTTCAATGAAATTGAACGGGTTTTTTCAAATTTCCCATACGAAATACTTAATAGTGAATCTATTTCCCCTTTAAATTCCATTTTAGGTTTTTTAGTTGCTAAGAAACGGATTCCTACTGCCATAATGCTTTTACAGCGCTATCCTGGACTTGAGTTTTCAACGGCTAACTTTACTAACGAAGCAGCAACTCAACTTGTAGTGGTCAACTAATTTTGGCCACAGTTTTAGAATCTTGATATCTAACCTCAGATTCATTCGGCGCTAAACCAGCATTATAATGATGTGGTCT
>NZ_JBRJHH010000018.1:0-61371 GCF_053628915.1 Pseudoalteromonas sp. MBR-15
TAAATTTGTTTGCGTTACTACCTAAGTAGCTTCGCTGTTAGAACTCAATCTGTACGAGTGCCCACACAGATGATTGCTTTATATTGTTAAAGAACAGTGCGACTTCGTCGCTAGGGATGCGTATAATACATCCTTATTTTTTAGAGTCAACACTTAATTTTAAACTTTCTTTTGAAGATTTAAAACCGAAGTTTTACTTAACTCTCTGCTACGTTGCTCAGCGTCTTTCGTTGCTGTCTCCCGTCTCAGTGGGGTCGCATTATAGGGAGATGGATTTTTTACGCAAGCACTTTTTTCAATAAAATTTAAAAAAACGCACTGTTCGCTCAGCTTTTGAGCTAAACGCCCTAAAACTGAGTGTTTAACAATCAACTTTAGCGCCTTTTAGTGAATTTTCTTACTTCACTGTTACACTAGAGCTTGCGCATTTTGACGATTTAAGGTGAATTTATGACTATCCGTTCTTATAAAGGGATCACTCCTACATTTGATAACAGTGTTTATATTGATGAATCATCCGTTTTAGTCGGTGATATCACGCTTGGCAAAGACAGCAGTGTGTGGCCTTTAGTTGCAGCACGTGGTGATGTTAACTATATACGCATCGGTGAGCGTACTAATATTCAAGATGGCAGTGTTCTTCATCTTACCCGAGCAAGTAAGTCAAACCCTGACGGTTATCCACTTATTATTGGTGATGATGTCACTGTTGGACATAAAGTGATGTTACATGGCTGCCAACTAGGCAACCGTATTCTTGTTGGCATGGGTGCCATTGTTATGGATAACGCTATCGTTGAAGACGATGTAATTATTGGTGGAGGCTCATTAGTCCCCCCGAATAAGCGGTTAGAGTCTGGTTACTTATATGTCGGAAGCCCTGTCAAACAGGCTCGCCCTCTCACTGAGCAAGAGCGTGCCTTTTTAACATTATCTGCTGACAATTATGTGCAACTTAAAGATGAATATATAGCAGAGAGTTAAAAGACCTCTGTTAATACTATTTGTCCTGCCGAGTTGTACTGCTCGTCTTCTATTAATTGCTCGGCCAGTTCTTCATAGTCAAAGCGGTGTGTTTCAAAGTAATTGATCGCGCCGCTTTGATCAGCAAAATCATATTTATCCGTGTCGATAACACACTCGACCATCATTCCACTAACTTGCGCATAAAACACAAGCAGTTTGTCTTGTGCCTTGTATTCAACTCTATCTATAAATTGAATCGCTTGGTTCATGCGAGTTCTCCACTTTTTAATGCAGCAACCACGGGCAGTATTTCTGGCATTTTATTACGCCATATATAATAAGCTTGTGCGGCTTGTCCAACCAACATGCCACTGCCATCCAGTGTAATACAGCTAGGATTAACGGCTTTAACCCAGCTTATAAATGCGGTGGCGTGATTGGCGTAAAACATATCGTAGGCACATGAGCAGTGAGCGACATGCTCTTGAGCAATACCGGGTAAGTCACCTGTAACACTGCTCGAAGTAGAATTAATCACGATATCATAGTGTTCATTCGGTATTTCATCTAAAGCACACCCTTTAACATCTCCTTGCTCTGCAAAAATAGAAGCTAACATATGTGCTTTTTCGGCAGTGCGATTCGCGATGATCAACGTCGCGATACGCTCATTTAAAAGAGGTTGAATTACGCCACGTGCTGCACCGCCGGCACCAATCAACAAAATCCGTTTTGCTTTTAACGTGACATTATTGGCCAGTAAGTCTTTCACTAAACCTATACCGTCAGTGTTGTCGCCAAATAAACGACCATCGTCAAGGCGTTTAATCGTATTTACCGCACCGGCGACTTTCGCTTGTTCACTTAGCTCATCAACCATTGCATACGCTTGCTCTTTAAAAGGCAAAGTAACATTAGCACCTTTGCCACCCGCAGCGAAAAAGCGTGATACGGTTTTTTCAAATGCATCGGTTGGTGCTAAAATGGCGCTGTAATCAATTTGCTCACCTAATGAGGTCGCAAACTGTTTATGTATTGCGGGTGATTTCGAGTGTTTTATTGGATTTCCAAAAACCGCGTATTTATCCATAGTGAAGCAACCTCTTTGCCTTGTAGAGCTTTATTAATATTATGATTAAACGACTTTTTTCTAAATCGAAAGCAGAGCCTGAAACACCCACGCCAGAAAAAACACCTTACGAAATTATTGGTGGTGAAGCCGGTGCTCGTGCCATTGCAAACCGATTCTACGACATAATGGCCTGTGATGAATACGCCAAACCATTATATGATATGCATCCACAACCACTTGATAGAATTCGCCAAGTGTTTTTTGAATTTCTTTCCGGTTGGTTAGGCGGCCCCGATCTCTTCGTAGAGAAATACGGCCATCCGATGCTCAGAAAGCGTCACATGCCATTCCCAATTGATCAAGACCTACGTGATCAATGGATGTATTGTATGAATAAAACGCTGGATATCGAAATCGATAATCCTTTATTGCGTGAAGGGTTAAGACAGTCTCTTTCACAACTTGCCAGCCACATGATCAATCAACATTAATTAGCTAAGCTTGAGCTATATCAATATACGCTTTTTCTAAATAAAGATAATACTCTTTCCTTAGTTTAGTGGAAGCGTCGTCAAGTGAAGTCTATCCAATTTAAAATTTATACATTGCTTGCAATTACTGGTGTGCTGGTCTTATTTGCCAGCATATTTAGCAGTGCTCAGCAGCAACAAGCCCTCGCGCAAGATACCGTTGAAAGTAATATTAAGTTACTAGCCGATAACTACTTTGACTCTATCAATACCATGATGTTAACAGGCACAATGGCAAACAGAGAAATTCTGAGTAATAAATTAAGAAGCCATGAAAACATTGAAGACGCGCACATTATCCGCAGCGCTATTGTTAATAAGCTCTACGGCCCCGGAAATGCGAACCAAGCAGCGAATACTGACGCTGAGCGCGATGCATTAAAAGGCACCGAAGCGCTGTATATCGATAAAAACAACAGCACCATGACCTACTTAAAACCCATGTTTGCAACACGTGATTATAAAGGCACGAACTGTCTAGGGTGCCATCAAGCACAGGAAGGTGATGTTCTTGGGGTGGTAAAAATCAGTTATTCACTGGCTGATATTGAGCATGAAGTGTCACAAAACACCTTGATGAATACTTTATTGTTATCAACCATTTTTATTGCTGCTTTTATGCTACTGGCCATGTTATTCAGAAAGATTTTTATAAAACGATTAAAAATCATCAGTCATACCATGCATTTAGCAACCACCAATAAAGATTTGAGCCTCAATATTAATGATGACCACAATGACGAGTTAAGTTCATTGGCCACCAGCTTTAACCACATGATTAGCGCCTTTAAAGACAACATTGCGCAAGTGTCGCATTCATCTAAAGTGCTGATCCACTCTGCCGAGAGCATCTATGCTTCGGCCGACGCCACAGAGCAAGCCATCTTGCAGCAAAAACAAGGCACAGACTCAGTGGCTGCTGCGATAAATGAACTTGAAAGCTCATCAAGTGAAGTGAAAAATACCACTCACTTTGCGTCTGAAAAATCAGAACACAGTAACCAACTTGCACAGCAAAGCTTAGAAGTAGCGGAACACACCGAGCTGAGTATTAATCAGCTTGCAGCAGATGTAAGAGCAGCCGCAGATCAAGTATCACAATTGCAAGCGCAAACCCTCGATGTTGGTAAAGTTCTTGAAGTGATCAGCAGCATTGCCGAGCAAACCAATTTACTGGCCTTGAATGCAGCCATTGAAGCGGCACGTGCAGGTGAAGCTGGACGAGGCTTTGCGGTTGTTGCTGATGAGGTAAGAACGTTGGCGAATAGAACACACGACTCAACAGACGAAATTCGCCGCACTATTGATAAGTTACAACACGAGGCGGCCCAAACGGTCAATACCATGAATAATTCGAGTGCAGAAGCCGATGAACGGGCTGTGCAAGTAAAACAAGTGGCAAAAGCACTGCGTGATATCTCAGCACAGATGAGTGAAATAAACCAACTCAACGTGCAAATTGCCGATGCCACAGAGCAGCAAAATTTAGCCGCAGAAGAAATAAACCAAAGTGTTGTCGCGATTAGTGATAATGCCGAACATTCCTTGGTTGATGCCCATGAAAATCAAAAAGTCAGTGAAGAGTTAGTGTCGTTAGCACGCTCTTTAGATGAGCAAGTAAGGCGTTTTAAATTAAGCTAAATTGCGCACTTTATGCACAACTGATAGAGTAGAGAACACTATTTCGCGACAGATATGGACGTTTAAATGAAATATACCCCTACTCTTTTAGTGTGTGCAGGTTTAGTGTGTGCTGGGCTTATTGCCGTTTTGTATGCTTCATTCTCTCGAGATTCACATCCCTTCACTGAAACGGCCTACTCAAATGACCTGCTTTACCACGATGATATTCAGTTTATTGCCAACTCACTGCTTACTTCAGATAAAACAACTAAAAGTGATGATTATGAACAGCTCATTATAAAAGGCTTTGACACATTGATTCAGCACCCTGAATTTTATGAAGTGAAGCTCGACTTTTATGCGTGTGATAACACACAGTGTCTAACGCAAATCAGTGCTCCCATTAAGACTTCTGAGCATGAGCTGGCTATTTTGAAAAGCGAAATTTTATTTAGCATTTTGGCAGAGCTGCCAAGCAGAAAAAACGTTGTCACCACCGTAGATAATGACAACGCAAAGTTGTTTAGAGTTATTTCAGCACTCGATTAAAGCTGCCACTGACGAGCAATAAGCGCTTCTTCTGTTGTGTTAAGCCATGCTTGTGGGCGTAAATAATATTGATATAGCTTCGCTTCAGGGCTATCCACCGCAGGTGCATAGTTATATTCCCAGCGTGCTAATGGTGGCATCGACATCAAAATAGACTCTGTACGCCCGCCGGTTTGTAAACCAAATAAGGTGCCTCGGTCCCACACTAAATTAAATTCGACATAACGGCCGCGGCGATAAAGTTGAAAATCCCGCTGTTGCTCTGTTGTTGGTGTCTCTTTTCGACGCTCAATAATAGGTAAATAAGCGTCTAAGAACCCATTACCAACTGCTTGCATGAAAGCAAAGCTTTGCTCAAAGCCAAGCTCATTTAGGTCATCAAAAAATAAACCACCTACTCCGCGAGTTTCACTGCGGTGCTTTAAGTAGAAATAATCATCACACCAGGTTTTATATTTATCGTAAACACCGTCACCGAACGGCTGACATAAATCATGCGCAACTTGATGCCAATGCTGTACATCTTCAAAAACAGGGTAATAAGGTGTTAAATCAAAACCACCACCAAACCACCAGATAGGCGCTTCCCCGTCTTTTTCAGCAATAAAAAAGCGTACATTAGCGTGACTAGTTGGAATGTGTGGGTTTTTTGGGTGGATCACCAGCGATACACCACACGCATGGAAACTACGACCAGCAAGTTCTGGACGATGAGCCGTCGCTGATGCTGGCATTGAAGCACCAAATACATGCGAGTAGTTGACTCCTCCTTGCTCAATAACATCTCCCCCTTGAATCACCCGCGTACGACCACCGCCGCCTTCTTCGCGCTGCCAATTATCTTCAACAAATGTTGCTTTGCCATCGGCGTTTTCAAGGCCCTTACAAATGCTATCTTGTAGGGCCATTAGGTATGTTTTTACGTGTTGGAGTAGCTCGCTTTGCATGTTTATCCTCTGAATACTTTGCCGGTCATTGCATCTTTAATCACACTAGGTTGACTATTGCCACCGAGTGGCTCATCGACATAAAAATCAACACGATCAGCGAACTCACTTTTAGCGTGCGTAATACTCATCACTGTAGGCTGGCCGGTTAAGTTTGCGCTGGTTGAAACCATTGGTTTACCAAACTGCTGGCAAAGGGCTTTAACAGTTGGATGATTAGTGACACGTACAGCAATACTATCAAACTGGCCTGTTAACCACTTAGGTGTCTCTTTTGCCGCTGGCATGACCCATGTAATTGCACCCGGCCACTGCGAAAAAATATCAGCACGTTTATCCATCGGGATCTTAGCATCATCAACATACTTTAATAACTGACCATAATTATCAGCAATTAAAATTAAGCCTTTTTCAACGGGGCGTTGTTTGATTGCTAGTAGCTTTTCTACAGCAGCTTGATTATCAGGGTCACAGCCAAGACCGAATACTGCTTCGGTTGGGTAAACAATCACACCGCCTTGTTGTAATGCATCAATGGCATTGGCAGGTTGAGCAACAGGATCAGACAAAGAAACTCTCCTAATTTAAGCAAATAACGAGTGTATTAAGATTCTATAAGCTTGTGCATACACGACTTCTGAGGGCATTGTAGCACAACACCCGAGGCCATCTTCTTTTCAGTCATAACAGGCCACTGGCACGCTGGGCATACCTGAGCAACGGGTTTATGGTTCAGTGTGTATTTACATCGAGGGTAGCAGTCACAGGAATAAAAGGTCTTGCCAAATTTATTGCTACGCGCAACCAACTGCCCTTTTTTACACTTAGGGCACGCGGGCAAAGTGGGTGCATCGTCAGCATCTTCATCATGCGCTATGTAGTGACAGTCAGGGTAACCTGTACACCCTATAAACATACCATAACGACCATTCTTGATCACAAGCGGTCTAGTACACTCGGGACATGCACTGTCTTCGAGTACTTTAATTTGCTGGCTGTCATGATGAGCAAGTGGGCGAATATAGTCGCATTTAGGGTAACTGGCGCACCCTAAAAATGGGCCTGATTTAGAGTGTCGCATAACCAATTCAGAACCACATTTAGGGCAAACCTCATACTCTTTTTCTAACGCATGTTTATCTGCAGAAAAAAGAGAATGGTCGATTTTACTCATAAGATTCCTGTGAGGCTGGCTAATTTTCGCTTAATATACCCAAACTCAGCAAAGATACAAGCAAAGTCGAAAGCGACGAGCCACCATGCTCTGCCAGCGGCAATGCATTAATGAAGCACGTCGGCTGGTTCGTCAAAGATCAGGTCTTCCATTTGCGCATATGCTTGCTCTGAGCCGGGCACATTAAATAGCACCATTAACACCACCCATTTTAAATCTTCTAAATGGATAAATGGTTTATCAAGGGCGCACAATCTATCAATAACCATTTCACGGGTTATTGTATTGATGACACCGATTTGCTCAATAAACATTAAGAAGCCTCGGCATTCTGTGCTCAACATTTGGCATTCGCTATCTGTGTAGATGCGCGTAGCATGTTGTGGCTGCGCATTTAAATAAGGGCACACATCACTTTGTTGCAGATCTGCGAGCTGCTCAAGCCAATCAAGTGCTTTGTAGATTTCAGGTTTGTTAAAACCAGCACGCACCAACTCATCGGTGAGCTCGTTTTCTTCCGTGAAGATTTCAGCTTCGCTATGGATATAGTTTTCAAAAAGATACATGAGGATGTCAAACATATTTATGTCCTCCAAGTCTTATATAACCATCTAGCACTCGTTCGACTTTATCGGCGAGCTCTAGGTCAAGTAACCGAGCTTGTACTTCATCGATTGGTAGTTGGCTGCGTTGAGTTATTACATCCACGCTGGTTACCTCAAACCCTATACTTTTGAACACTGGGCAGTCGAGTTCATCTGCAATAGGCTGTTCTATATTATATAGACTGTTTTCACAAAAAAAGCTCACTTCATCAAGAATGTCACTCACATTTTCAACTAATTTAGCACCTTGCTTAATTAAAAAGTGACTCGCCTCTGAGAGAGGGTTCTTAATTGAACCCGGTACTGCAAACACTTCTTTATTTTGCTCTAAGGCATAACGCACAGTGACTAAAGAGCCGCTTTTTATTTGCGCTTCTACAATTAATACCCCTAATGACAAACCAGAGATAATGCGATTACGACGCGGAAAATTTGTCGCATTGGCAGCGGTTCCTGGCAAAAACTCCGACACCAACAAGCCGCGTTCTGCCACGTGCTTAGTTAATAATTTATGACGTTTAGGGTAGGTAATATCAAGCCCCGTCCCAAGCACTGCAATTGTATTACCACTTCCCGCTAAAGCCCCTTTATGCGCTGCTCCATCAATCCCCAGCGCCATACCCGACGTTATCGTCATACCGAGTAATGACAACTGATGCGCAAACTCAGCAGCAATCTCTGACCCCGTAGGCGTTGCATTGCGACTGCCCACTATTGCTATTTGTGGCGACGTTAATAATGCAACGTTACCCAAACAAAATAACAGTAAAGGCGCACTGGCAATGTGTTTCAATAAAGGCGGATAGCAATCATCAAAGTAACAAATTACAGTTAATTGCTGTTGCTTAATAAGGGTTTGGTAATGTTCAACCTGATGCCAATCGGTATTGGTGAGGTTACTAGCTTGGCTTTGTGTTAAGCCTAAACTCTGCAATTGTGCGTTAGTCAGAGCGAAGAGTTCACTCAGTTCGTGTTTTTGGCTTAGCGCTATAAGGGTTTTAACCCCTATCCCTTTACATAAATAAAAGGCAAGCCAGTGAGCTAGCTTGCCTGAATACTGTTCCATGCTCCCTCCTTAGAGCGTCCTCAGAGGAGTTAGTTTATGACGGCATAATCTCCAACTCTAATAGGATGCTGATTTTTTACAATCAGTGCATAACTGACGGTATCGTAAACCTTAAATACCATTAGCTCACCGACTTTCTCCTTTGGCATATGCCATACTTTACTGTCTTCGTCCGCCTCTACACCTAAAAAGTCATTCGTATCAGTGATTAACTTTTCAAGGCTGGTTGAATCTTCGCGATAGCGCGGACCATTTGCGCCATCAAACACTTCTGGAGACTGACGTTGAATATCAAGTACAAAACCAGGTTTAACTTGGTCTGACCCTAAATTTAGCACAACAATATCCATTGTACTAAATTCACGAAGTTCAGTGGCAGACGAAATAATTGTGCCATTCATTGTGGTATCAGGGCGTTTCATTGTGAAGTATGCCGGCAGCAATTGACCATCCATTGCTGGCATCAAAAAATCATTTGGTCTAATTTCTTGTTTAATCAACTCAATTTTCACTGAAGCCGGGATCCCGTTAGCAACATCACCACTTCTAAATGCACGCACAATGGCGACCAACTCTGCTTTATTAGCCAACACTTCTTGTGAAGTCGGGTCAATTAACTCAGAGCCTTTACGATATACTGCATACGCTTCATTTAGGTTTAAGTCCCCTTTTACGTACAGAATATGATCCATCGTGTTCATTTTAGTATTAACGCTGGCACCTAAGATATACGGTTTTTCAGCAATCACATCCGCGCTAATAGCCTGCTCATAACTTAAGTAAGGACGCAATAATTCCAGGGGTAAAGTCGGTACGGCTTGCTTACCTTTCGGAGTTATTCGCCCTTCAGGAGACAGCTTTTTATAGCGCGCATTCTTCACGAGACGCGGATTTCCATCTTTATCGTAGATTAAAGTGAGCGCATCACCGGGGTAGATTAAATGTGGATTAGCAATTTGCGGATTCATTTGCCATAAATCAGGCCATTGCCATGGTTCATTGAGATACACGCCAGAAATGTCCCAAAGCGTATCACCCTTTTTCACAACATATTGTTTTGGAGCATCTTTTTTTATTGTTAACACATCAGCAGATGCTGTAAAAGCGCAGCTAATGGCTAACATAGCCGCAACTAATGGATGTCTCATTTGGCTTCCTTGTGTTGTTTTTAGATTATTATCAACCAAAACCTGTTAAAGGTGAACACGAATGGCTAAAATAAGAGCATACAATACCCTAAATGAATCACAAGTGTAAAAGGTAACTATGGCTAGGTTAGAAGTTTTAAGATTTCCGGATGAGCGTTTACGTACAATCGCGAAAGAAGTACCAGAAGTAAACGACGAAGTTCGTCAAATCGTCAAAGATATGCTTGAAACGATGTATGACGAAAACGGTATCGGCTTAGCAGCTACGCAAGTAGATATCCACCAGCGAATCGTGGTCATCGATGTCTCTGAAGAACGTGACCAACCACTGGTATTAATTAATCCAGAAATAACTCAAAAAGATGGCTCAACAGTGAGCGAAGAAGGTTGTTTATCTGTTCCTTATTCATATGCGAAAGTTGACCGTGCAGAAACAGTCACTGTTAAAGCGCTTAACGAACATGGCGAAGCATTCAGTTTAGATGCTGATGAATTACTGGCTATTTGTATTCAGCATGAGCTTGATCATCTTAAAGGCACCCTGTTTATTGATTATTTATCGCCATTAAAGCGCCAACGTATCCGTAAAAAGCTTGA
The DNA here is from genome assembly GCF_053628915.1 of Pseudoalteromonas sp. MBR-15. NCBI lineage: Bacteria > Pseudomonadati > Pseudomonadota > Gammaproteobacteria > Alteromonadales > Pseudoalteromonadaceae > Pseudoalteromonas > Pseudoalteromonas sp. MBR-15. The sequence goes on from NZ_JBRJHH010000018.1 coordinate 10,278, forward strand.
AAAAGAAGCAAAGCTCGCTGCTAAATAATAAGTTTATCGATAGGAATTTCTGTGACACAACCATTACGCATTATTTTTGCTGGTACGCCAGACTTTGCTGCGCGCCATTTACAAGCACTGATTGATTCAGAGCATGACATTGTTGGCGTGTACAGCCAACCAGACCGCCCTGCGGGTCGCGGTAAAAAACTAAAAGCAAGCGAAGTAAAAGAGCTGGCTGTTGCTCATAATTTACCCGTTTTTCAACCTGAGTCTCTTAAGTCAGATGAGGCGCTCGCTGAGCTACAAACCCTTAACGCCGACATCATGATTGTGGTCGCGTATGGCTTATTGCTACCTAAAGCAGTTTTAGAGACACCTCGCCTAGGTTGCTTAAATGTTCATGGTTCGATTTTACCGCGTTGGCGCGGTGCAGCACCGATTCAACGTGCAATTTGGGCTGGCGACAGTGAAACTGGCGTAACCATAATGCAGATGGATGAAGGCTTAGATACCGGCGATATGCTCCATATTAGTCGCTGTCCAATCGATAGCGCAGAAACCAGCAGTTCACTTTACGACAAGCTTGCGGCACTTGGACCTGATGCGCTCATTAGTACGATAAACCGCCTTGCTGCCGGTGAGATAGTGCCTGAAAAACAAGATGACAATCTTGCCAATTATGCGAAAAAGCTCTCTAAAGACGAAGCAAACATTGATTGGACCCAGGACGCAGCACAAATTGAGCGTAATATTCGCGCCTTTAATCCATGGCCTGTTTGCTTTACCCAAATGGCAGGTCAAACGGTAAAGATTTGGCAGGCTGAAATCGTCTCTCACACCGCTGAAGCAGGTAAAATTATCGCCGCTGATAAGCAAGGTATTACCGTTGCCTGCGGTCAAGATGCTCTTAAGATCACCCTACTTCAACCTCAAGGCAAAAAACCAATGGCAGTGAGCGACTTTTTAAATGGCCGCAGCGACTGGGTTGAACCTGGCTCAGTATTAGGGCAAAACAATGAGTAATGTTAGAGCACTTGCTGCTGAAACTCTGTATAACGTGGTTGATAAAGGTGCATCGTTAAACCAAGAATTGCCCTTTGCAAGCCAAGGTTTATCGCCAAAAGATAAAGCCTTACTACAACAAATTTGCTACGGTGTACTGCGTTATTTACCTAGCCTCGAAAATTACTGTCAGCAACTTTTAGATCAACCGCTAAAAGGCAAGCGCCGTATTTTCCAGTTCTTGCTGTATGTGGGCATTTACCAACTTCAGCATATGCGTGTTCCACCGCATGCAGCTATTAGTGAAACCGTTAATGCATTACAACAAATGCGTGCGCTAGGTTTAAAAGGCTTAATTAACGCTATTTTACGAAGTTTCCAACGTGAACAAGCCGAGCTTGAAGAAAAAGCCAAGCAAATCCCTGTTTGCCAATACAACCACCCAGGGTGGTTTATTAAGCACGTTACGGCAGCCTACCCTGATAACTGGCAAGATATTCTTGAAGCAAACCAACAACAAGCTCCAATGTGGTTACGTGTAAATCAAGCACAATATAGCACGCAAGAATACAGCGACATGCTCAAAGCAAATGACATTGAACACAGCCTCAATGCTGATTTTCCAGATGGTATTAAACTTGCCAAGCCATGCGATGTATTTTCTTTACCTGAGTTTGAAACAGGTGCATGCTCTGTTCAAGATGCGGCGGCGCAGTTAGCAGCACGTTTTTTAGATCCACAAGATGATGAGCTGATTCTTGATGCCTGTGCAGCGCCAGGCGGTAAAACCTGCCATATTTTGGAGCTTGCTGATGCCGATGTATTAGCACTAGATAGCGACAGTGAACGCTTAGAGCGTGTAAAACAAAATTTAGTACGTATTGGCCTTGCCGCTGATTTGCAGTGTGCCGATGCATCACAGCCGCATATTTGGTGGGACGAAAAGCAGTTCGATCGAATTTTACTTGATGTGCCTTGTTCTGCCACCGGTGTTATTCGTCGCCACCCTGATATTAAATGGTTGCGTAGAGCATCAGATATTGAAGACCTTGCACACTTACAAGGTGATATTCTCAACAGTATCTGGCCTCTGCTTAAACCGGGTGGTACGTTAGTGTATGCAACCTGCTCAGTGTTACCACAAGAAAATCAGCAACAAGTTGCCACGTTTCTTGCTAACAACAGCAATGCAGAGCATATACCACTGCATGAAAACGATACTCCAACGTTACCTGGCTTGCAATTGCTACCGGGTGAGAGCGATGGTTTCTACTATGCAAAGCTAGTTAAAAAACATTCATAAGAATACACCATGAAAATAATCATACTCGGTGCCGGACAAGTCGGCGGCACATTAGCAGAAAACCTCGTTGGTGAGCAAAACGAGATCACAGTGGTTGATATCGACGGTAACCGCTTACGCGAGTTGCAAGATAAGTACGATCTACAGGGGGTTACTGGTCACAGTGCTCACCCAGATGTGCTGCGTCGCGCAGGCGCAGAAGACGCCGATATGATTATTGCGGTAACCAGTTCAGATGAAGTGAACATGGTTGCCTGCCAAGTCGCCTACAGTATTTTTAATACGCCCACAAAAATTGCGCGTATTCGCTCAGAGCAATACTTAAAGTACCGCGAAAAGCTGTTCCATAATGACGACTTACCAGTTGATCACTACATTGCTCCAGAAGCCTTAGTGACTAAGTATATTCGTCGATTAATAGACTATCCGGGTGCTTTACAAGTGCTGCAGTTCGCTGATGGTATGTTATCACTGGTTGCAGTAAAAGCTTACTATGGTGGCTTATTAGTTGGGTATGCACTGTCGGCATTGAAAGAACATATTCCCAATGTAGAAACCCGTGTAGCAGCAATTTACCGACAAGGTAAAGCAATTAAACCACTCGGCACAACCGTGATTGAGGCTGACGATGAAGTGTTCTTTATCGCCGCAACAAAACATATTCGTGCTGTCATGAACGAGCTGCAAAAACTTGAACGCTCATACAAGAAAATCATGATTGCAGGTGGGGGTAATATTGGTGCAGGTTTGGCGCGCTCACTAGAAAAAAATCACAGTGTTAAACTTCTTGAGCGTAATAAAGAACGTGCGGCACAGCTCTCTGAGTTACTCGACAATACCGTTGTATTCTGTGGTGACGCCTCTGATCAAGAACTGCTCTCAGAAGAGCACATTGAACAAGTTGATGTGTTCATTGCTGTTACAAACGACGACGAAGCAAACATTATGTCGGCCATGCTTGCTAAACGCATGGGCGCACAAAAAACCATGGTGCTGATCCAACGCGGCGCCTATGTTGACCTCGTTCAAGGCGGTGAAATAGATATTGCCATTTCACCACAACAAGCGACTATCTCAGCTCTGTTAACGCATGTTCGCCGCGGTGATATCGTTAACGTTTATTCATTACGTAAAGGCGCGGCTGAAGCAATTGAAGCCGTAGCCCATGGCGATGAACATACATCGAAAGTTGTTGGCCGCGCGATTGCCGATATCAAGCTACCCGCAGGCACCACTATTGGTGCAATTGTGCGTAATGACGATGTACTCATTGCTCATGATGATACGGTGATTCAGTCGGGTGACCATGTGATCATGTTCCTAATCGACAAGAAACACATCACGGTTGTTGAAAAGCTGTTCCAAGTTAGCGCTATTTTCTTATAGACCAAAAACATGAAAATAAAAAAGCAGCCATGACGGCTGCTTTACGACTCTTGAAGTGAAAGTAGTTAACCAGAGTCTCTGGTTACGAACCTATTGAATCTGTGCGAACTCTTCTTTTGAAAGCTCTCCGTTACCATCGCTATCAAGCTCAGGAAATAGTTTTTCAAGCTGCATATTTACAGATGCTTCTTCTTTGCTGATCACGCCATCGCCGTTGGTATCAAATGTAGAAAAACTGACGCCTTGAGCAAACGCTGCTGATGACGTTGCTAATGCTAAAATAGCCAATGTTGTGTTGATATGTTTCATAATAACTGCCTCAAAATTTGAAAAGAGTGAAGTCCGTTTCTGAGATCCCTGTTTAGTGGAAATTGGCTTTGTTACTCGGCCGCTGAAAATTCTGTTTCAGTCAGTACGCCATCACCATCGACATCCAGTGTTTTAAATTGTGACATGATTTTTGCGTCGACTGATGCTTCACTTTTGCTTATCACACCATCGCCATCTACATCCAATGTATCAAAGTCAGTGGCAGCAAAAACAGCTGAAGAAGATGCAAGTGCAATTAGGGCTAGTGTTTTATTTACTGTCTTCATAATCATATTCCTTCAATATTTAACTAAAAAAGTGTTAGCTGATCACACGCTCCTGGTTGTTCTTTGTCATGGATTCCCTTATCCATTTAGGCTGTCTTTGGCAGCTCAGAACTAATCAGCTAGATAACTTGGCTTGCTTAATTTCATTAAGCTTTTGAAAATTCTTGTTTTGATAACTCACCGTTACCGTCAGTGTCTAATTCGCTAAACTTACTCATTAACTCTGCATCGACGGATGCTTCGCTTTGGCTAATAACGCCATTGCCATCAACGTCTAGCGTTTCGAAATCGCTCATCGCAAATGCGGCTGATGAAGAGATAAGTGCCACAAGGGCTAATGTTTTATTTACTGTGTTCATAATGTAATCCTTCAAATAGTAGCTTTAAGTAAGAAGTCCTTTTCAATGTGTCCTTACACTGAAATTATGCTTTCGCGAACTCTTCTTTTGATAGTTCGCCATTACCGTCGGTATCAAGCTCTTTAAACTGGCTCATTAACGGTGAGCTTACAGATGCTTCGCTTTTACTGATTGCTCCATCGCCATCGACATCTAGCGTTTCAAAATCCACCGCTGCAAATGCAGTTGATGAAGCGACAAGGGCGATAAGTGCACATGTTTTGTGTAACGTTTTCATAATCACTATTCCTTCAATGTTTTCTAAACTGCGATAGAGGACTAATTCCTAAATCAACTTTCTCTGTGTTCGCTTTAACTATTTCAACTTCAATGCCAAAGTTTAAAAAACGCTATAAATCATGAGGTTAAATTTATATTGTGGTAAATTAGGGGAAAACTGGCTGTTATTTTGTTGCTTTTTAGCAACAAGCAATGAGGTGAGAAAATTTTTTATCTATTAATCAATAAGTTAAAAAAGCAAAAACAGAGACATCTGCCGTTTTTTGTCACTAAAACAGAGAAAATATTGTGTGTGGGGGCTAAACCGTAGATGAATGGCAACACGCCTCAAAAAAAATAAAAATATTTTTAACGCTTAATCATCTGATTTAAATGGGTTTTATATATTTATATCGATTATTTTTGATTAATTTTTAGAGAAAAAGTGAAAAACAGTCATTTTGTTGCAAAATGGCGAATCAATGCTCGTTAATTCGTTATCTCTAATACCGAAAGGTCTATGAGGTGCTCTTTCATAAAGACGTTCATTTCATTTTCACTGGTATTGAGCTGCACACCAAACTGATAGCCCGACTCTCGTTTGCGGACTCTGCATACCTTGCCTGTAAATTCACGTTTACTGAGCACCACCTGACACGCTTGTGCTTTCAAATGACTAAGGTCGGCCTCGCTGTTAATCTCAAATTGCACACCGGCAAGTGAAATGTCTTTAATTACGCCTTCATATACCTGTTCATCTATAACAAGCTTGGCGGGAAACAAAGTGGGGATCCGCGCTTCGCTGCGCAAGCTAAAAAGTTGTACTTGTTGGGGAAAATGTAAAAATATCAATCGACAAGGGTGTGAAGCAACGGCTTTTATCTGCTGACGAAATGCAATAACCTGCCCACCACCGCTTTCTAAAACAGCCCGAACAATCACCATAACCCCCTCTTTGATAAAGTCACCCGCATTCGGCAAACGTTTTGCAGGGGGATAGTTAAGTATGATGTACTGCTCGTTAAGTAAGCCAATAAATTCAATTTTGACACGCTTACTTTCTGTCGCAGTTATTATTTCAACATCGACCACACTCCCTGCGGGTATATAGGTTAGTTTTTCTAAATTAAGTTGCTGCTGCGTTTTTGGCATTGTTTCTCTACTCCTTGAAAAATAACCAAATAAAACCTTAACCGCGCCAGAATGTTGGGGTGAATAAAACTAATAAAGTGAATATTTCAAGACGACCAAACACCATCGCGATTGTTAACAACCACTTTGCCGTATCAGATATCGCGCCATAATGCGCCGCGACTTCACCCAAACCTGGGCCTAAGTTGTTTAAACACGCCGCCGTCGCTGAAAAAGCACTTATATTGTCCATGCCTGTGCCCATTAAGGCCAGCATGATAATAACAAAAACCAGTGCATAAGCAGAAAAGAACCCCCAAACGGCTTCGACCACTTTATCGGGGAGCGCTTTACGACCGAGCTTTATAGAGTATATAGCCCGCGGGTGAACTAAGCGGTTTAATTCACGTATCCCTTGCAAGTACAGAAGGAAAACCCTTACAACTTTCATACCGCCGCCCGTCGAGCCCGCACAGCCGCCGATAAAGCTCGAAAAAATAAGTAAGATAGGTAAGAACAATGGCCAAGCAGAAAAATTATCTGTCGCAAAGCCCGCGGTAGTACTCATAGAGACAGCTTGAAACATTGCTTGATCGAGCGTTTCATCACCATCTGCATAAATATTATTAGAAGAGAGTACCGTAAAACAAATAATCACTAGCGCTAACTGAATAAGTAAAAACACTTTAAATTCAGGGTCGCGCAAGTAAACACGAATACTGCGCGAGGAGACCGCAGCGTAGTGCAACGAAAAGTTAATCGCCGCAATCAGCAAAAACACCACACAAATAAAGTTTATTAATGGGCTGTCAAATTGCCCCATAGACGCATCGTATGTAGAGAATCCCCCAATGGCGATGGTTGAGAAAGCATGACAAATCGCATCAAACCAATCCATACCCGCTCCCCAATAGGCAAGCGTACATGCGATGGTCAGCGACACATAAATGTACCAAAGGTGTTTGGCGGTATCGGCAATCCGCGGGGTCATTTTCGAGTCTTTAACAGGCCCTGGAGTTTCAGCACGGTATAACTGCATACCACCAACACCTAGCATCGGTAATACAGCGACGGCCAATACAATGATCCCCATACCACCTAGCCACTGTAGTTGCTGACGATAAAAAAGCACTGATTTGGGTAAGTATTCAATCCCCGTTAAAACGGTTGCTCCTGTGGTAGTCAGCCCCGAGAAGGCCTCAAATACCGAGTCAGCGAGAGATAGGTTTGGTTCCTGTAAGAACACTAAAGGCACAGCAGCAAAGCTGCCAAGTACCAGCCAGAACAACACCACAATTAAAAAGCCTTCGCGGGCTTTTAAATCACCATGCTCATGTCGGTTTGGGTAATATGCAGCTAAACCAATAACAACGCTAAAAATAAACGCAAGAACGAACGGCACACCCCCACCGTCTTTATAAATTAAAGACACCAGTGCCGGTGGGACCATCGTGATACTAAATAACGCCACCAGCTGGCCGAGAATTTTTATTATGGTACGAAATTGCATCTAGGCGTATCGCTTTCTTATTAAATGATTTAGCTAATACAGTTTATTGTCTTACAGGCTTAATTGTAAGTAAACGCTATGTATTTATTTTCCTTACTCATCCTTTTCCCATTTTTAGCTCAACGGCGCCATGAGTAAGTTCGTGTACATCGGTGATTGCCTGCTCTGCTTGGCGGCTATCAATGGTAATGTGCCAAGTAATGTTCTCGGCAAATTGCTTGTCTATTTTTAACACCTGATAGTGGCTTTTTAATAACTGCTCAATTGCACCTTGTGCGCTATAGTCACTTTGCCCTATAAGTTCAACACTCGGTACTTTAGTCACAGTTTTTAGCTCGCGCATAGCGTTATTTAAACTGCCACCGTATGCACGCACAAGCCCCCCCGTACCAAGCTTAATTCCTCCAAAGTAGCGTGTTACTACCGCAGTAATTTCACCGATACCTGAACCTGTCAGCACATTAAGCATGGGTTTACCCGCCGTACCATTGGGCTCACCATCATCCGAAAAGCCATAAACATGACTCCCGCCAGGGTTTCCTGCAACATGTGCCCAGCAGTTATGACGCGCGTCACTGTATTTATCTTGTATTTCTTTAATAAACGCTTTTGCACACGCGAGATCAGGAGTGTGCGCAATGTGCACTATAAATGTACTTTTCTTTATTTCTTCTTGATAAAAAACCGGTTCGGCCGGGTATTGATATTCAGGCATATTGTTTTATCTAAAAAAATGGGGCCATGTGGCCCCTATACTCTATTTTGCTCGCCGTTAATCTAAGTGTAGATCACGGGTCATATTTTCGAGACTGTCTTCATGAACGATAATATTATCTTCAATTCGGATACCGCCAAATGGCTTAAATTCTTCAACTTTTTCCCAGTTAATAAACTGTTTATTATCGGTTTGAGCAAGGTCGCCCAATAATGAATCGATGAAGTATAAACCAGGCTCAATCGTAAATACTTGGTTCTTCTCAATTAAACGTGTGCAGCGAAGGAATGGATGACCTTCAGGTGGAGCTTGGTGCGTCCCTGATTCGTCAGCCATAAAACCACCCATATCATGAACTTGTAAGCCAAGGTGATGACCCAATCCATGAGGGAAAAACGTTGAAGTAATACCGCGTTCAACAATGTCAGCAGCTGGTAATTTTACAATATTAAAATCACTCAGTACTTGTGCGACACGTTGGTGACACTCTAAATGTAACTCGCCGTATAAGAGACCGGGTTTCAATGCCTTACCTAAGGCAATTTGATGCTCAGTCATAACCTGAATGAGATCGCTAAACTCACCTGACTTTTTAAAATCATAGGTACGAGTAATATCCGCAGCATAGCCGTTAAAGTTTGCACCTGCATCAATTAAAAATGAGTGATGTGTATGAGGCGCAGTTGGCTCGAAATGCGTGTAATGTAAAATGGCGCAATTTTCATTCAGTGCAACGATATTTCCGTAAGGCATCTCGTTTTCACTTTGGCGTGTAGCCATTAGATAAGCGTGCTGAATATCAAACTCAGAACCACCATTAAAGAACGTATCACGCGCCGCTTTATGACCCTCTACAGCGATACGGTTCGCTTGGCGAAGACACTCAAGTTCGTACTGCGTTTTATAAGCTCGATGGAAATGTAAGTAGTTCATCACTGGCTCAGGATTCATAATGCTGAAACCCAGCGCTTGTGCGACCTCTAAGTACTCACCGATATATGCATAATTTGCTTTATCATAAGGGAGTAGTTTTTCAACCTGATCAGGTTGTACTAAAAGCTCAATATCAAAATACTCAGCCCAAAAATCACGCGGCTCATCAGGCACTTTATGCCAAAAATCCACTGGACGATAAAAAATTAGCTTCGGCTTAGATGCACCGTCGACGACAATCCAACAATGCGGATTATCAATAACAGGTAACCAAGCTTTAAATTGCGGATTCACTTTAAACGGATAATACATGTCATCTAAGAACTGACGCTTAGCTTGGCCTGAGTGAATTACGAGCCCTTCTAAACCCTCACGTTCAGTAATAGTACGAGTACGCTGTTGCAAGGTTGCAATATGTTCGGCATATAACACCGCTAATTTATCCATAGTAAACCCATCTCTAGTAAATTTAACTTACTTGCAGTCTATCATAGTCGGCCATAACCCCCAACTGAGGGGGGATGAGCCTCGTTTGTATTTTAATTTAGCCACCCATTTTCATATCGAGAATGGGCGCAAGTACATTACCATCTCGACCAAGGCGGGTGTGATATACCTGCCTGTAAGCGAACACATTTTTAACGTAGTTACGTGTTTCAGTGAAGGGGATCAGTTCAATCCACAACTCAGCAGGCATTGCTTGCTCTGGTAGCCAGCGCTTAATGCGATGATAGCCAGCATTGTAAGAGGCCGTCGCTAAAATTTCATTACCATGATTTTTTTTCTTCAAATACTTCAGGTATTCACTACCAAGACGAATATTAGTACGAGGCTGATAAAGTACACTACGTGACACCGTGCTTTTATTCATATATTTGGCTGTGCTAGGTAATAACTGCATTAAGCCATGAGCATTCGCATGTGAACGAGCATCTGGCGCAAACGAGCTTTCACGTCGAGAAATGGCAATACTCCATGCAACATCGATATGACTGCGGTTACTGTAGTTTTCGAACAAGTTTCGAAACGCGAACGGAAAACGTAAATCAACGTAATCCCATTCTTTAATTTGTGCCAAGGTATAAATAGTGCTGTCGTACCAATCAAGATCTGCTGCAAGCATTGATGCTGCCAGTTTTTCTTCTTTGGTTGAGGTATCGGTTAAATAATTCCATTCGCGACGAGCTGCAGTAAAACGATCTAATTCGTACAAAGCACGGGCACGCTTAAAGCCTGGCGCATTCGCAACCTCAAGCTTGAGTTTATCGCTAATATTCAGCTCTTTATTATTTAAACTAACAGGTATACCTAATCGCGCAGACGCAAGAAAACCATAGTAATCACGCTCTTTGGCCACCGTTTGCCAAATTTGTCGCGCGCGCTCTACTTCACCACGCTGATTCAAGCTATAAGCTAACCAGTATTGCTGCCCTAGCGTTAAATTATCTTTGCCGGTAAAAAAAGCCACAATGCCAGACCAGTCTTGTAGCTCAAGCATGTTTGCTAATTGCCACTGCATAAGCTTGCTAGTTTGGCGGTCTTTCGGCACCTTATTTAGCCAAAAGCGAGCTTCTTTGTGACCACTAGATGCTAAAGATAGTGCAAAATTGTAATACACATCAGCCTTTTGCTCGTCAGTGTAGGAGAACATTTTTTCAATCTTTTCCCACGCTCTAAGCGCGAGTTCTTTGTCGCGCCACACCAAACGTCTTACGCCATACAACGCAATTTGCCCTTCTTTGGCTGATTTTTTCTTATAGCGGTAAAGTCCAGCAGACGCGCTCGGGTCTTTGCGAACTTTTAAATATAAGTCAGCTAAATATTGCTCATGTTCGGGTAATAAGGTTTTTAAATAAGGCAATAAACTCGACGTACCGCCTTCTGCGGCCAGTGTGACTCGTTGCCATACGCGATCAGGAGTTTGGTACCCCTTTTTCTTCCACAGCGAAAATAAGCTATCGCACTCTTTAGGCTGCGATTTACCGACCACCCATAAGTCGCTTACTTGATTCATGATGGCATTTTCAGGTGCCCCTAAATCTAATTGAAAGCTTAAATAGGGACACGTCAGCTCATTATTGCTGGTTTCACGATAATTACGAATATACGCCGCTTTTTTATTCTGCTTCTTTAGGTATTCAAGCCACGCTTTTCGAACAGGCCATTCAAGTGGCGTATTTTGATAGACGTTTAAATAGTTTTCGATTTCCGTTTGGTGTTGCAGACTTGGGTTACGCTGCCAATAGGCTTTTTCGACATAAGGTTTTAAGGGATGATCAAGCTCCCCTGTCACCTTTTTCATGTCTTCATAGTCACCGTACCGCGCCTTTTTTTCAGCTTTTAAAAAAGCGTCATGTTTATCGTTGGCACCAGCTGCAAAAAAAGGAAAAAGTAATGCGGCAGCCGTCCAACCAAGAAATTGTTTTTTCATGATGGCCTTTAACAAAAATTAAAGAATTAATAATAAAAACTTCCCCTACACCTTAGCAGCAAACCAGCTATATTTTAACCAATCGCGATAAAGCGCAGTAAATTTTTCGTTGCATTTTTATTTTAAAGCAAGCACACTGATTGAAATGCAAACTCATCGTACCAGTCTTAGTTAATAAACTAGGGAGAATAATAATGTTATATAAAAGCGATTCATTTGAAGTTGCTTTCATCAAGGACAACATCGCCGAGTTTAAGTTCTGTGCTGATGGCTCAGTAAACAAACTTTCTCAGCAAACCTTGCAAGATTGCGCTTCGGCATTAAAAGAATTAGCAGCAAACTCAGATATCAAAGGCATGGTGTTCACCAGCGATAAAGATCACTTTATTATCGGCGCCGACATCTTCGAATTTTTACCGACTTTCACTAAACCTCAAGAAGAATTGGTTGCATGGATCAAAAATGCAACAGACGTTTTTGACGCAATTGAAGATTTACCTTTCCCAACGTTAAGTGCTGTAAACGGCATGGCGCTTGGCGGCGGGTGTGAGTGGGCACTTGCTACCGATTACCGCGTTGCTAGTACTGAGGCTAAAATTGGCCTTCCTGAAGTAAAATTAGGCATTATGCCTGGTTTTGGTGGCACTGTTCGTCTTCCACGCCTGATTGGCGCTGATAATGCGATGACATGGATCACGACAGGCAAAGAAAACCGCGCGAATGATGCACTCAAAGTAGGTGCCTTTGATGCGGTAGTTAGTGCTGACAAACTTTTAGAGTCAAGTATTGCAACACTTGAGCAAGCTATTTCTGGCAAGCTAGATTGGCAAGCAAAACGACAAGTAAAATTACAACCACTGAAAATGAACCGTGTTGAGCAAGGTATGAGCTTTGCAATGGCCGAAGGCATGGTAATGGGTCAGACTAAAGGTCACTACCCAGCACCTGTTATGGCTGTAAAAACCATTAAAGCAGCGGCAAACTGTGAACGTGCCGAAGCGATGGCAATTGAGAACACGAACTTTGCCAAACTTGCCGCAACGAGCGAAGCTGCTGCACAAACAGGTATTTTCTTAGCCGACCAATACATCAAAGGTAAAGCGAAGAAACAAGCCAAAAACAGCGAGCTTAAAATTAAACAGGCGGCTGTATTAGGCGCAGGTATTATGGGTGGCGGTATTGCATACCAGTCTGCTTATAAAGGCACGCCGATTGTCATGAAAGACATTAATCAAGATGCGCTTGATTTAGGTATGGGCGAAGCCTCTAAATTACTTGGCAAAAAAGTACAACGTGGCCACATGGCAATGGACAAGATGGTTGCCACGTTAGGTAAAATCAAACCGACGCTAAACGATGCTGACCTTCAAGGTGTTGATATTGTAGTTGAAGCCGTTGTTGAAAACCCTAAGGTAAAACAAGCTGTTTTATCGGGCCTTGAAAAAGACCTACCAGAGGGCACTATTTTAACGTCAAACACATCAACTATTCGTATAGATGAGTTAGCCTCAGCGCTTGAAAAACCAGAAAACTTCTGTGGCATGCACTTCTTTAACCCAGTGCCAAAAATGCCACTTGTCGAAATCATCCGTGGTGAAAAGACATCAGAAGCAACAATCAATGCAGTGGTTGATTACGCCTTAAAACTAGGTAAATCACCTATTGTTGTAAACGACTGCCCAGGTTTCTTTGTTAACCGCGTATTGTTCCCTTACTTTGCAGGCTTCAGCAAACTTGTTGTTGAAGGTGCTGATTTCGCCAAAGTCGATAAAGTAATGGAAAACGTGTTTGGCTGGCCAATGGGTCCTGCATATCTGCTTGATGTTGTGGGTATTGATACGGCTTACCACTGTACAGGCGTTATGGCTGATGGTTTCCCTGAGCGAATGGCTCGCCAAGAGAAAGATCCCGTTTCTGTATTTGCTAATGAAAAACGTTTTGGTCAGAAAAATGGGGCTGGTTTTTACCAATATGCACCAGACCGCCGTGGTCGCTTGAAAAAGGCACACGATGCAAAAGCGGTTGAACTTTTAAGTGCTATTACCGATGCACCTAAAGACTTCGACAAGCAAGAAATCATTGACCGTTGTATGGTACCGATGATCAACGAAGTACTACTTTGTCTTCAAGAAGGTATTGTAGCGTCGCCGCAAGAAGCAGATATGGCGCTCATTTACGGTATTGGTTTCCCTCCATTTAGAGGCGGTGCATTCCGTTACTTAGATCAAACTGGTTTAGCAAACTTTGTTGCAACAGCAGACAAATATGCTCACCTAGGTGCGATTTACCAAGTATCAGATGAAACTCGCAAATGGGCCGAAGAAGGCCGTGTATTCTATAAGGTGGAAGGATAAGAACATGAATAATCCAGTAATCGTAGATTGTATCCGCACACCAATGGGCCGTTCAAAAAACGGCGTATTCAAACATAAACGTGCGGAAGATTTAAGTGCTCACTTAATGAAAGGTTTGTTAGAGCGTAACCCAGCCGTAGACCCAGCATCGATTGATGATATTTACTGGGGTTGTGTGCAGCAAACTCTCGAGCAAGGTTTTAACATTGCCCGTAACGCAGCATTATTAGCCGGTATCCCACACTCAGTACCTGCAGTAACGGTTAACCGTTTATGTGGCTCATCAATGCAAGCATTGCACGATGCGGCTCGCGCTATTATGACGGGTGCGGGTGATACTTATATCATCGGGGGTGTTGAGCATATGGGTCATGTGCCGATGACTCACGGTAATGATTTCCACCCTGGTTTATCAACGTCTGTTGCACAAGCTGCAGGTGTTATGGGCTTAACAGCTGAGTACCTTGCAACGCTTCACGGCATTAGCCGTCAGCAGCAAGATGAGTTTGCTTACCGCTCACACCAACGCGCACACGCTGCGACTGTTGAAGGTCGTTTCCGTCGCGAGATCCTACCGATGGAAGGTCACGACGCAGACGGTTCATTAATTCTTGTTGAAGACGATGAAGTAATTCGCCCAGAGACAACAGTTGAAGGTTTATCTCAGCTTCGTCCTGTGTTCAACCCTGCATCAGGTAGCGTAACAGCAGGTACTTCATCTGCACTGTCTGACGGTGCATCAGCCATGCTGGTAATGAGCGAAGAAAAAGCCAAAGAACTTGGTTTACCTATTCGTGCGCGCATTAAATCAATGGCGGTTGCAGGTTGCGATCCTTCTATTATGGGTTACGGCCCAGTTCCAGCATCACAAAAAGCGCTTAAACAAGCGGGTATCACAATTGATGATATCGATGTTGCTGAGCTTAACGAAGCGTTTGCAGCACAATCACTACCGGTATTAAAAGACCTCGGTCTGATGGATGTAGTAGATGAAAAAGTGAACCTTAATGGTGGTGCAATCGCGCTTGGTCACCCACTTGGTTGTTCAGGCTCTCGTATCAGCACAACGCTTGTTCACCTAATGGAAGACAAGAATGCAAAATACGGTTTAGCAACCATGTGTATTGGTCTAGGCCAAGGTATTGCAACTGTATTTGAGCGCGTTGAATAACACGCTCATTAGCCGAACATCTTGGTGATAAAAAGGTGTACTGTCACGCACAGTACACCTTTTTTATTTGCTTTGAATTCGGTTATTGAAACCAGTAGTGATTGAAAGCTAAAATAGCCCCTTACTATTCGTTACTTTCATTTTATAGGTCTGCCATGAGCTTTGATAATCCCGATCACCAATTAGATGCACTTGGCCTTCGTTGTCCAGAACCGGTGATGATGGTGCGTGGTGCTGTGCGCAAAATGAAAGATGGCGAGACTTTACTTATCATCGCTGATGACCCATCAACCACCCGCGACATCCCCAGCTTTTGTACCTTTATGGATCACACTCTCGTGGCGAAAGAGGTAGAGCAAGCACCGTATCGATACTTGGTGAAGAAAGGATTGTAGGCTACGAGCTACGAGCTACGAGCTACGAGCTACGAGCTACGAGCTACGAGCTACGAGCTACGAGCTAAAAAATAAAATCAGAGTGGGCTTTGTCAACTTTGAAGTAAATAATAAATCGCCCACTCAACACTTAGCGTCACTCAACTCTTAGCGTTATTTTTTCGTGACTGTTACTTTTGGTTGATTGCTATTTCGGTAATCAAAACTCACTACATAAACCCCTTTTGCCGCAGGTTTAAAGCTGAAGTAGTTATAGATTGTGTTGCAATCGGCGCTTGCAGCCTCACCTAAAATGAGTGCTTGACCTGCTGGGTCGGTATCACTGAAACCACAGTTATAGCCTTGACTGAAATCAGCATCGGCGACTTTAAACTCATACACTTTGCCAGGTGTAGAAAACTTCACATCCGTTTGAAAAATCCCCGGAGCAACTTGGTAAAATTGGTACTGAGGTTCTGCATCCCACAAGGTAAAGTCACCCCGTAAATACATGGTACGGTCTAAGTCTTTACTGGGCAGAATATCATCGATATTCGGCATTTGAATTTGGCTAGAACATGCCGTTAATAAACCAGCCAAAGCTAAAGTTAGTATACGTTTCATAACTGTTCCTCTTTTACAAAAAAGCCAGCACTGAGCTGGCTTTTATTAACGTGTGTATTACTTACTTCTGCAACACAGAAATATCAGCAATATCTAAAAACAGGCGGCTTAACTGGCTTAATAATGCTAAACGGTTTTGCTTAACCGCGTCGTCATCGGCCATTACCATGACGTTATCAAAGAAGTTGTCGACACTCTCACGGATACCCGCTAGTTGTGATAACGCTTCTTGATAATCGCCGTTAGCATAAAGTGGTGCAAGCTCTACAGAGAACTTAGCAACATGAGACGCGAGTACTTTTTCTGCGTCATCACTTAATAGGCTCTCATTTACATCACCTTGCGTTGTAATATCGTTTTTAGCCAAGATATTACTAACACGTTTATTTGCGGCTGCAAGCGCTTCTGCTGCGTCTAATGTACGGAAGTGACTCACGGCTTTAACACGGCGATCGAAGTCAACCGGTTTAGTTGGACGACGCGCGAGTACAGCTTGAATAACATCAACCTCAATCCCTTCATCTTGATACCATGCACGGAAGCGACCTAGCATAAACTCAAACACATCCGTTGAAACATTTAGGTTTGTTAGCTTTTCACCAAACAAGCTTTGTGATTTAGCAACAAGGTCTAGAATGTCCAGTGGTAGTGACTTTTCAACCATGATACGCAACGCACCAATGGCTGCACGGCGAAGTGCAAATGGGTCTTTGTCACCTTTCGGTGCTTGGCCAATGCCAAAAATACCCACTAGCGTGTCGAATTTATCAGCAATAGCAACAGCACAACTAATCACATTCGTTGGTAGGTTGTCGCCTGCAAAACGTGGCATATATTGCTCATTTTGCGCCAGTGCAACTTCTTCGGCCTCACCATCGTGACGTGCGTAATGCATACCCATTACACCTTGTACGTCAGTAAACTCCATGACCATTTCAGTCATTAAATCTGTTTTACTTAAAAGACCAGCACGTTTTGCAAGTTCTGCATCAGCACCTAACTGCTCAGCAATGTAACCAGCAAGTTCACTAATACGCTCTGACTTGTCTTTAAGTGTACCAAGTTGCTTTTGGAATAATACCGTGTCTAATGATTCTAAACGGCTCTCAAGTGTTTTCTTTTTATCGGTTTCAAAAAAGAACTGTGCATCGGCTAAACGTGGACGAACCACCTTTTCGTTACCGGCAATAACCACACTTGGATCTTTACTTTCAATATTAGAAACAAACAGGAACTTGTTAAGTAAGTTGCCTTCTTGATCTAGCAGTGGGAAGTATTTTTGATCATCCTTCATGGTGTAGATAAGCGCTTCAGCGGGTACATCTAAAAAGGCTTCTTCGAAGGTTGCTGTTAGCGTTACTGGCCATTCAACAAGTGACGTTACTTCTTCAAGCAAGTCTTCATCCATCGCAACTTTTGCGTTGACAGCAGCCGCTGCAGCTTCAATTTGTTCACGAATTTGTGCTTTACGCGCTTCGAAGTCAGCCACGACATACGCAGATTTTAGTACATCAAATACTTCGTCAGCGTGATTGATAGTGACCTTTTCTGGGTGGTGGAATCGGTGACCTTGTAGTTGGTTACCTACTTGCTTACCAAGGATTTCACCTTCGATTAGTGTATTACCAAATAAAATCGTTGCCGTATGTACAGGGCGAATAAATTGCGTTTTATTCGCGCCCCAACGCATTGGTTTCGGGATCGGTAATTTAGCAAGCGCTTTGTTTACCGCATCACTCATTAACGCGGTGGTTGCTTGGCCTTCAACGTGTGCTTTATGAAGTAGCCATGCCCCTTTGTCTGTTTCAATGGTTTCGGCGTCGCTTACATCAATACCACAACCACGTGCCCAACCCATTGCTGCTTTGGTTGGGTTGCCATCGGCATCAAATGCTGCCGCAACAGCAGGACCACGTTTTTCTACAACCTTGTCACTTTGTTTTGCTTCAAGTGCTGTAACGCGTAAACCTAAACGGCGCGGTGAGGCATACCAATTTACGCCTTGATGGGCTAGCTCTAAACTTGCAAGCTCTGCTGTTAAGTTTTCAGCAAACGACTCAGCAAGTTTACGAAGTGCTTTTGGTGGCAATTCTTCAGTGCCAATTTCTACTAATAAATTTTCTGCTGACATGCTAATTCTTAATCCTTACAAAGCGGGAAACCAAGTGCTTCACGTGCATCATAGTAACTCTGTGCGCACGCTTTAGATAAAGCACGTACACGTAAGATATAACGTTGACGTTCGGTTACTGAGATAGCGTGGCGCGCATCTAATAAGTTAAACGCGTGTGACGCTTTCATTACTTGCTCGTAAGCAGGTAGCGGTAAGCCAGCTTCAATTAGCTTTTGACTTTCTTTTTCGCAGTGATCAAATTGAGAGAATAAGAATGCAACGTCAGCTTGTTCGAAGTTATACGCTGATTGCTCAACTTCATTTTGATGAAATACATCACCGTATGTAACACGGCCCATTGGACCATCTGCCCATACTAGGTCATAGATACTATCTACGCCCTGAATATACATCGCTAAACGCTCAAGACCATAAGTAATTTCACCTGTTACTGGAGAACACTCTAGGCCACCTACTTGTTGGAAATAAGTGAACTGAGTCACTTCCATGCCGTTTAACCAGATTTCCCAACCAAGACCCCATGCACCCAGTGTAGGTGATTCCCAGTTGTCTTCTACGAAGCGCACTTCATCAGTTAGCGTATCAATTCCCACAGCAGCTAACGAGCCTAAGTAGAGCTCTTGAATGTTTTCTGGTGATGGCTTTAATACCACTTGGAATTGGTAGTAATGTTGTAAGCGGTTTGGGTTCTCACCATAACGACCATCAGTTGGGCGACGGCATGGTTGAACATACGCGCTCGACATTGGCTCTGGGCCAATAGACTTTAAGAAAGTTAACGGATGAAATGTCCCTGCTCCCACTTCCATATCGAGTGGTTGAGCAATCACACAGCCTTGCTGTGCCCAATAGTCCTGTAAAGCCAGGATCAAACCTTGAAAGGTTTTAACGTCATATTTTTGCATATTTGGCTTATAGTATCTGGTGCGTTTAGTCTGAAAATTGCTCTCAGTATACCTTGTGTGCAGTAAGGTTTTAAGCAGTTTGTGCTTTTTCAGCAATAAAAAAAGGAGCCAATAGGCTCCTTTCTTCATCATGTGTTTTAGCTTATACGTCTAGGTTTACTACACGTAGCGCGTTCGTTTCAATAAACTCACGACGCGGCTCAACTTGGTCGCCCATTAATGTTGCGAATAATTGGTCAGCAGCAACGGCATCTTCAATTGTTACTTTCAACATACGACGAGCACTAGGATCCATGGTTGTTTCCCATAACTGATCTGGGTTCATCTCGCCCAGTCCTTTATAGCGCTGGATATACAAGCCACGTTTAGACTCACTGATTAACCACTCTAATGCATCGACAAAGTTATCAACTGGAATTGTTTTTTCTCCACGTTGAATATAGGCGCCTTCTTCAAGGATATTAGCAATGTTTACACCTGTTACAGCGATACGCTTATAATCACGTGAAGTAATGAAGTCGTAGTTTAATACGTGTGCTTTATCTACGCCGTGCTGACGAATATTCACTACAGGGTAATATAAATTACGCTCAGCATCATGTTCTGTTCCAGCATGGAAAATAGTCGCATCTTCATCGCGAGCAATTAAGTCGTCAACTAATATGTTAGTCCACTCTTTTACTTTCGCTTCATCTGCAAGGTCAGCTTCTTTTAACTCACTTTGATAGATTAAACGTTCCATAACCGTGTTCGGGTATTTACGTTTTAAGCGCTCAATCACTTTTACCGTGTTTTGATAATCGTGAACAATAGACTCTAATGCTTCACCTTCGAGTGCGGTTGCACCCTCACTTGTGTATAGCGCAGCGTTATTTAACGCCAATGATGTTAAGTAATCAACAAGTGCTGGATCGTCTTTTATATAACGCTCTTGCTTACCTTTTTTCACTTTATAAAGTGGTGGTTGTGCAATATAAATATAACCACGTTCTACAATCTCTGGCATTTGACGGTAGAAGAAAGTAAGTAATAGTGTACGAATGTGAGAACCATCCACGTCCGCATCGGTCATGATAATGATACTGTGGTAGCGCAGTTTTTCTGGATTGTATTCGTCACGGCCAATACCACATCCTAATGCGGTAATAAGAGTCGCAACTTCTTGCGAAGATAGCATTTTATCAAAACGTGCTTTTTCAACGTTTAATATTTTACCTTTCAATGGCAAGATTGCTTGGTTTTTACGATTACGACCCTGCTTAGCTGAACCACCCGCAGAGTCACCCTCCACTATGTATAATTCAGAAAGTGCAGGATCTTTTTCTTGGCAGTCTGCTAACTTACCCGGTAAACCAGCTAAATCCATAGCGCCTTTACGACGAGTCATTTCACGTGCTTTACGCGCGGCTTCACGCGCTCGTGCTGCATCAATAATTTTGCCAACAACAGTTTTAGCATCAACAGGGTTTTCTAATAAAAACTCTGTTAGTTTTTCTGCCATGGCTTGTTCTACAGCAGATTTAACTTCGCTTGATACTAATTTATCTTTCGTTTGTGATGAGAACTTAGGATCAGGAACTTTAACACTCACAACGGCTGTTAAACCTTCACGAGCATCATCACCCGTGGCGTTGCTTGTTGTTTTAGCTTTTTTATTAAAGCCTTCTTTTTCCATGTAATTGTTTAGTGTACGCGTAAGTGCAGCTCTAAAGCCAGCTAAGTGCGTACCACCATCACGTTGTGGAATGTTATTTGTGAAACAGTAGATGCTCTCTTGGAAACCATCGTTCCATTGCATAGACACTTCAACATTAATGCCGTCTTCTTCACGCTCATGCGTAAAGTGGAAAACACTTTTATGAACAGGTGTTTTGTTGCGATTTAAATACTCAACAAAGGCTTGAATACCCCCTTCGTATTTAAAATGGTCTTTTTTCGCTTCTTCACGCTCATCGGTAAGAATAATACTTACGCCCGAATTCAGGAAAGACAGCTCACGTAAACGCTTCGCTAAAATATCGTAGTGGAAGTTTAGGTCAGTGAATGTTTCACCGCTTGGCCAGAAACGTAATTCAGTGCCTGTATCAGTCGCGTCACCAATAACAGCTAATGGTGCATCTGGCACACCCATTGTATACGTTTGTTGATGAAGTTTACCTTCGCGACGGATAGTTAACTTTAGCTTTTCCGATAAAGCATTTACAACAGAAACACCTACACCGTGTAAACCGCCCGATACTTTATAAGAGTTATCATCAAATTTACCACCAGCATGAAGTACCGTCATGATAACTTCAGCAGCTGATACACCTTCTTCTTCATGGATTGAAGTAGGAATACCACGACCGTTATCTCTTACAGAGACTGAACCGTCTAAGTGAATCGTTACATAAATATCATCACAATGACCAGCTAAGGCTTCATCGATAGAGTTATCAACAACCTCAAACACCATATGGTGTAAGCCTGTACCGTCATCGGTGTCCCCTATATACATTCCAGGACGCTTTCTTACTGCGTCTAATCCTTTAAGTACTTTAATACTCGACGAATCGTAATTCTCAGACATGGTTAATCCCACTTATCTTGTTATTAGGTTGCCATGTTTCACGTGGAACATTTTTAGTTCTCGTTGCATGGGTTCCACCACAGCAGAAATACTTTCAGATAAAATAGATGAGATAAAAAGTTGTGAATCGCAATGCGATAAAAGCTGACCCACTTTTTCCTTTGTATCTTCACCTAACTCCGAAGGTAAGTCATCTATTAGCAATATAGATTGCTTATCAGTTTCTGATTCAATTAAGCTATTTTGCGTTACTTTCAACGCATAAAGCAAGAGCTTCAATTGACCGCGTGAAAATGTATTTTCCACACTATTACCAGAAACGCTAAAACTAAAATCAGCTTTATGCGGGCCTTTGCTTGTGAAACCCTGTTTGGCATCACGTTCAAAGCTCTGTTCAAGAGCCTCTGAGAGCGATTCGCTCTCTTTCCAACCCGCGTTAAAGCTAATTTCTAAATCGCGTATAAGCGTTAATTCTGCACACATTTTATCAAAAAATTGCTGCTTAAACCTACTTATATACGCGATTCTTAAATTATTTATTTGTTCTGCTAGTCTAACAAATTCTTTGTCCCAAAACTTGATCTGCTCGAAATAATTCCTAGGTTTACTCTTCAGCAATGCATTACGTTGTTTTAATACTTTATTGAATGATTGCCATAAATAAAAAAAGTCATGTTCCACGTGGAACAATCCTAAATCTAAAAATTTTCTACGCTCTTTTGGTCCACCGAAAAATAAAGAATAGCTTTCAGGTGTAATCACTTGCACAGGAATTAGCTGCGCCAACTCTGAGATCTTTCGACTCGTTTTACCCTGAATCTTCAATGATGTTTCACCCGCTTGGTTTTTACTTATACCAACCGGAATCGACAAGTCATGTAATGCCTTACGACCATGAATAACAAACTTGTCTTGCTGATGTTGAATGATACTTTTATGCTTGGCGGTTCGAAATGATTTACCATGTGAAAGGAAATAAATAGCCTCTAAAAGGCTGGTTTTTCCGCTGCCATTTTCGCCATAAATAATATTAATTCCATTTATCGGCTCAAGTGTCAGCGCCTCAATATTACGAAAATTATTGAGGCTTAAATGACTTAAACTCATAAAAGGTTATAAGCGCATCGGCATAACAACATACATCGCTTCTTCGTCACCAGCACCTTCTATTAGCGCGCTACTGTTTGAATCTGCAAGGGTAAAAGTGACATCTTCTGTTTTTAATGTATTCAAAACATCGAGTACATACGAAACATTAAAACCAATTTCCAGCTCACCACCTTGATACATAACCTCAACCACTTCTTCTGCTTGCTCTTGCTCAGGGTTATTGGCAGTTATTTTCAACAAGCCTTCAGAAAGATTTAAACGCACACCACGAAATTTCTCATTCGATAAAATAGACACACGTTGAAATGCGCTGCGTAACCATTCTCTATTGGCAGTAATAACTTTATCACCACCACGTGGTAATACTCGGCGGTAATCAGGAAAACGACCATCTACCAATTTACTTGTAAACGTAAACTCGGTATCAATAATACGAATATGATTAGCGCCAAATTGAATTGTTACTAACTCATCATCAGCCACCATTAAGCGCATTATTTCTTGCACACCCTTGCGCGGAATAATAAGCTGACGCTGTGTATTAAGCGACTGAGCTAACTGCTTTTGTGCAATCGCTAAACGGTGACCGTCTGTTGCCACTGTTTTAATGTCGGCATTGTCGACTTCAAACGACATACCATTTAAATAATAGCGTACGTCTTGGTTCGCCATTGAAAAATGAGTACTTTCAAGTAGTTTACGTAACTCTACACGGGTTAACTGAAACTCAACTTCGCCATCCCATTGTTCAAGATTCGGAAAATCTTCTGCAGCTAATGTGGTCAATGAAAAGCGACTTTTACCACTGGTTAGTAATAACTGATGATCTTGGCTACTTAAAGTAAGTTCAGAGCCATCGGGTAAACTTTTACAAATATCGAGTAACTTTTTAGCTGGCAAGGTTAATTTTGTATCTGCGGTGTCTTCACCTACAAATACACTTGCTACTAACTCAATTTCAAGATCGGTACCCGTCATTGATAGTTGTCCATTTTCTACAACTAACAGTACGTTCGATAAAATCGGTAAGGTGTGCTTGCGTTCAATCGCACCCGACACTTGAACTAAAGGTTTTAAAAATTGCTCTCTTGATATTGTTATTTGCATAATAAAGTCAGCCTTAAGATGACAAGGTTCTTATTAAGTTTTGATAATCTTCTTTCACCTCGTGACTTTCATCACGCAGTGATTTAACTTTACGACAGGCATGCAGTACCGTTGTATGGTCACGCCCGCCAAACGCATCACCAATCTCAGGTAAACTGTGATTAGTGAGCTCTTTAGATAAAGCCATAGCAACCTGACGCGGTCGTGCTACAGAACGACTGCGGCGCTTAGATAATAGGTCTGAAACACGAATACGGTAATACTCTGCGACTGTGCGCTGAATGTTATCGATGGTTACTAGCTTATCTTGCAATGCGAGTAAGTCGCGCAACGCTTCTTTTACAAAATCGATTGATATTGGACGACCGGTAAAATTCGCATTTGCAATCACACGGTTTAATGCCCCTTCTAACTCACGCACATTTGAACGTAGTTTCTTGGCAATAAA
Source organism: Pseudoalteromonas sp. MBR-15 (assembly GCF_053628915.1). Taxonomy (NCBI): domain Bacteria; kingdom Pseudomonadati; phylum Pseudomonadota; class Gammaproteobacteria; order Alteromonadales; family Pseudoalteromonadaceae; genus Pseudoalteromonas; species Pseudoalteromonas sp. MBR-15. Next base: position 34,680 of record NZ_JBRJHH010000018.1, read on the forward strand.
AAAGGCCACTTCATGCGGTAAATTAATTTTACTCTGCTGCGCTTTTTTCATCAAAATAGCAACGCGCGTCTCAAGCTCAGGAGGCTCAATGGCAATCGTTAACCCCCATCCAAAGCGAGACTTAAGGCGATCTTCAACCCCTTCTATCTCTTTTGGATAGCGGTCTGAAGTTAATATAATCTGTTGATTTCCTTCAAGTAATGCATTGAAGGTATGGAAAAATTCTTCTTGAGAACGTTCTTTATTAGCGAAAAATTGGATGTCATCAATCATCAATGCATCAACACTTCGGTAATAACGTTTAAACTCTTCTATTGCGTTATTTTGAAGTGCTTTAACCATGTCTTGGACAAAACGCTCGGAATGCATATAAACAATTTTTGCATCCGGTTTATTCGCCATGATGCCATTACCTACAGCATGCAATAAATGCGTTTTACCTAAACCTGTACCGCCATAAATAAACACGGGATTAAAGGCAGACCCTGGGTTGTCTGCAACTTGAGTTGCGGCTGCTTTTGCTAGCTGGTTTGATTTACCTTCAACAAAACTATCAAACGTATAATTTTCTTTAATGTTTGATTTATAACCCGATTTTGGTGCAGGTTCTACATTCGCTTTTTCAGGTTTGGGCTGTTGTTTCTCAGATGTGTGTTGAGCACTAACAGGAGCACTCGCAGCTGGCACGGCGGCTTGCGCATTTAAAATAGGTTTACTGCCTACGTCAAAACGTAACTCGGGCGCTTCATCACCACAAATTTCAACGAGCAGTTCATTTATACGGTTTAAATACTTTTCTCTCACCCAATCAAGAACAAAACGATTCGGCGCATATATAGTTAACGTATCTTCGGTACTTTCTGCTTGTAGTGGTCTTACCCACATACTGAACTGCTGTGACGGCAGTTCATCTTGCAATACATATAAACAACTTTGCCAAACCGACAGATACACTATTAAACTCCCAGAGATTTAATTATTATTCCCGTTCATCTTTAATGATGGAAAATCATACATTTATTACTAATCTTTGACCAATTTTCTTGGCCTAGACCGAGTATTATGAAGGCACTTTATCCACAAGTACAAGATTGATTTTTCTGAAAAATATGATCTCGTCTTCATAAAAAGACAACCACATGATTTTTATAGGGTTTATTTTTTACATCCGAATAGTGATCATAGCAAATTCGCAGCTAGATCGCGATTAAATTCTACGATCTAATTTGCTTTTCCCAAGCTTTTATTCACTTTTTATACAGAGGCTGTGGAAAACTTCTTATTTATGATGATCCTATATGATCGAGCGACAGGATCCTTTATAATTACTGTGTTAGCCGTGTAATTATGATTGACTTTTGTTGTCTTCATCTATAATATCTCGCGCTCGCAATGGCACCTGTGCCAGGATCGCGACCTGCATAGGATGTTTTAACCTTAACCGATCGGATGGAATTGTTATGAAAAGAACTTTTCAACCTAGCGTTTTAAAACGCAAACGTACACACGGTTTCCGTGCTCGTATGGCAACAGCAAATGGCCGTAAAGTATTAGCTCGTCGTCGTGCTAAAGGCCGTAAAGTTCTTTCTGCTTAATATAAGTGGAAGACTTTAGCTTCAGCAGGGAGTTACGTTTGTTAACTCCCTCGCATTACTCTCGCATATTTAATGAACCAGCTCGCGCTGCGACTCCTTTCTTTACCTTATTAGCAAAACCCAATGACCAAACAAGTCCTCGACTAGGTCTTACTGTCGCTAAAAAACGTGTTAAAAAAGCCTGCCAACGTAATCGTATTAAACGACTTGCTCGCGAAAGTTTTCGTTTAAATCAACACAAAATCGATAACATTGATATTGTGCTTATGGTTAAAAGTGGCATTGATGAGCAGTCAAACGAAGAGTTAACAAAACAATTAAATAAATTGTGGCGAAAAATTAACGAACGCTGCAAGCCGGGTGCACCAAAACCACCCCCTTTCAAAAAACGCCCTAATAAATCAGCAAAATCTAATAAACAAGCCTGATATCAATAGAATTACGGGCATAATTAAGGTATCTTTAGCTCACCTTTTAATCATGCATTTAAAATTCTATCTTGGGAATTTAAATTCATGGTATTCCATTGACTAAATTAACGCAGGGGCAGACACACCATGAGGTTACTTAAACCACTTGTTGCTATTCCAAAGCGCTGTTTAGTCATGCTAATTCGTGGCTATCAAAATTGGATAAGCCCGCTATTAGGTCCACATTGCCGCTTTAATCCAAGCTGTTCTCATTATGCTATTCAAGCAATTAATTTGCATGGAAGTGTAAAAGGCAGTTGGTTAGCAGTTAAACGCATATTAAAATGTCACCCTTTACATGCAGGTGGGGATGATCCCGTTCCTGCAAAAAATCATATTAACCACCAACACGAGAAATAAGAGCTGTTATGGAATCGCAACGCACGTTTTTATTAATCGGCTTGATGCTTGTGTCGTTTTTATTATTCCAAGAGTGGAATAACGACTACAATGCACCAAAAGCTGATCCAAGTGCCACAACACAAACACTAGGCGCAACAACATCAGAGTCAGATGACTTTATTCCAGCATCATCTGACGGTGAAGTTCCTGTTGCTACAACAGCAAAGCGCTCAGTTATTGATGTAACAACTGATGTCTTCACTGTAAAAATTGACACCCGCGGTGGTGACATTATTGAAGCAGACTTACTTCAATACGAAGAGACAAAAGGCAGTGATACACCTTTTATGCTACTTGGTGAGTTTGACGGTAATCAATACTTCTCACAAAGTGGCTTAATTGGTTTAAACGGCCCAGATGCAACTGTTGCTGGTCGCCCTGTTTATAAAACCACACAAAAATCGTTCACCTTAAATGGCGATGAGCTTCGTGTACCACTCGAGTTTACCGACAGCAAAGGTGTGACATTTACCAAAACTTATATCTTCAAGAAAGGCGACTACGCTGTAGATTTAGAGTACACGGTAAATAACGTAACAGCGGATCCGGTTCAAGTGCAGCTTTACACGCAAGTGAAGCGTACAGTACAAGATAAAGGTAGCTTAGTTGATCAAAACTACTTAGGGGCTGCATACGGTACTGAAGAAGAGCCTTACGAAAAATACAGCTTCTCTGATATGGCCGACAAAAACCTAAATGTTACGACGGCTGGTGGTTATATTGCGTTTATTCAACACTACTTTGTAAGTGCATGGGTTCCACAGCAAGACCAACAAAATACGCTATACAGCAAATTAGTGGCTGGTAATGCTGCCATCATTGGTACTAAAGGTGAAGCTGTTAACGTACAAGCTGGCACACAAACAACCCTGGCTTCGACTTACTATATGGGCCCGAAAGAGTCTGATGTACTTGAAGCAATTCACCCAGACTTAGACCTTACGGTTGATTACGGCTGGTTATGGTTCATCTCGCAACCATTATTCGTGCTACTTAAATGGTTGCACAGTATCCTAGGTAACTGGGGTCTAGCTATCATCGCTATTACTGTCATTGTTAAATCTGCAATGTACCCACTGACAAAAGCACAATACACGTCAATGGCGAAAATGCGCGCATTACAACCTAAAATGGCCGCACTAAAAGAGAAATTTGGCGATGATCGCCAAAAGTTCGGTCAAGCTATGATGGAAATGTACCGCAAAGAGAAAGTAAACCCGATGGGTGGCTGCTTACCGCTTTTACTACAAATGCCAATCTTCTTAGCACTATTCTACGTATTCTTAGAATCAACAGAATTACGCCATGCTGAGTTTGTATTATGGTTAACTGACTTATCAGCGAAAGACCCATACTACGTATTACCAATTTTATTTGGTGCAAGTATGTTCATCACACAAAAGCTGCAACCGATGACGGTTCAAGATCCAATGCAGCAAAAAATGATGACGTTTATGCCGGTAATCTTCTCTGTATTCTTCTTATGGTTCCCATCTGGCCTTGTACTTTACTGGTTAGTATCGAACCTTATCTCTATCGCGCAGATGCTTATCATCTACCGTGGAATGGAGAAAAAAGGCATTAAAGTAAGAGGCTAAAACCCTTACTCACAAAAAAGGCGACTTAGGTCGCCTTTTTTAATGCCCAGTTATTTTTAACCGAGTACAGGTGCATAAAGCTGCTTTGGCACGCTACGTTCACTAACGCTAACGCTTGTTATTACCACAGAGCCTATAACCAAGCCTATGGCTATATAACCTGATACACCTAACCAGCTAGAAACGGTTGCTTTGCGTTTAACTCTCAGCCAGCTCATGTAAATTCCAACACCACTAACACCGCTCATCAAGCTACCAAAAATAGCCCAAATAAACTTTGTGCCTAGACCTGCAAAGTTTCCAAAATGCAGTGGATCAGCGGTGTCTTTTATACGTGGAACAAACGGCAAGTCTTGCCCTTTTTGAATGCCTAACACGGCCCCTGTGCTTGCATTTATATAGACGCGATTAGCGCGTAGGCGTAGTAAAATATCGTTATTATAGCCACGAACTTCGATAGGCTGTGCTGCTTTTTGTCCGTAACCAATATAACGAATATCTAAACTAGGAAAAGCCTGTTGTGCAGCTTCGTATGCGGCCGTTAAAGATATTGGCATCATATTACTTGTCGACGCGCTTTGTTTTAGCGCAATAACCTTTGTAGGTTCTGCAACATAATGATCTACTTTGGCTGTTTGCAATCCATGCTCTATCAGATACCAAAGACCCGTTACCGCCATAACAGCAATAAACCACGTACTCCAAAGTCCTACAAGCTTATGCCAATCTGCCCAACCATTGCGTTTATGCAATAAAAGTGGGGCTGGCTTTTTAAGAAAGCCTTGCCACCAGCGTCGGTAAACAAAAAAGCTCGAGACCAGTAATATAAGTACTAAGATACTTAAGCTTGTCACAATCAACTTACCAGTCCAGCCCATGGATAAATTCATATGCCAGTTACGTAAAAACCGCGATATTCGTGCCCACTCTCCTTCTCCTAATACTTCTCCTGAGGCAGCATCAAGATAAACAAACCGAAATGTATCATTAATTTTTAGCGCAACTTCTGTGGCTAAATAATCTTGCTTATGACGATGGATATACAGTACTTGTGCATTGGGATAATGCTTATTAAGACTGGATTCTATCGCGGGATAGTTAGTCATGGGTGAAGAGCTTAAAGCACGATATTTACTGTCAGTCAGGTACTCTATCTCGTGACTAAGGGTTGCTAACGTACCGGACACACAAATAACAAAAAGCAGGACCCCAACAACGAGTCCTGCCCACGAATGTAAGTTAAACCACTGCTTAGCGCTCACACGCCACCATTAAAAGCTGTATTTAGCACTTAAATAAACACGGCGTGGCTCACCGGGAAAATGCCCCGTACGTTCAATAAAGCCACTGCTTGCATATTCTTTATCAAACACATTTTTAACTGATAGCTGCCATTGCCAGTTATTTAAGGTCGTTTGCCATGCCATATTGTAGATAGTGTAAGGTTGAACACGTTGTCCGCCCAAGCTAAGCTGCTCATCAACATAGTCTAAACCTGCAGAAATAGATGACGATACGCGAGGTAGTTCATAGCGTGTCCAAATACCCAGGGTATTTTGCGGCGCATTGGCAAACTTATCACTATTAGGAATTTGATTACGTATGCTGTCATTGGCTTTAGTGATACGGGTATCATTATAGGCATAACTTGCTGTCACAACCCAACGCTCGGTAATATCACCAACCACTTCGAGTTCAAACCCTTTACTTTGCACTTCGCCGACGGCCACTAAATCATCAACCCCATCGCCTGCAACATCACCCAACAAACTGGGTTGCAGAATATTTTTGCGCACAATGTCATAAGCGGCCATATTCACAGCTAAGCTATCATCAACAAGCTTCGTTCTTAAGCCCACCTCATTTATACGACTTGTTTCAGGAGCAAAAGGTCCGCCCTTGGCTGTTTCTTGATCGCTGGCACTTTGTGGTACAAAACCAGTACCATATAAGGCGTAAGGAAAGAAAGTATCATTAATATTGTAACTGGTGCCGACACGATAAGTGACATCGCTATCAGAAAACTCGGTCTGATTTAACTCATCTTTGTCTTCAAAGCGATCGTATCTTAACCCCGCGGTTATGCTCCAGTTGGCAGTGACATCAAGTTGGTCTTGCACATAAGCACCAAAGCGTGTGCTATGAGTACTGCCAAGTCTGGGTGTAATAGCATTGAGATCATAATCATCGCGAGACGTTAAACCATACTCGGGATCTTGAAGGTCAAGCCCAGGGACAGGCCCTCCTTTACTTTGTTGCGTAGCTGTGCGGTAAACACTTTCGAAATCATGCTCATACCAATCACTACCAAATAAGACCTGGTGTTGCATATTAGCAAATATAAACTCAGCTACCGCATTAGCGGTTAAGCTAAACCCTGTATTTTCACGAAGTTGATCACGAAATTCGCGGTGACTCCAATCAACAATGCCATCGCCATTGGTATCCACAAGCCCTCTTGGCTCATGGTAATTTTGCACTTCTTTATTATCAAAATAACGTGCTGTAATATCCGTACGCCATACATCATTAATGTCGTGTTTTAAAATAGCTTGATAAACATGCGCCTCAACATTTTGGAAATCTGTCGCTTCATTATGATTCCAGCTAATATCCGTAATAAAATGCCCATTATCATCAGCAGGCACCCCACGAAGGCGTGCTCCCCCTAATTCTTGCTCTATATACGTATATTGCGTTGTAAGCTCTGTTGCGCTGCTTATCAGCCAAGTATAACCAAGATCAACAATCGTATTATCACTGCTGGTATTAGCACGAAATGGTTTTTCTGAATCACGATACAAACCAACACGATAAGCATGATTATCTAATGAGTCACTCAAGGGCCCTGTACTTTCTAATGCGCCACTAATAAAGTCATCATTACCAAGCTCGACTTCAATACTGTGCTTTTCAGTAAAAGTTGGCTTCTTGGTTACATAATTAATAATGCCACCTGGATTACCGCTACCGTATATAGCACCCGCAGGCCCTTTTAACACCGCAACTTGTTCAATATTAAATAATTGTGGAACGGCAAAGCCGTTGAATGGATCGCCTTTGACACCATCATATAAAATTTCATCTTGGCGAAAACCACGAAATGTTACACCTGAATAACTAAAACCATTTACACCGGCAATATTACTGTATAAATCGGTAATCTGTCGGGCAGCCTGATCGTTAATCAGCTCCTGTGGCAAAATTTGAATAGACTGTGGGATCTTTTCAATCGGCGTATTAGTGCGGGTCCCGAAGCTTGACTCGGTTGGTCGGTATAAAGAAAAAGCACGCCCTATTACATCGATTTTTTCGATTTCATTTTGATCTGACGTTTGTTGATTCTCAGCAACTGAAAAACCAGAAAAACTCGCGAGAACAGCTAATAATAAAGGAGAATAGCGCATATATTTTTAAATTATAAAGTAAGATGTAAATATCTTAATGAATATAATTATCATTTGCAATTAGTGTTTATTATTTATTAATGTTGAATAAAGTAAAACTAATAGCAACGACTAAGTTGGTATTTTTATACACCGCTATTCGCATGAAATTAAGCCATAGGTTACAATACAAACCAGCATCATTTTCAATATTGGCAATACTAAAAGCATGATTAATCAAGATACAATTGCAGCGCAAGCGACCGCACCCGGACGAGGTGGCGTTGGTATTATTCGCGTTTCTGGCAGCTTAGCCAAAACGGTAGCAGAGCATATTATTGGTCGCTGTCCTAAAACACGTTACGCAGACTATGTGCCTTTTAAGAGCTTAGACGGCGCACAGCTAGATCAAGGTATTGCCCTTTTCTTCCAAGGACCAAATTCTTTTACCGGTGAAGATGTACTTGAACTACAAGGACATGGCGGTCCTGTTGTACTCGATATGCTATTAAAAGAAATTAGCCATATTGAAGGTGTACGGTTAGCAAAACCAGGGGAATTCTCAGAACGTGCATTCATGAATGACAAGCTTGATTTAACACAAGCCGAAGCAATTGCCGACCTCATTAACGCAACCAGTGAGCAAGCTGCAAAAAGCGCTCTGCAATCTCTTCAAGGTGAGTTCTCAAAACACATAGAGATGCTGGTGGAAAAAGTCATTCATTTACGTATGTATGTTGAAGCAGCCATAGATTTTCCAGATGAAGAAATCGATTTTCTGACAGATGGAAAAGTAGCAAATGATCTCGATGCCATCATTCAACAACTTGATAATGTCACGCAACAAGCAAAGCAAGGGACGATAATGCGCGAAGGTATGCGTGTAGTCATTGCAGGTCGACCGAATGCGGGTAAATCTAGTTTATTAAATGCGTTAGCGGGTCGTGATGCAGCCATTGTTACCGACATAGCCGGCACCACACGAGACGTACTGCGAGAACATATTCATATAGATGGTATGCCGCTTCACATTATCGACACAGCCGGCCTTCGAGAAAGTCCAGACAAGGTAGAGCAAATTGGTATTGAACGCGCCTGGGAAGAAATTAATCAAGCCGATCGCGTGTTATTTATGTTAGACGGCACCGACACCGACGCTACAGATCCACATGCTATCTGGCCAGAGTTTATGTCTAAGTTACCACAAGGCATGGGCGTCACGGTGATCCGAAATAAAGCCGATATTTCGGGTGAAAATGTCGGTATGGATGAACATGATCAATACCCTGTCATTCGATTAAGCGCCAAAAATGCTGAAGGTATAGAGTTAGTTCGTACTCACTTAAAAGCATGTATCGGTTTCCAAGGCGCAACCGAAGGTGGCTTTATGGCCCGTCGTCGTCATCTCGATGCACTACACCATGCAGCGCATCATCTGCATACAGGTAAAGAGCAACTTGAACAGCATATTGCCGGTGAAATATTAGCTGAAGAGTTACGCTTAACTCAGCAGTTCCTAAATGAAATTACGGGTGAATTCACGTCTGATGATTTGCTCGGCAAAATATTTAGCTCGTTCTGTATCGGTAAATAAACGCCGGTCATCATTATTAGAAAAGAGTCGCAAGACTCTTTTTTTGTTCATAAACTGCACTTTCATTAACAGGTTCAGTACCGAATACAGCCAGCAATAAATCTTATACTCATTAATCTATTGATGTCATTTATAGGAGGACATCATGGATAAATATCACATTTTTCATCAATTACATCAGCAACAAACAGGCTTTGTATTACCTAATGCATGGGATCTAAGCTCAGCGCAATTTATTCAAGCTTCAGGAGCAAAAGCCCTTGCAACAACAAGTTGGGGAATTGCCGCAAGTTATGGCTTACAAGATGGTGAGAAGATCCCATTTAGTTACCTACTATCGCTGGTCAAAACACTCATCAATCACCTCACTATCCCTTTATCTGTAGACATTGAGTCAGGCTATAGTAACGACGCACAGGTAATTAGCCAGCATGTACTTAGCTTAGCCAAGTTAGGGGTTGTAGGTATAAATATAGAAGACTCTGACAAAGTAACATCACAATTAAGATCGCTTGATCAACAGTGCACTATTATAGAGAAAATAAAGCAAACTCTGGATGAAAATGGCTTCGAAAAGCTCTTTATTAATGCCAGAACCGACACATATTTAATAGAAAAAGATCCCTATGAGCTGACATTAGCACGAGCAAAAGCCTATGAAAATGCAGGAGCAGATGGTGTGTTTGTACCTGGACTTTGCAAAATTGAACAGATAAAAATGCTGGTTAACGCACTTAATATTCCAATAAATGTGATGGCAATGGCAGATTTTAACTGCCCAAAAATAGCATTTGCTGGTGGGGTTAAACGATTTTCTTTGGGGAATTCTCTTTATGATCTTGTTGGTGAAACGCTAAAAAAACACTTAACACAGCTTGGAAATAACGAGCCACCAGCCATAAAGCTGATCTAAAATACAATTTAGATCGGCGATTGGTAAAAATGTTATCCACATTTGGCCTGTTTTTAGATCTAAACAGCTAAACGATCACTATTTATCACTGTCATTTTTGTTATTCAGAGTAAATATGGCAGTTTTTTAGAGGTTTTTACCTTTAAAAACTAATTTTTTCGTTTATTTTTCGTTTTTTTCGATCGAATTTACCGATCGAAAAATACAATTCGATCGTTATCAACAAGCGATCTATCCACAAAACGATCTCACCAAATACCTCCCCCCGATCTGAGCAATTCTTTCAATTCAGATATTTAAAGATCAATCACTTAGCAAAGTTATGCACGTCTAGAAAATAGCCTTGATCAGAACTTTCCCCAAATTTACTAACAGCTTGATCAACGACTTTAAATTCGCGAAACAAATTAAAAACATTATAAATCATAAACTTAAAACAAAATAAAAATTAAAGAGTGATTTTTGAACATAAAAACTTATTCAGATCGTAATTCAACACTTTACTCACACTACAAGTTCGTTATTATGTGCCCACTTAACTCATTACACGATCAACGACATGCAATCAGTAAATATCATTGTGGGTAGTCAAATGGGATCAGCCGAATATGTTGCAGAGCAGCTCGCTGAAGCCCTTGAACAACAAGGGATTCAAGTAAAGCTTCATGAACAACCCGTTTTCAATGATATCGATCAACAAGACACTATCTGGCTATTATGTACGTCGACTTATGGTGCCGGTGATTACCCTGAAAACTTACTTCCTTTTATTGAATCAGTTAACCAACAAATTGATTTAAAAGGATTAAAGTACAGTGTTATAGGTTTAGGTGACACCAGTTACGACACATATAACTATGCAGGCCGTCATATTGATGATTTATTTATAAGTAAAGGCGCAAGCCGCGTAGCAGAACGTTTAGAGCTAAATATATTAGATGAACAACTGCCAGAAGATACGGCCTTAGCCTGGCTACCCAGCTGGATCAAGTCTGTGGGTCTTTAAAGTATAGAGTGGCAAGATCTATTAAAAAAGTTACCCACAATTTACTGATAATTTAGATCGGATTGTGGATAAACACTGATTTACCTGCGTTTTTAACCTAGTTTATCCATTGGATAAGATCCATTCGATATTGCCCTGTGTATAAATAGGTCTTTTGATCAGAGCTTGTTAGCGGTTAGATCCGATCATATTAACACCTTTGGATCTGACTTAAGATCATGTTTTAAATATAGAACTAAACATTATCAACAGAAAACCGCTTCAGTAGTAGTAAGAGTAATAAAAGATCTCTTTAAAAGATCCTTTATATTATTAGAGATCACCCACTTAGATCTTGAGCACTGTTTAATCATTTATCTTCTCTAAATTTCTAGGTAGAATACGCTCCCTTTACAAAGTTTTGCTGGTCGATTAAGTAGGATCCATAAATGATTTTTCACGAAAGTTTTGATGTTATTGTTGTCGGTGGTGGACATGCAGGTACTGAAGCTGCATTAGCCTCTGCTCGCATGGGTATGAATACCCTATTGCTAACACATAATATGGATACCCTTGGTCAAATGTCATGCAATCCAGCTATTGGGGGCATTGGCAAAGGTCATTTGGTTAAAGAAATTGATGCACTCGGTGGTGCAATGGCACAAGCCATTGACAAAGGCGGTATTCAATTCCGTACTTTAAATTCATCAAAAGGCCCTGCGGTTAGAGCAACTCGTGCACAAGCTGATCGTGCTTTGTATAAAGCGGCTATTCAACATACTTTACAACACCAAGAAAATTTAAAGATCTTCCAGCAATCATGTGATGATCTTATTGTTGAAGGTGAACGTGTACTCGGTGTTGTTACCCAAATGGGACTTCGCTTCAGCGCCCCTTCTGTTGTGCTTACAGTGGGCACTTTCTTAGGTGGCCAGATCCACATCGGTTTAGAAAACTTTAAAGGGGGTCGCGCAGGTGATCCACCATCAATTGCACTGGCACAACGTTTACGTGAATTACCTTTTAGAGTCGATCGTTTAAAAACGGGGACACCTCCACGTATTGATGCGCGTACTGTTGATTTCAGTAAAATGCAAGAACAGCCAGGTGATACACCAACACCCGTGTTTTCATTTATGGGTAAGCAATCGGATCATCCACAGCAGATCCCGTGTTATATCACTTATACGAATGAAAAAACGCATGACGTGATCCGTAATAACTTACATCGTTCACCTATGTATTCAGGTGTTATTGAAGGTATTGGCCCACGTTACTGCCCTTCTATTGAAGATAAGATTGTTCGTTTTGCTGATAAAGACAAACACCAAATTTTTGTTGAACCTGAAGGTTTAACATCATACGAATTATACCCAAATGGCATTTCTACCAGTTTACCGTTTGATGTTCAGCTTGAAATTGTGCAATCAATTACTGGCTTTGAGAACGCACATATTTGTCGTCCTGGTTACGCAATTGAATATGACTTCTTTGACCCTCGTGATTTGAAACAATCATTAGAAACTAAATTTATTAACGGATTATTCTTTGCTGGCCAAATTAATGGCACCACGGGCTATGAAGAAGCGGGTGCTCAAGGGTTGATTGCTGGTATGAACGCCGCATTGCAAGTACAAGGCAAAGAGCCTTGGACTCCGCGTCGTGATGAAGCATACACAGGGGTATTAATTGACGATTTAGCGACGCTAGGTACAAAAGAACCCTACCGTATGTTTACCAGCCGTGCTGAATACCGATTATTACTTCGCGAAGATAATGCTGATATTCGTTTAACTGCAAAAGGCCGTGAATTAGGCTTGGTTGATGATGCTCGTTGGGCTGCATTTAATGAAAAAATGGAGATTATCGAGAAAGAATCGCAACGCCTAAAAGAAACGTGGATCCATAAGGATCATGTTGCGGTTGATCAAGTAAACGCATTATTAAAAACGCCACTGACGCGTGAAGCGAGTTTAGAGGATCTGATCCGTCGCCCTGAAATTCGTTATAACGATTTAATGGCCATTGAAGGATTAGGATCTGAATTTAATAACCAAGCTGCGCTTGAGCAAGTTGAGATCCATACAAAATACGCAGGCTACATTGCTCGTCAGCAAGATGAGATCAATAAACAATTGCGTCATGAGCAAACTGTATTACCAAAAGACTTTGATTACTCAACGGTTTCTGGTTTATCAAATGAAGTTGTTGCTAAATTAACAGATAGTCGTCCAGACACAATTGGTCAAGCGTCACGTATTTCAGGTATCACCCCTGCTGCTATTTCGCTATTATTAGTGTATCTGAAAAAGCAAGGCTTACTACGTAAGACTGCGTAGTTGGTAAGGAATACAGTGTTACAACAACAATTAACGTCACTGTTAGCGCAAACTGATATTGCGCTAACAGAAAAACAACAGCAGCAACTCGTTCAGTATGTTGAATTATTAGACAAGTGGAATAAAGCGTACAATTTAACATCGGTGCGCTTACCTGAAGAGATGATGATTAAGCATATTATGGATAGCTTAGTTGTTGCGCCACACCTAAAAGGCAAACATTACATTGATGTTGGCACCGGTCCGGGTTTACCGGGTATCGTATTAGCCATTGCTTTACCTGACACACAATTTATTTTGTTAGATAGTTTAGGTAAGCGAGTACGCTTTTTGATGCAGGTAAAACACGCACTGGGTCTTGAAAATGTAACCCCAGTACAGTCTAGAGTTGAAGAATATCAACCAAGTGTTAAATTAGATGGTGTATTAAGTCGTGCATTCGCCTCTTTGCAAGATATGGTTGACTGGTGTTCGCACTTGATTGATCATTCGGGTAAATTTATCGCCTTAAAAGGTGTATTTCCGAGCGACGAACTTGACTCATTACCAGCGGGTATAAAGTTTGACGAAAAAATTAGCTTGGAAGTACCTGAGTTAGATGCGCAAAGGCATTTAATTATTCTATCTAAAGACTAGGGATCAGAGCACTGTGGCAAAAGTCATCGCATTAGCAAACCAAAAAGGGGGGGTTGGTAAAACAACCACCGCTGTAAATCTTGCGGCTTCTATGGCCGCGACAAAGCGTAAAGTGTTATTAATCGATCTTGACCCACAAGGGAACGCGACCATGGGCAGCGGTGTCGATAAATACGGTGACGTTGCAACTATTTATGACTTATTGATAGAAGAAACCCCAATCGAAGAAGTAATCAATAAAGAAACGTCAGGTGAATATCATTTAATTGCAGCTAATGGCGATGTCACAGCAGCTGAAGTTAAATTGATGGAATTATTTGCCCGTGAAGTGCGTTTACGTAATGCCCTTGAAAAAGTGCAAGACCAATACGATTTCATTTTTATTGACTGCCCACCTTCACTGAATATGCTAACGGTTAATGCGATGGCAGCAGCTGATTCTATTTTAGTGCCTATGCAATGTGAGTATTATGCCCTTGAAGGTTTAACTGCATTAATGGACACCATTACTCAGCTGTCGAAGTTGGTCAATCCGGCGTTAACAATTGAAGGTATTTTACGCACCATGTATGATCCGCGTAATCGCCTTGCAAATGACGTATCTGAACAATTAAAACAACATTTTGGCGATAAAGTTTATCGTACCGTTATCCCACGTAATGTCCGTTTAGCAGAAGCGCCGAGCTTTGGTGCCCCTGCCATGTATTATGACCGCGCATCAAGTGGTGCAAAAGCATACTTAGCCCTTGCCGGTGAAATGTTACGTAGAAAAGAGAAAACATCTTCAGCAGTAGCCTAACTTTGAGGTAAAAAAATAACATGTCTGCTAAAAAACGCGGTTTAGGCCGAGGACTCGACGCTTTATTAAGTTCATCAAAACCTGCCCCAAGTGCAGATAATCAGCAACAAAATGCAGTAACAACAGAGCCTGTATCAGATGCCGTGGCAGAGCAAAATAAAGGTGAACTGCAAAAATTAGCGATTGAGTTTTTACAGTCAGGTAAATATCAACCACGTAAAGACATGTCTGAAGAAGCATTGGAAGAGCTTGCAAGCTCGATTCGTGCGCAAGGCATAATTCAACCTATTGTTGTGCGCCCTATTGGTGCAAATAAATACGAAATTATTGCTGGTGAACGTCGTTGGCGTGCTGCTCAATTAGCTAAATTAGATAGCGTACCCTGTATTATCAAAGACGTACCTGATGAAGCGGCTGTTGCTATTGCACTTATTGAAAATATTCAACGCGAAGATTTAAATGCAATGGAAGAAGCCATTGCACTTAATCGTTTATTGAATGAGTTTGAGCTTACTCATCAGCAAGTGGCCGAAGCTGTTGGTAAATCTCGTACCACAGTGACTAATTTACTACGCCTAAATAATCTTAACGAAGATGTTAAAATACTGTTAGAGCATGGCGACATTGAAATGGGTCATGCACGTTGTTTATTAGCACTTGAAGGTGAAGCGCAGTCAGATGCGGCGCGATTAGCTGTCGCAAAAGCGTTAACTGTGCGTGAAACTGAAAAGCTTGTTCGTTCAATTTTAGAACCAGCACCTCAAAAAGAAGTGCTCGAAAAAGATCCAGATGTCAAACAGTTAGAGCAAAAACTTGCCGAGAACTTAGGGGCTAAAGTAGAAATTAACTACAACAAAAAAGGCAAAGGCAAGCTGGTTATTTCGTACACAAGCTTTGATGAGTTAGATGGCATTTTAAGCCGTATAAATTAAGACTATTCCCGTCATTAATTAATAACATGTCCAAAAAGAGACATTTGTGGTGTTTTTGCGCTACAAAGGGTCGACTCAAGTTGCAAAACTGGTAGGAATCAGTATAATTTCGCCAGTTTTCATACCCTGACAATATGAACGTTCTTAAGGTTAATAAAACGTGACTAATAGGTTAGCAAAGCCATATAGGCTTGCCGCATTTAAATTAATTTGTCTTCAGGGTATCGTAGCGATAATCGCTGCAGTAATTGTTTTTGTAGGTTGGGGAGTCAATGCCGGCCAGTCAGCGCTTGCTGGCGGAGCTGTTGCACTACTCCCTAATTTTGTATTTGTCGTTTATGCATTCAGATATATGGGTGCAAGTCGGACAAATCAAGTGTATGCCTCGCTAAAGCGCGGCAACGGATTAAAATTTATGCTAACAATTGTGTTGTTTGCACTGATACTGAAGTCTTACACGGTCGTTTTATTACCGTTTTTTTGTGTGTATGTATTGGTGTTATTTAGCGGATTGTTCGCACCCGTTTTTTTTAATCATTAACTTTTGGGATATAACATGGCTGCAGAAGAAGTAACTCTATCAAGCCATATTCAGCACCACTTAACCAATGCTAAGATGTGCTCGACCGACGCTGGTCTAGCCTTCAATAAAGCTTGTGCGGACAGTGGCTTCTGGACATGGAACATAGATACCCTCGCATGGTCAATCGGTTTAGGTCTTGTATTTTTATGGATCTTCCGTAGTGCCGCTAAAAAAGCAAATACCGGTGTACCTGGTAAATTTCAATGCTTCATTGAAATGATCGTTGAATTCGTTGGCGACAACGTACGCGATACTTACCACGGCAAAAGTAGTTTAATTGCTCCATTAGCTCTAACGATTTTCGTTTGGGTGTTCTTAATGAACTTAATGGACTTGATCCCGGTTGATTTCCTACCTGCATTCGCTGGCTTCGTTGGTGAGCAAGCATTTGGTATGGACTCTCACGACGTATACATGAAAATTGTACCGACAACAGACATCAATATGACTGCTGCGTTAGCAATCGGTGTATTTATTCTGATGATCGGTTACGCAATTAAAATCAAAGGGATTGGCGGTTTCTTAGCGGAACTAACACTGCACCCATTTAGCTCTAAAAACAAGCTAGCAATGGTGTTCTTAATCCCATGTAACTTATTACTAGAAACAATCGCTTTAGTTGCTAAGCCGTTCTCGTTAGCACTGCGTTTATTCGGTAACTTATATGCTGGTGAGTTGATTTTCATCTTGATCGGCGCTGTTGGTTTAATGCAACTACCGTTGCACTTTATTTGGGCTGTATTCCACATCTTAGTAATCGTGCTGCAAGCATTCGTATTTATGATGCTTACAATCGTTTACCTAAGCATGGCAAGCTCAGATAATCACTAATTTTTACACTTTTAAAATTTAATTTTAATTTACAATTGAAACTTTGGAGAAAAAAATGGAACTAATGATTGGTCTTAAGTATATCGCTGTTGCTCTACTTATCGGCTTCGGTGCAATCGGTACTGCTATCGGCTTCGGTAACATGGGTGGTAAATTCCTAGAAGCATGTGCGCGTCAACCAGAGCTTGCACCTTCACTACAAGTTAAGATGTTCATCCTTGCTGGTCTAATCGATGCCGTAGCTATGATCGGTGTTGGTATCGCAATGGTATTGTTGTTCGTACTTTAATATTATTTTTTGAACAGCTTACTATTTTAAGGAGGAGCGGTCGTGAACTTAACAGCCACTCTTATCGGTGAATTAATTGCATTTACGGTATTCGTACTTTTCTGTATGAAATACGTATGGCCACCACTAAATGGTGCAATTGAAGCTCGCCAGAAGAAAATCGAAGATGGTTTAGCTGCCTCTGATAGAGCCGAAAAAGACTTAGAACTTGCGCAAAAGAAAGCTGCTGAGCAGCTTAAAGAGGCAAAAGCTCAAGCGGCTGATATCATTGAACAAGCTAAAAAGCGTGCCACGCTTATCGTTGACGAAGAAACTGTTCGTGGTCAACAAGAGCGTGAAAAAATTATTGCTCAAGGGCACTCTGAAATCGAAGCAGAGCGTAACCGTGTAACAGAAGAGCTACGTAAGAAAGTAGCAACTCTGGCCGTGGTTGGTGCTGAGAAGATTCTAGAGCGCGAAATCAATCAAGCCGCACACAGTGACATCGTTGAAAAACTTGTCGCTGAGCTGTAATTAGGAGGGTATGAGCATGTCTGAATTGGCTACTATCGCTCGCCCATACGCTAAAGCGGCTTTTGAACTTGCTGTTGAAAAAGGCACTGTTGAAAGTTGGAACGACATGCTGTTCTTTGCTGGCCAAGTTGCCAGCAATGAGCAAGCCGCTGCTGCGCTAGCTGGATTGCCTACTGCTACTGAAAAAGCAGGTCTTTTTATTAAGATCTGTGCAGAGCAGCTCAACGAACAAGGCCAAAACCTAGTTAAGGTAATGGCTGAAAATGGTCGTTTAGTTGCACTGCCTGCTGTTGCAGAGTTATTCGCTGAATTAAAAGCGGATTACGATAAAGAAACCGACGTAGACGTGGTTTCTGCAACACCGCTTTCTGCCGAGCAGCAAGCAACATTGGTAGCGGCACTTGAAAAACGTTTCGCACGCAAAGTTAAGCTGAATTGTAGTGAAGACGCTACAGTTGTTGGCGGCCTTATTATTAAGGCGGGTGACACTGTAATTGACGGCTCAGTACGCGGCAAGTTAGCCCGCTTAGCTACATCACTACAATCGTAATTGGGAAAAAGAGCATGCAACTTAATTCCACTGAAATTTCAGATCTGATCAAACAACGTATTGAGCAGTTCGAAGTTGTAAGTGAAGCTCGTAACGAAGGTACTATCGTATCTGTTACTGACGGTATCATCCGCATCCACGGTCTAGCTGACTGTATGCAAGGTGAGATGGTTGAGCTTCCTGGCAACCGTTATGCTATCGCACTAAACCTTGAGCGTGACTCAGTAGGTGCAGTAGTTATGGGTCCATACGCAGACCTTAAAGAAGGCGTAAAAGTTAAATCAACTGGTCGTATTTTAGAAGTTCCTGTTGGTCGTGGTCTACTTGGTCGTGTTGTTAACACTCTAGGTGCCCCTATCGATGGTAAAGGCGCTTTAGATAACGACGGTTTTGAACCTGTTGAGAAAATCGCACCAGGCGTAATCGAGCGCCAATCAGTAGATGAGCCAGTTCAAACTGGTTATAAATCTATCGATGCGATGATCCCAGTTGGTCGTGGTCAGCGTGAGCTTGTAATCGGTGACCGCCAAACAGGTAAAACTGCTTTAGCTATCGATGCAATCATCAACCAAAAGAACACAGGCGTTAAGTGTGTGTACGTAGCGGTTGGTCAAAAAGCATCTACAATTGCTAACGTAGTACGTAAATTAGAAGAGCACGGTGCACTTGAAAACACAATTATTGTGGTTGCATCGGCTTCTGAATCTGCGGCACTTCAGTACCTAGCACCATTTGCTGGTTGTACTATGGGTGAATACTTCCGTGACCGTGGTGAAGACGCATTAATCGTATATGATGATTTATCTAAGCAAGCTGTTGCTTACCGTCAAATCTCATTACTACTTAAGCGTCCACCAGGCCGTGAAGCATACCCAGGTGACGTATTCTACCTTCACTCTCGTCTTCTAGAGCGTGCATCACGTGTAAACGCTGATTACGTTGAGAAGTTCACTAATGGTGAAGTGAAAGGTAAAACAGGTTCACTGACGGCATTGCCAATCATTGAAACTCAAGGCGGCGACGTTTCTGCGTTCGTACCGACAAACGTTATCTCTATCACCGATGGTCAGATTTTCTTAGAAACTGACTTATTCAACTCAGGTATCCGTCCAGCTGTTAACGCTGGTATCTCGGTATCGCGTGTTGGTGGTGCAGCGCAAACTAAAATCGTTAAGAAACTAGGTGGTGGTATCCGTCTAGCGTTAGCTCAGTACCGTGAATTAGCTGCGTTCTCGCAGTTCGCGTCTGACCTTGACGATGCAACACGTTCTCAATTAGAGCATGGTGAGCGCGTAACAGAGCTAATGAAGCAGAAACAGTACGCACCAATGTCTGTTGCTGAAATGTCTCTGTCGCTATTCGCAGCTGAAAAAGGCTACCTAAAAGACATCGAAATCGCGAAAATCGGTGACTTTGAAGCGGGCTTAATTTCTTATGCAAACAGCACATACGCAGAGCTAATGGCTCAAATCAATGAAACTGGTAACTACAACGCTGAGATTGAAGCGCAACTTAAAGAACTTCTAGAGAAGTTCAAGTCGACGCAAACTTGGTAATTTAGTTATGAATGGTGAGCTTTAGGCAACTAAAGCCCACCTGATTCGGAGAGAGAGTCATGGCCAGCGGAAAAGAGATTAAAAGCAAGATCGGGAGTATCAAGAATACTCAAAAGATCACCAGCGCAATGGAAATGGTTGCTGCGTCTAAAATGAAAAAGGCGCAAGAACGTGTGGCATCAAGCCGTCCATACGCTGAAAACTTACGCAAAGTGATTGGTCGTGTTGCTCAAGCAAATCTTGATTTTACTCACCCTTTTTTAGAAGAGCGTGAAGTAAAACGAGTTGGTTATATTGTTATCTCTACTGACCGTGGTCTATGTGGTGGCTTGAACTCTAACGAGTTCAAAAAAGTTGCCCTAGACGTGAAAGCGTGGAAAGAAAAAGGCGTTGATGCTGAATTTACTACTTTAGGTAGCAAAGCAGCAGGCTTTTTCCAACGTTTCGGCGGTAAGTTAGTCGCTAAAAAGGCGAACTTAGGAGATACACCTTCATTACAAGACGTTATTGGTCCTGTAAAAACGATGCTAGATGCATACTCTGAAGGCAAAATTGACCGCTTATACGTCGTATTTAACAAGTTCGTTAATACGATGAAGCAAGAGCCAACAATCGATCAGTTACTCCCTTTGCCAAAAGCTGAAGAAGAAGTATCTCAACATTCTTGGGATTACTTATATGAGCCAAACCCAGAAGCTATCTTAGAAGCTCTGTTAGTACGCTTTATTGAGTCTCAAGTATACCAAGGTGTAGTTGAGAACGCTGCCTCTGAACAGGCTGCCCGTATGGTTGCAATGAAAGCTGCAACTGATAATGCTGGCGACCTTATGGATGAGTTACAGCTTGTTTATAACAAGGCTCGTCAAGCTGCAATCACACAAGAAATCAGTGAGATTGTTGGCGGCTCGGCAGCAGTTTAACGCTTCGGCAAAGTTTAATGAGAGGAATAGACATGAGTTTAGGTAAGGTCGTCCAAATTATCGGCGCCGTTGTGGATATCGAATTTCCACAAGACAACGTGCCAGCCGTATATGACGCACTAAAAGTAACAGATGGCGACTTAGCGGGTTTAACTTTAGAAGTTCAACAACAGCTAGGTGGCGGTGTGGTACGTGGTATCGCACTTGGTACTACTGACGGTTTACGTCGTGGTACATCAGTAGAAGGTACAGGTCAGCCAATCCACGTTCCAGTAGGTACGAAGACACTAGGTCGTATCATGGACGTACTTGGTAACCCTATTGATGAAGCTGGTCCAATTGGTGAAGAAGAGCGTATGTCTATTCACCGTGCAGCGCCTTCTTATGAAGAACAATCAAGTTCAGTTGAACTTTTAGAGACGGGTATCAAGGTAATCGACCTTGTATGTCCATTCGCTAAAGGTGGTAAAGTTGGTTTATTCGGTGGTGCCGGTGTAGGTAAAACCGTAAACATGATGGAACTTATCCGTAACATCGCAATCGAGCACAGCGGCTACTCAGTATTCGCAGGTGTTGGTGAGCGTACACGTGAGGGTAATGACTTCTACCATGAGATGAACGACTCAAACGTACTAGATAAAGTATCACTAGTATACGGTCAAATGAATGAGCCACCGGGTAACCGTTTACGCGTAGCGTTAACAGGTCTTACGATGGCAGAGAAGTTCCGTGACGAAGGTCGTGACGTACTTTTCTTCGTTGATAACATCTACCGTTATACACTAGCGGGTACAGAGGTATCAGCACTTCTAGGTCGTATGCCATCAGCGGTAGGTTACCAGCCTACACTTGCTGAAGAAATGGGTGTACTTCAAGAGCGTATCGCATCAACTAAGACGGGTTCAATCACATCAATCCAAGCGGTATACGTACCTGCGGATGACTTAACTGACCCATCTCCAGCAACAACGTTTGCTCACTTAGATGCAACAGTAGTACTTTCTCGTGATATCGCGTCACTTGGTATCTACCCAGCGGTAGACCCACTTGATTCATCTTCACGTCAACTTGACCCATTAGTAATTGGTCAAGAGCACTACGATACAGCGCGTGGCGTTCAAACAGTTCTTCAACGTTATAAAGAACTGAAAGACATCATCGCAATCCTAGGTATGGACGAGCTTTCTGACGAAGATAAGCAAGTTGTATCTCGTGCACGTAAAATCCAGCGTTTCTTATCTCAGCCGTTCTTCGTTGCTGAGGTATTTACAGGCGCGCCTGGTAAATACGTGTCACTTAAAGACACAATTGCTGGCTTCAAAGGTATCTTAAACGGTGAGTTTGATGATATGCCAGAGCAAGCGTTCTACATGGTTGGCTCTATTGAAGAAGCTCAAGAAAAAGCCAAAAGCATGTAATTAGGAGGGTAGTATGGCGGCTATGACTGTACATCTTGACGTAGTAAGCGCAGAAGAGAGCTTGTTCTCTGGTCTGGTTGAATCGATTCAAGTAAGTGGTAGTGAAGGTGACCTTGGTGTTAACTATGGCCACGCTCCATTATTAACTGCCCTAAAACCTGGTATGGTACGTTTAGTTAAGCAATTTGGTCACGAAGACGTGATGTATGTTGCTGGCGGTACGCTAGAAGTTCAACCTGATCGTATTACGATTCTTGCTGATACAGCAGTACGTGGTGAAGATCTGGACGAGCAAGCGGCTGAAAAAGCGAAACGTGATGCTGAAGAGCAAATGGCGAATACGTCAACTGCTGAGTTAGATTATCAACAAGCTGCAGTGCAACTTGCTGAAGCAATCGCTCAACTTCGCGTAATTCAACAATTACGCAAAAAGTAAGCCTACTCGGTTTTGTAAAAGCCCACTTAATGTGGGCTTTTTTGTGCCTGTAATTTACTCAATATTTATGTATTACCAATCCGCAATACTTATTAATCATTTTGAGTGATTAAGTATTATTTTAGACCTCTTAATTAAGCACAATGGTATAAGTAAACTCGTTTAAAGCGCCCTATTCTTCGTTTAGTACTTATATCCTTCATCAAAGCCCGTTACAATGTGGTGTATTAAATGTGAATAAGTATTTCATCTAAGGTTCAGTCCTCTTTATTAGGATTGAGTATTTGCACATGACGTGACTTACCTAACCAAGGTTGACTTACTTATTACACTCATTAACAGCTCAACTAAAACAAAGAAAGAAGGATATTGTTTTAATGTCTCTGACAACCGTTATTCTCGCTGCGGGTAAAGGCACTCGTATGCGTTCAGCACTCCCAAAGGTGCTTCATAAAGTGGCTGGAAAGCCGATGGTGCAACATGTAATTGATAATGCCACGGCCTTAGGTGCACGTGAGACCAACTTAGTTTATGGTCACGGTCGCGAACAATTACAAGCCGCCCTTTCTCATAATCAAGTAAATTGGGTGCTACAAGAAGAACAGCTTGGTACTGGCCATGCTGTCGCGGTCGCTAAAGAGCATATCGCTGATGATGATACCGTGTTGATTTTATACGGTGATGTTCCCCTTACAAAACGTGCGACGTTAGAAAAGTTACTTGCTGTTACGCCTAAAAACGGACTTGCAGTATTAACAGTAACATTAGACGACCCATCTGGTTATGGGCGTATGCTGCGTGAAAATGGCAAATTAGTCGGTATTATTGAGCAAAAAGATGCGACCGCTGAGCAATTAGCGATTAAAGAAATCAACACTGGCATTATGGCTGCCAATGGTGAATTACTGAAACGTTGGTTAAGTAACCTATCGAATAACAATGCTCAAGGTGAATACTACCTAACAGATATTGTTGCCATGGCTCACAGTGAAGGCGTTGAAATCACCTCTGCACAACCTGAGCATCCAATGGAAGTTGAAGGCGCAAACAACCGTGTACAACTAGCGGCACTTGAGCGTGCTTATCAAGCATGGCAAGCCGAGGAGCTGATGTTAAACGGTGCCACCCTTGCCGACCCTGCACGCATTGATGTACGCGGTGAAGTAACAACGGGTGAAGATGTACTTATTGATGTTAATGTTATTTTTGAAGGTAAAGTAACACTGGGTAATAATGTACAAATAGGTCCTAATTGCGTACTTAAAGACTGCACCATTGGTGATAACGTTATTATTAAAGCCAATTCATTAGTCGAAGAAGCAACTGTTGCGACTAAATGTACTTTAGGTCCATTTGCACGACTGCGTCCTGGTGCCATTATGGAAGAAGATTCTCACATTGGTAATTTTGTCGAAATGAAAAAGACCCGCTTAGGTAAGGGCTCAAAAGCAAACCACCTTACTTATTTAGGTGATGCTGAAATCGGCGAAAAGGTAAATATTGGTGCGGGTACCATTACCTGTAACTACGACGGTGTAAATAAATCAAAAACCATCATCGGTGATAACGCCTTTATTGGTTCAAACTCATCGCTTGTCGCTCCTGTGAATATTGGTTCAACAGCAACGATTGGTGCGGGCTCTGTGATCACTAATACTGTTGAAGATGAACAACTGGCGGTAGCGCGTGGTAAACAGCGTAATCTCAGTGGTTGGAAGCGCCCTGTTAAAAAACAGTAAGCTGCATTATACCTAATTGAAAAAGGCGAGTTCACACTCGCTTTTTTTATGCCCGGATTTTGTTCACATAAAACTGCCATATTGTTGTCATGCCTGTGTGTTGTTATGTAGTAAATACAACACAAAGGAAAAATAATAATGTTAAAAAGATCAATGCTTGCTCTGTCACTGTTGTCTATTCTTACGGGTTGCTCATTAGAGGGAGATGATGGAAAAGATGGTTTACAAGGTGAGCAAGGTCCCGCAGGTCAAGATGGTGTTAATGGCACTAATGCACATTCAGCTTTAAATATTCATCTTATTGGCCGTGCAGTATTAAATGCACAAAGCCCAGAAGGTGCCGCAGAGATTGTGGCCTATCAAGCGGCTAAAAAAAGAATTTTTGCAATTAATAGTTCGGGTGATTCTGCTGTGGTTAATATCATTCCGGCTGATAGCTTTGACAGAGCTGCGCTCGTAAAGGATAACGAAGGCGTTGTAAACGGCACTAATTTGGCCTCTGCAATTACCGTGTCTCTTAATGAGCACAGTGAGGGTGATGCAAACAGTATCGCCATCGATGAAAATAACGAATTACTTGCTGTAGCTATGGCTGCAAAAACAACGGGTGATGCGGGGCTTATCGCATTTTATGATATTAGTGGCGACGAGCCTCAGTTTATTAAGAATGTATCTGTAGGCGCCCTGCCCGACATGGTTACCTTTAGCCATGATGGTAATAAAGTACTGGTTGCAAACGAAGGCGAACCGAATGGGGATTACAGTATTGATCCTGAAGGCTCAATTAGCATCATTAACATCAATGATGGCGTGATTGCTGACACTGCTATTAGCATCACCTTCGCAGCCTATAACGATAAACAAGCAGAGCTTGAAGAATTAGGGATTGTTTTTGCTAATCCGACAGGTCGTACAATCAACGGCAAGCTAATTAATACAACCGTAGCTATGGATTTAGAGCCTGAGTACATCAGCATCTCTAAAGACAATAAGTTTGCCTACGTTTCACTACAAGAAAATAATGCCCTGGCTATCGTTAATTTGGAAAATAATAGCTTAGAGCTAAAAGGGTTAGGCTTCAAAGACTGGTCTAATTTACTCATTGATGCATCAGATAAAGATGGAGGGGTGAACTTTAAATCATACCCAGGCTTATATGGTATGTATCAACCCGATACTATCGCTAGTTTCAGCTGGAAAGGTGCAAATTTCATCGTTACAGCTAACGAAGGCGATGCACGAGAATACTTCTTTGACACAGCCGACGAAGCTGATTGTATAGCAAAAGGTGGTCTTGACTATGATGAAGATGATGGCTGCTTATCTTATATAGATGAAACTAGAGCTAAAGACTTAACGCTGGCAAGCAATTTTGATTACCTGAACAACGACAACACTGATATTGGCCGCCTAAAAGTGACCACAGTTAAAGGTGATGAAGATAATGATGGTGAATACGAGTCACTCTATGCATACGGAGCCCGCTCATTTTCTATTTGGGATAGTAATGGCATGGTGGTTTTTGATTCTGGTGACCAAATTTCACGTATTACCGCATCAGTTCACGGCGAAGCATTTAACAATAATGAAGATGAAAATGCCGGTGATACCCGCTCAGATGACAAAGGGGCTGAACCAGAAGCATTAGCACTGGGTACTATTGGCGAGCGTACATTTGCATTTATTGGTTTAGAGCGTATGGGTGGCATTATGGTGTTTGATATAACAAATCCATACAATGTGACATTCCAAGATTACTTTTTTAACCGTGGCTTAGAAGCCAGTGCAGAAATAACCGGTGATCTTGCCCCTGAGGGGATGGCATTTATACCTGCAGAACAAAGTGCAACGAATGAAGCATTACTTGTCGTAGGTAATGAAATTTCGGGCTCAATCGCTGTGTGGGAAATTTCCACTAAGTAATCCAACTAGTAAAATAAAAGCGATAGACTTATTTTAAAGTATATCGCTTTTTCATTTGCCCTTTAATGAACATAAAAGTGACTGATTTTTGAGCTGAAACACTCCTGCAGCCCTTTATTTGTATGGTTATTGTACAAAATTGAAATTAATTAAATAAAACTGAAATAAAGCGTTGACGGCCTCCAGATAATCCCTATAATGCGCATCCACTGACACGGCGGGCAGCAACGAAAGACGCTGAACAACGTAGCAGAGAGTTAAGTAAAACTTCGGTTTTAAGTCTTC